>JANLYO010000098.1:0-39363 GCA_031365665.1 Rhodoferax sp. | reverse complement strand
GCAAGCCGTCCTGACGTTGCCGGTGACTTACGATGACATCGTCAAAACAGAGGAAATAGAGGAAATTTGATTCCATGGAGCTAACAGGATACCCCACCACTCATGTTAATTACTGTTTTGAAAGCTCCAAAACAGAGCCTGGCAGCTTGGACTCAAAATTGCCTTGTATGTCAATTAAATCAAGTCTTGGTTTTCAACAAACCTGAAAGCGCCGCAAAGGGGTTGGGTTTGTTGTGCTCAGACGCCTCAAAATCCGGATCCGTCGCAGACATCGGCATCAGCACTGGGCAGGTCTCATGGCGTGGAATCAGCGGCAAAGCCATCACCAGTTCGTCTTCAATCAAGGCCGCCAAGTCGAATTCACGCGCCAACACGAGCAGGTCTTCTTCGCAGTCATCGTCTTGTTCTTCGGCAAGGGCCTCTGAAGCGACAAAGCGGAATTCGCGCGCAATCGCCACGTTGATCTCCACGGGGGCGAGGCAACGCTGGCACACCATCGGAAAGGCCGTGGCCAAGTCCAGTTTCAGCCACGGTTCGTCTTTGCCATTGGTGCCGGTTCGAGTGTCGAACTTTGCGGCCCAATTCAGCAAGGAATCGGCTTGAAGGTCTGGCAAGTCCTGCACTAGGCGCTCGTAATTCAATAGCGGCTCGTGGCCTCTGCTGGTCTGCCCAGACAGCGCCATGGCCCTCACATCGAGGCGATGGGGAGCGGGTTCGTGTTTCATGACTTCAGTGTAAGACAATCGATGTATGGCAGATCAACCCTCGGCCCATCGGCCAGCACCTCCCGCGCAACGCCAGCTCATTCTCGGCTCCACCTCGCGTTATCGGCACGAGCTGCTTCAGCGCCTTCGTGTGCCCTTCGACGTCGTCGCGCCCCTGGTGGACGAAACGCCGCAGCCTGGTGAAGCGCCACGCGACCTGGCGCTGCGCCTGGCGTTGGCCAAAGCCCGCGCGGTGTCGGCCAAGTTCCCAGAGGCTGTGGTCATCGGCTCTGACCAGGTGGCCGATCTGAACGGAGAACCCGTCGGAAAACCGGGCACCCACGCACGCGCCACCGCCCAATTGCGCCAGATGCGCGGCAGAACCGTGGTGTTTCAGACGGCGCTCGCGGTGACTTGCCTCGCCAGTGGATTTGAACAAACGGGCCTGGCCGATGTAAAAGTGGTGTTTCGGGCACTCACCGACGCCGAAATTGAAGCCTACTTGCTGGCCGAGACGCCCTACGATTGCGCGGGCAGCGCTAAAAGCGAAGGTTTGGGCATCGCCTTGCTCGAATCGATTGACAGCGACGACCCGACCGCGCTGGTCGGGCTGCCCTTGATCCGCACCTGCCGGATGCTGCGCGCGGCGGGTGTCGAAGTCCTATGAGCGCGGACAAGCCGGCATCAACCCGGGGAACGCTGTTTTTAGTTCCGGCATCGTTGGATTTTGGCTGTGACGTTCAGTCGCCGTTGACGGAAGTGCTGCCCCTTCAGACGATTCAAACCGCTGCCCGCCTGTCGCACTGGATCAGCGAAAACGCCAAGTCCACGCGCTCTTACCTGAAACGCGTGAACGAGCTCCAGCCCTTGGCAACGCCGTTGCAGCAGCTACAGATTCAGGAGCTTCCGCACGTCGTTCACAAAAAGGGCGACCACACGGGGGCGTTTGACGCCCGGCCATTGTTGGCACCCGCGCTGAAGGGTTTTGACATCGGGCTGGTGTCAGAAGCCGGCATGCCGGCTGTGGCCGACCCGGGCTCCTCCGTGGTGCGGGCCGCGCATGTTCTGGGCATTACCGTGGTGCCGCTGGTGGGGCCGGTGTCGCTGTTGCTGGCCCTGGCTGCCAGCGGCCTCAATGGCCAAAATTTCGCCTTTGTCGGTTATTTGCCGTCAGACAGAGCGCAGCGCAACCAGCGCATCCGCGAGCTCGAAGGGTTCGCGCTCAAATCCGGGCAAACCCAGTTGTTCATCGAAACCCCCTACCGCAATGCTGCGCTGTTGCAGGCCTTGCTGCAATCCTTGCAACCTGCCACCCGGCTGGCAGTGAGCGCGGGCCTGACACTGGCGTCGCAATTCAACCAGTCAGCCATCGTGAAAGACTGGCGACAGTCTGGCGTGGTTCTTGACAATCGTCTACCTGCCGTTTTTGCCATCGGCCCCTAAAGGCCAGGCGGTCAGAAAAAGGCCATTGTGCGCACTTCGATGCTTTCGCGTTTTTGCGCATTCGGTGGTGTGGTCGGGTCTTCAAAAGCGGTGTGCCCCATGAATCGCGCGCGTCCGTCGGTCTCGGAATCGTAGGTTTTGAGCAGCAAAGCCTGGTCGGGTTGCATGTTGGAGAAGTAATACCAGCGGTGGTTTGGCGAGTGGCGCATCACATAGATCTCGCCAGTTCGTTCACGGTATTTCAAGTCCATGCGCAACATGTCATCCGCCGCGTGGGTGCTGGCATCACACATGGCCAGCGGCAGCTCTTCGACGGGACGAAACAGGGGTTTCCAGACGTTGTAAAACGCCACACGGCGACGCAGCAGCGCTGCCGCTTCCAGGGGCAGGATGTCATGCACGCGCTGCGGGCCGCTGACGACGGTGTAGTCACTGTGCACCAGCAACACGGCTGGGCGTTGCACTGTGGTTTGCGCGCTCAGGTCGGCGGGCAGACGTTTGCGGATGGTGTGGTCGAACACGACCACCCGCTTTGCGCCGGTATTGTGTTTTACATAGTCAATGACCTGGTCGTAAAACGCCGCTTTGACCGCTTCTTCGTCGTCAAAGGCATTGAACGACGGATCGAACCCGTGGTGTTCAAAGCCCTGGATGTCGGCGCTGAGATCAGCTTTGACGCCCCAAGCGTCATGAATATCCACTTCATGCAGATCGGTGCCCGGTGGATTGATCTTGACAGACGAGTCGGGTTCGTAAAAGTAGTAGTCCGGCGGGATGCCGTTGTCGAGCGAATAATTCAGCGTCGCGCGTACGCTTGGGAGTACGTTTGGGAGATTCGCCGCGCCTGGGGACTTTGGGGATGCAGGCGTCATGCCACCTCACGTTGTGTTTTGAAGCCTTCGCCTACCCAGGTTTTTTCCCAGCACGGGAGTTTCTCCACAGATTCCACCATCCAGCGGTGAACGTTGGGATGCTGCGCAAGCGGCAATTGTTGCCAGCCGCGCAGGTGCATGGGCGCAGCTAGGGCGATATCCGCGATGGTGGCTTGCGCTGTGCCGGCAACCCAGGTGTGTTTGGCCAGCCGCGCGTCAAGAATATCTGCAAGTTTGTGGAAGTGGGCATGATGCGCAGCCACGGCAGCGGTGTCTGTTACGCCGCCGAGCAGGGGTTTCACGCAATTCTCGACCAGGTAAAAATAACAGGCCGGAAACCAGGCGGACGATTCCCATAGAAGCCAGCGGTTGATGTCGGCCCGCACCCGCAGGTCGGTTGGATAAGCTTTGGCATTGCCAACTTTATCTGCTGCATACTGCAGTATGGCGTTGGATTCCCACAGGGTGAAGTCGCCGTCACGCAGGGCCGGCAAGGCGGCATTGGGGTTCACACCGATGTAGGGCATTTCCTTCTGATGCCCTTTGAAATAGTCCACATACACCAGCTCAAAGGGCGCGCCAATCAAGTCCATTCCAGCCAGCACCTTGCGGCAGTTGACGGTAATTGGGTCTGCATGAATTTCCATGGTTTGTCTCCGTTTTGTAAGCAATGATTGAATTTACGTGGCGTTGGCAGGCCGGGCAGTCCGACCCAACTGCATTTCCTGCGCTACTGGTAAGTTAACCCATTCGACGTCGCACTACAAGGCTTGACGCGGTGGATTTACGCTGCTAAATTGGGAATCAATTGTTGCCAGAAGGGAAACAATGACTCTTGCAGCGGATATTTCCATCAATATGCTGGCCTCCTTTGTTCAGGTCGCCAACGAACTCAGCGTCAGCAAAGCCGCCTCGCAGATGCGCGTCGGCAAAAGTGTTGTCAGCAAACGCGTCGCGCACCTGGAATCTGCGCTGGGCGCAACACTCTTCAGCCGCAGCACCCGCAAGATCGCCTTGACGCCTGCAGGCGAGCTGTATCTGGACTATGCGCGGCGCTCGGTTGACGATTCAAGAGCATCGATGGAGCAGGTGCGCGATTTGAACGCGGCAAGCAGCGGAAAGCTCAAAGGCCAGATCCGTCTGACCGCGCCGGTGTCCTGGGGGCAAAACGTGCTGGCTAGATGTTTGCCAGAATTTTTGCGACGGCACACGTTCGTTGAGATCGAACTGCAGCTGACGGATCGCATGATGGATCTGGCGCACGAAGGTGTTGACATCGCGTTGCGCTGGTCATCCAGCTCAGCGCGGGCACTGGGTACCGTGCCGGTGGCTGCCGTGCAATGGGTGATCGTAGCCTCGCCGCAATACCTGAGACGCTGGGGCACGCCGCGTCAACCGCAGGATCTGGCAAAACATCCATGCATGTGTTACTGGCGCGAGCAGGCGGACGACGCCTGGGTGCTGGCCTGCGCCAATGGGCAGACCGAGGTGTTTGTGCGCAGCCGTTACCACGCCAACAACCCTGAATCAGTCGTCACCGCGGCCGTTGCAGGTCTGGGGCTCGCGCTCTTGCCTTCGTATGTATGCAACGGGCAGATGGCCAGGGGCGACCTCAAGCCCGTGCTTGGGAAGTGGACGCCGCAAACCAAATTCGGAACTCAAATCACTGCGGTTTCACCCCCCGAGCGCATGCGCCTGGCCCGCAACCGCGCTTTGATCGAATTCCTGCAAACGGCGCTGGACGCGCAAACGCAGGCAGTTGTGGCGAATCAGGAAGTCCGCAAGATGCGGGCAAACCAGCCGCCAGCGACACCCCAGAAAATCAACGCAACGCAGGCACTGCGCCAAGCACCCTGAGCGCTCGCGCGCCGCCTTCCCCGATGGACGCGCCAAAACGTTTCACCAGGCGCTCGGCGACGTTTTCACGGCGGGTGTAGTCGATGATCTCCTCGGCTTTGATCACCTCGCGCGCGACATAGTCCAGGCTGCCGAGCTGGTCGGCCAGGCCGAGTTCAATCGCTTGCTGGCCGCTCCAGAACAGGCCGCTGAACATTTCGGGTGTTTCTTTCAGGCGTTTGCCGCGCCCGGCTTTGACCACGTCGATAAACTGCTTGTGGATTTGGTCGAGCATGGTCTGCGCAAAGGCGCGCTGTT
Source organism: Rhodoferax sp. (assembly GCA_031365665.1). GTDB lineage: Bacteria > Pseudomonadota > Gammaproteobacteria > Burkholderiales > Burkholderiaceae_C > JANYCG01. The sequence goes on along the minus strand of JANLYO010000098.1, from coordinate 34,190 downwards.
TGTCGGTCTGCGGGCTGAAAGGGTCCAAAAAGCCCTTGTTTTCACCCGCCGTCATCAAGCGGCGCTCAACGCCGACTTTGTCCATCACGCCGGTGAAGCCAAAACCATCCATCAACACGCCGATGGAGCCGACGATGCTGGCTTTGTCGACATAGATTTTGTCGACACCCGCCGCAATGTAATATGCCGCCGACGCGCAGGTTTCTTCGACCACGGCGTAGATGGGTTTTTTATGTTTGGCTTTGAGCCGGATGATCTCGTCATTGATGATGCCGGCCTGCACCGGGCTGCCGCCGGGGGAATTGATCAAGAGCACCACCGCCTGCGCGCTGGCGTCTTCAAAGGCGGCACGCATCGCGCCGACGATCAAGTCGGCGCTGGCTTCGCTGCCAGAGGCAATTTCACCTTTGATTTCCACCACAGCGGTATGCGGCAGGGTGACGTCTTTGGCACCCGCGCCCTTTCCAGAGAAAGTCCAAAACACCAAACCAAAAAAGGCCAACCAGGCCAGCCACACAAAACTGCGCCAGCGGCGGCGGGACTTTTGCTCGGCCAAGGAGGCAAATGCCAACTTCTCCAGCACCGCACGCTCCCAGCCCGGAGTTTGCGTGGGACTCGATCCGGGGTTTGGTTTCATCGTGGGTGCAGGTTTGTTTTCTGATGCCAGGTTGTCATCGGGTGCAGCATTTGCCGGGTTTGTTGAAGGGCTCGCCCAAGGGGAAGGCGGCGGCGCGGGTTGCGGTCGGTTGTCTTCGGGTTCATTCATAAGTTGCTTTCTAAAATTCGACCGGTTTGAGGTGCCAGGTGGGATGCCAATGCACCACGCCCTGCTGCTCTTGGGTCTCTATTTTGACCAAACCGCCGCGACACGGCCCGCCCACACAGGCCCCAGAGGCCGGGTCATACACGGCGCCATGGGTGGCACATATCAACCACTGGCCGCTGCTGTCAAAAAATTGGTTGGGCTGGAAGTCCATTTCCATGGCCACATGGGCGCAGCGGTTCAAGTAGGCATGGGATTGGCCTTCAAACCGCACTGCAAAGGCGCGGCAAGTCTGGCCTTGGTAGCTCACATCAAAAGGCACGGCCTCGCCGCTGTCCTGCAACTGGTCTGAATTGCACAGGGCAATGGCTGCTTCTTTGGCGTTTTGAAGCGTGTCCGCATTGCTTGGCATGCCTGCGTCTGGGTTGTCAGCCATGTTGCACCAGCCACCCACGCAATTCTTGCACCGTGTGGGCGACAAAACGCGGCTTCAAAGCGTCAAACGCCTCGTGCGCGTGCGCGCCGTAACTCACGCCGATGCTCGCGCAACCGGCGTTCAGCGCCATTTGCAGGTCATGCGTGGTATCGCCAATCATCAAGGTGCGATCGGGAGCCACGCCAAAATGCGCCATCAGTTCATGGAGCATCAACGGGTGCGGCTTGCCCCGGGTTTCGTCTGCCGTGCGTGAGGCGTCAAACACGCCGCGCAGGTCAACCGCCTGCAGCGCGTCGTCCAGCCCTTTGCGGCTCTTGCCAGTGGCCACGGCCAGCCAATGTTGGCGTGTTTTAAGTTCCCCCAGCAAACCCAAAACACCCGCGAACAAGCTGATGTCGTTTTGGTGGGCGATGTAGTGGTGGCGATAACGGGCGCCCAACTCCGGGTATTTTTCTTTGGGCACATCCGGCGCCGCATGTGCCAGCGCAGGCAAAAGCGCCATGCCAATCACATAAGAAGCCGCCTCGTCGGTCGGCACCTGGCCGCCCACGTCCCGCACCGCCTCCTGGATGCACCGGGTGATGATGGCCGTAGAGTCAAACAAGGTGCCATCCCAGTCGAAAGCGATGAGGTCGAAGTTGCGGGCAATCCTGGGTTCGGCCGATGCCGCAGGGGAACTGGAAGTCATGAATCAGAAGGGTTCGGGGGCAAAAGCGGGGACAAAGGTGGCAAGGTCAGCTGGCAATGCGGCCAGCAATTCAAGGCTCTCATCAGTGGCGGGGTGTTTGAACTGTAACCGCCACGCATGCAAATACATGCGCTTCAACCCCAGCTTTTGCAAGGCCTTGTTTCGCTCGAAGTCGCCGTATTTGTCATCCCCGGCAATTGGAAAGCCTTCGCTGGCCAAGTGCACGCGGATTTGATGCGTGCGCCCGGTTTTGATGGTGACTTCAAGCAGCGTGAACTCGCCATGGGGTTGAAGAAGGTGTTTGCCCACTTTGACCAGCGTGACCGATTTCATGCCCTCCGGGTCGTCTTTGCTGGCAATTTTGACGCGGCGCTCACCCTCTTTGCCGTCTTTGAACGGCAACAAATACTTCAACAGCGGTTTGTCAAGCACCTTCTTGTTGGCGGGCCAATGGCCCGCCACCAGCGCCAAGTAGGTTTTGCCGGTCTCCCGATCACGAAACTGGTCTTGAAGGCGGGTTAAGGCGGAGCGCTTTTTGGCCACCAGCAAAATGCCGGAAGTTTCTCTGTCCAGCCGATGCACCAGTTCCAGAAATTTGGTCTGTGGGCGCGCACGGCGCAGTTGCTCAATGACGCCAAAACTCACACCGCTGCCGCCGTGTACTGCCACACCGGCAGGTTTGTCAAGGGCGATCAAGTGTTCGTCTTCAAAAAGCACTGGAAATTGCCGGGCAGGGGCAGGGGCAGGGAAATTCGCCAAGTCCGCCGCTTTTTCAGCCACACGTTCGGAAATCCGGATTGGCGGCACGCGGATCAAATCCCCGATTTCAACCCGGGTATCGGCCTGTGCCCGGCCTTTGTTCACGCGAACTTCGCCACTTCGGATGATTCGGTACACATGGGTTTTGGGCACCCCTTTGAGCTCGCGCAGCAGGAAATTGTCGAGGCGCTGCCCCGCCGAGTTTTCATCCACCCGAAGCATCGACGCCGCAGGCCCTGCAACTAGGGCGGGTTCACGGCCCTCGGCTGGTCGAATGGCCTCTATAATGTGTTGCACTAGCGTTCTGCTGTAAGTAGTTGATTTGACGGGAAGTTGAGTCAACAGCCCATCAGGTCGGGGGAGACATGGAGTTTAGTCCACCGCCGCCCACAGCCACGCTGGCACAAGTCGATGCCCCCAGTTGAAGCGCGCGCAGACCACAGGCCAAAGCCTGCGGTGGCCCAAGGGTCAACCGGTCAAACCGACGTTTTGAAAAATTGACACGGAATACAAAGTTTGCAGATGTTTGTCTGTGAACGGAATGAAGCGAGATGTTTTTGATTTTGAGATTGATTGAAAGCTGCCGGTGGGGCGTATTCGCCTTGCTTAGGGGCGACAGTCATGCTCCAGGCCTTGTTTTTAAGGCCCAATCAGCTATTTTTATTATAGCACTTCAACAAACGCATCCCCTCGCTCTTCTCCACGCGCCTGACTTGCAACTCGTTCTCTGAGTCGCAGGCCCCCGGCTTTTTCCTCCTCTTTCAAAGCGTTAGTCTGGCATCCGTGGCCCGTTATGGGCCGTATTGCTGCGCCCTGAGGCGCAGTTTGGATGAACGAAGAAGGAGAACCGCATGAAACGCATGCTGATCAACGCCACGCAGGCTGAAGAACGCCGTCTGGCCATTGTGGACGGGCAAAAACTGCTCGACTACGAAATCGAAATCGAAGGGCGCGAACAGCGCAAGGGCAATATTTACAAAGCCGTGGTGACACGCGTCGAACCGTCGCTTGAGGCCTGTTTTGTCGACTATGGCGAAGACCGCCACGGCTTCCTGCCGTTCAAGGAAATTTCGAAGCAATATTTCCAGCAAGGCGTCTCCGTCAGCCAGGCGCGCATCCAGGACGCCATCCGCGAAGGCCAGGAGATGCTGGTCCAGGTGGAGAAAGAAGAACGCGGCAACAAGGGCGCGGCGCTGACCACCTTTGTATCGCTGGCGGGCCGCTACGTCGTATTGATGCCCAACAACCCGCGCGGTGGCGGTGTCAGCCGCCGCATCGAAGGCGAAGACCGCGCTGACCTCAAGGAAGCGCTGGACCAGCTTGAATACCCCAACGGCATGAGCATCATCGCGCGCACGGCCGGCATTGGCCGCACGGCGCCCGAGTTGCAATGGGACCTGAACTACCTGCTCAAGCTGTGGACGGCCATCGACGGCGCCTCCAAAGGCGCCAAGGGCGCGTTCCTGATCTACCAGGAATCGAGTCTGGTGATCCGCGCGATCCGCGACTATTTCAACCACGACATTGGCGACATCCTGATCGATACCGACGACGTGTACGACCAGGCGCAGCAGTTCATGGCGCATGTGATGCCCGAACACGCAGCGCGTGTGAAGCGTTACCGCGATGACGCGCCGCTGTTCAGCCGCTTCCAGATCGAACACCAGATTGAATCGGCCTACGCCCGCACGGTGCAATTGCCCAGCGGCGGTGCCATCGTGATTGACCACACAGAAGCGCTGGTTAGCGTGGACGTCAATTCGGCCCGCTCCATCCGCGGTGGCGACATCGAAGAGACTGCCACCCGAACCAACCTGGAAGCCGCCGAAGAAGTGGCCCGCCAGATGCGCCTGCGCGACCTGGGCGGCCTGATCGTCATCGACTTCATCGACATGGAAGAAAGCCGCAACCGCCGCGACGTGGAAAACCGCCTGCGCGACGCGCTTCGCCAGGACCGCGCGCGCGTGCAATTCGGCACCATCAGCAAATTCGGCCTGATGGAAATGAGCCGCCAACGCCTGCGCCCCGCCCTGTCGGAAGGCGCTTCCATCCCCTGCCCGCGTTGCGGCGGCTCCGGCCACATCCGCGACACGGAAAGCTCTGCGCTGCAGATTTTGCGCATCATTCAGGAAGAGTCCCTGAAGGACAACACGGCCTCTGTGCTGTGCCAGGTTCCAGTGGAAGTAGCCTCGTTCCTGTTGAATGAAAAACGCACCGAGATCGCCAAAATCGAATTGAAACAGCGCATCAACGTGCTGATGGTGCCCAACAAGACGTTGGAGACGCCCAACTACAAGCTGGAGCGCTTGAAACACGACGACCCGCGCCTGGACAACATCGAAGCCAGCTACAAAATGGCCGAAGAGATTGAAGACCCGACATCGGTCACGCGCCGCTCGCAGGAGCCTACCAACAAACAGACGCCGATCATCAAAGGGGTGTTGCCAGACGCGCCCGCGCCCGTGGCTGCGCCGCAGCCGGTAAAAGTACACGCTGCACCCGTGGCCGCTGCGCCCAAGCCTTCGCCAGTGGCAGCGCCTGTTGCCGCACCTCCGCCCGCAGAAAAAGGTTTCTTTGGTTGGATCAAAGGCCTGTTCGGGGCTTCTCCCGGCAACGAGCCCGCCTCAACAACCCAGCCCGGCAATGCTACGAAAGCAGCAGCTGAGGTTGACAAAAAGCCCGACACACGTGGCGGGCGCGATACCGCTCGCCGCGACGGCAGTCGCCCAGAGAACCGTGAAGGCCGTGGAGAAGGAAACCGAGGCGGCCGAGGTGGTCGCGGCGGACGCGGTGGCCGTGGCGGCGAGCGTGGCGAGCGCCCGCAAGCTCCTGGCGCGTCCAGCAGCAGGATGGATGGTCCGGATGGTAGCGTTGGCCATCCGACGGAGCCCAACAGCCTGGCCCACGTCGAATCACGCCAACCCGCTGATGCCCAACGAGAGCAGCGCAATGGTGAACGTGCAAATGGTGAACGCAATCCATCAGAACGCCCCAATGCAGACCGTGGCGACAGGGGTGATCGTGGTGGCCGCAACGGTGAACGCGGCCGTCAGGGCGAACGCAACCGCAATATGGAGCGCAGTCCCAGAACCGAAGACGGCGGTGAAGGCGCCCGTGAGGGATCGCGCAACGACGGCCGTCCTGCGCGCGAAGTGCGCGCAGCGGAATCCACCGAGGCGGCAGGTGAAGTCAACGCCTTGTCTGGTGTCAATGGCGATGCTGCATTGGCCGCAGACGGCAGTGTTGACGCCACCCAAAACCGCGAAAAACGCTCACGCGACCGTTATGGACGCGAGCGCAGTCCACGTGGTGAACGAAATGACCGTGGCGAACGGGGTGGGCCACGAGACCGCCAGCCCAGAGACGCCCAACAGGCCTTGGATGGATTTGCCGCCAGTGGCTCTGAACAGGAATCGGCTCCCGCGCCGGCCACCGCTGCGCGGCAGCCAGCCGCAACTGAATCGACGTCACCACCCCGCCAAATGCCCGAAATGGCACCGGCCGCCCAAGCGCCGGTAACGCCCCTGGCCGTAGCGCCCGCGCCAAGCGTGGTTGCAGCGGCGTCTGCTGACATGCAATCCAAAGTCGGCGGTTTACCGAAAGTGCAGGGCTTTAGCCTGCCTGTCGTTGATTTGATTCAAGTCGCACAGGGTTCGGGATTGGCCTGGGTCAACTCTGATCCCGCAAAAATCGCTGCGGTCCAAGCTGCCATTGCAGCGGAAGCCAAGCTGATCCGAGTGCCCCGCGAGCGCCCCGCGCCTGTGCAAATCGACACCGGCCCTTTGGTTCTGGTCGAGACCAAGCGCGACCTGCGCGACCTCAAGCTGCCGTTTGAGGAAACCTCGCCTCAGGCATTGCAGACGTAATCGTCGCGGCGGTGCGCCAATATTGCGTCGCGACAGCGTTGTCGCCTCGCTGTTCGGCAAGGGACGCCAGCGCCATCCAGGCGCTGCGTTCCAAGCGGCCGCCCCGCAACTTCGGCAAACTGTGATTCAGCAGTTGCTGCGCCTTGCCCCATAGCTGCAGGTGTTTGCAGGCAATACCCGCTGCGTATTGAAGCATGGGGTCGCCAGGGTGGCGAAATTGGGCAGACTCAATACGCTGCAACCATGCGGCGTCGGGGCCTGAATTCGGGGCTGCAAAGCCCTGTTCAATACATTCGATGATGGCAATCCGGTGTGCTTGCGCCATCACGGCCGGGTCTTCCACCATTTTCTCCCAGACCGGCAACAGCCACTGCCGGGACAAAGCCGCGTCGCCACGCAAAGACAACAAATGGTGCACCGCATAAACCGCAATTTCAACATCTGCGCGCTCTTTGACATCAATTTCTTGCCAGACCTTGAGCAACTGGGCCGGGTCGCGGGAATTGGCAATCAGTTCCTGTGTCAGTCCACGCACGATGCTGGCGCCGACGGCATCGGAAAAGGCGCGGTGTTTGGCCAGCAAACGGGCAGTTTCCAAAGCGTTTGCCGTTTGGCCGGCCATGCGCGCGGCCTTCAGGCGCAGGCGCAAGGCCGCGGTGCGGCGAGACGCGCCCTGCGGCATCTCATCAAGCCACTTCAGGGCGGTCGTTGCGTCACGGTCGTCCATGGCCCAACGCGCTGCCCGCAATTGCACACCTTCGCGCACTTCAACAGCATCGCGCTGCCCGGAAACCTGCAACGCTTGCTGGAAATGCAAGGCTCGCCCCTCTTTGTCGAGTAAGGAATGGGCACTCTCTGCGGCCAACAAATGGGCCATCGATTTCAAGCGGCCACCGTCCACCAGCGCATTGGCAGATTCCGCCAAGACTTCCTCTTGTGCCAGCGCAGTCAGGGCCGACTTGCGGGCACGGATGAAACGCCCCGCAATCAAGTGAAGCAAGGTATCGAGCAAAGCCGTAAACAAGGCCCTTTCACGCTGTTGCATGCGCCAGCGCATGGCTTGTTGTGGCAGCGCAAACAGTGCCGACAGAGCCCGTAGCGCCACGTGAAAGGTGACAAACACGGCCAGCAGAAGCAGCAGCAGCAAGTTTACAGAAAGATCAACGCGGTGAGGTGGCCAAAAAAGTGTGACCATGCCCTGGTTGTTGCCAACCAGAAGGGCGACCGCCACCGCGACCGAGAACAACATGAGGACAGCGAGTGCCGTGCGCATGGCCTTGTCGCCTACCGGCCAGCCGCAGCCGTCGCCAACGCGGCCAGCGTCTCGTCTACCCGTGGAAGTTCAAGTGTCCGCATCTGGGCTTGCACTTGCTGCAGCAGGGTGGCGGCGTTTTGGGTCTTGCGGGAGGCGGGGTCGTAATACTTGTTCAAGGCCATGGACGCTGCGCCCACATCCGCCCGTGCCGATTCAAGCTGTCGCGCCAGCAGGCCCAGGCGCGCATTGAGCAATTTCAGCTTGATGTTTTCGCGAACAAAGAACGACTGCTCGGGCGACAACAATGCCGATTCGGGTTGCTCAATGCGGCTGATGCGAAGCAAGCTGCGCGCCTCGCGCTTCACGATCTGCCACGGCTTTTGCCACCAAGCGAGCCCGACGCCGTCGTCATCGGGTGTGCCTCGGGCGAACTCATGGGTGCGCGATGCCATCGGTCCGACAGAGTTGGCCAGCGGGGCGTCGTCCGCCATACGCACCAGTTCATCGAGCTTGACCAGAAGTCCGGGTGTATCGCTCAGGGTGGTTGACTGGATCCGTCCCAAATCTTTTGAAATTGCACGTTGCAAATTGGCCAAGCGCGGCTGAGCGGCCCGCTGTACGCGCTGGTCGGCAGTTTTCAGGGCCGCCAGCAAGGGCTCAACGCTGCCCGTCAACTGGGCCTGCTGCACGGCCAGACGCACCGCTGACTCAATGTCAACCACAAGATTTTCATCGCGTGAACGCGACAGGCTTTGCATCAGTTCTTCAAGCTGGGCGCGTTGCAGCGTCGCCTCTGAAAGCCTGGCTTCCGCCATAGCCAACCGCGCTGCGGTCTCGCGCGACTGATCGCTGGCCTGTTTGGCAAGGCTTCGCGCTTCAATGGCCTGAACGGCGCTCTCAGAAGATTGGCGCGCCAGTTGCTCCTGGATATTGCCAAGGCGTTGCCACAGCAAGCCACTGGCCACCAGCGCCAGCAACGCGACGCCAGCCAGCAGCAGCATTGCCGCGCGCGGCACCTGCGCAGCGCCACTCCCGTCAGGCGGAACAATTGCCGACCCGCCGCCCTTGGCGGAGCTGGCTAGCGCAGTGTCGTCACTCATCCCATGGATTCTATCGACGCCACTACATCGGCCAGAGTGGGCCGTGACTCCTGCACAACACCAAATCCGCTGGCGCGAGCGGTTTTGGCGATGCGCGCATGTGTACACAGCGCGCTCGCCTTTTGCCAGTCGATGCCGGGTGCGCCTTTGAGCAGGTTGGCAATGGCCTCACTGCTGCTAAACAACCATACGGCGCCGTCATTTACCCACAACTGCACAGCCAAGCGTCGGCTTTCGTTCAAAAATGGCACGGATCGCTGATAAGCCACGCAGAACTCTACATGGGCCCCAACTTCACGAATCCGATCCGCCAGCCAGTCGCGTCCCGAGCCTTGGCTTGGCGATTCCACCTCAGTCGCACTGATTCCTCGAACAATTAACACGCGAGCGGCGCCTCCAATTTGGCCTTGAACTTGTTGCCAAAGCGCTTCCGAATCAAACGTAGGGGCGTCGGCGGGTGGCATGTCGATCTGTTGCAATGGCACAGCGTGCGCGAGCAGCGCCCGGGTGGTGCCGGGGCCAGTCGTCCAAAGGCGAAGGTGGCGCCACGGCAGCCATACTTCGGGGTTGTCAAAAACGCGCCGGGCAGCAAAAAAATGCGTAACCGCGTTGGCACTGACAAACATCACTGCGTCGAAATCGCCCAACTGCGCCCAACGCCTTTCAAGCCCAGAAGGATCCGGGGCCGGGCCAATGGTGATCAAGGGCAGCAGCAGTACTTCATGTCCTGCCGCCCGCAAACCCTTTTCCCATTCGTTTGCGTCTTCCGCCGGGCGCGTGAGAACGACACGCATCAGCCCGCCTTGTCTGCCCGTATGGCCCCGGCGGCCATCAATTGGCCGCCAACGCGCTCGCCCAACTGGCGGGCTTGTGTTTCATCCGCTGCTGGGGCAGTTTGCTCACTTCGAACCAAAGCTCGCCTTTCGACATGTGGCCCGCCGGGTTCTTCGGTATGGCCCCAAGCCGCCCGCAACCGCAACAAATTCCCGCTCCAAACGGCGTGCGCCGCCAACGGCATCGAACAACTGCCCCCCAGAGCCCGACTCACGGCACGCTCGGCGGTGACGGCAAGCCAGGTGTCCATGTGGTTAAGTGGTTGAAGCGCTTCCACCAAATCCTGCCGATCTGCCCTGATTTCAATGCCCAATGCGCCCTGGCCCGCTGCCGGCAGCATTTCATCAGGCTCAAAGTAACAGGCGATTCTGTGCGCCAAACCCAGACGCTTGAGTCCTGCCGCCGCCAAGACGATGGCGGCGTAATGCCCTGCATCGAGTTTGCGCAGACGGGTGTCCAGGTTGCCGCGCAAGGGCTCAATCGTCAGATCGGGCCGCAGCGCACGCAGCAGCACGGCGCGACGCAAACTCGATGTTCCCACCGAAGCGCCTGGCGGCAAATCGGCGAACGAAGCGAAGTTGGGTGAGACAAACGCGTCGCGCGGATCTTCGCGCTGCATCACACAGGCCAGGCTGAAGCCTGGCGGCAAATCCATCGGCATATCCTTGAGTGAATGCACAGCCAGGTCGGCACGGCCTTCCTCAAGCGCCGCTTCGAGTTCTTTGACAAACAGACCCTTGCCGCCCACTTTGCTGAGGCTGCGATCCAGAATTTGGTCACCTTTGGTTGTCATGCCCAACAAGATGACCTCGCGGCCACCGCGTTCCAGCATAGCCTTGACATGTTCAGCCTGCCACAGGGCAAGCCGGCTCTCGCGGGTGGCGATCACCCACGGGCCATTGGATCGATCAGCGTTTGGCGGGGGAGTTTTCAAGTTGGAATTCAGGAAAAAGGCAATCAAAAGGGTCGCCAAAAGCCCAAAGTCTGTAACCGGTTGGTAATCCAGCAACTGGTTTGGGAGGGTCGCGAATGCTAGCATGGCCCATGGCAAAAAAAAACGCCTCCCAGGCCAATGAAACACCCTTGATCGAAGACATCCGCCTGCTCGGGCGTCTGCTGGGCGATGTGATCCGCGAGCAGGAGGGGGGCTCCACCTTCGCCCTGATCGAACGTGTCCGCGTTTTGTCGGTCAGTTTTCGCCGGGATGCCGATGCCAACGCGGATCGGCAAATGAAAAAACTGCTCAAGGGATTGAGCGGTGACGAGGCGGTCAGCGTGATCCGTGCGTTCACCTATTTCAGCCATTTGGCCAATCTGGCGGAAGATCGCCACCATATCCGCAGGCGTGATGTGCATGAGCGGGCTGGGGATTCACAGGAAGGCAGCATCGAAATTGCGCTGTCGCGCTGCAAATCGGCGCGTATTGCGCCGGAAACCATCGTCAGTTGCCTGGCAGAAGCGCATTTGTCGCCGGTGCTCACGGCGCACCCTACCGAGGTCCAACGCAAAAGCATTCTGGATGCGGAGCGCGATATTGCGAAGCTATTGACCTTGCGTGATGAACTACGCGCACGTTTGGCGGCTGCCAGAGGCGCTAAAGATGTGTTGGCCGTGCGTGATTTGGCGGCCAATGAAACCCAACTAGGTGCGAAAGTGGCGCAACTGTGGCAAACCCGCTTGCTGCGTTTCAGCAAGTTGACGGTGGCTGATGAAATTGAAAACGCACTCAGTTATTACGACAGCACGTTTCTGCGCGAAATCCCCAAACTCTATGCTGAGTTGGAAGATCGCCTGGGCGGCTCGCCGGTGCATAGTTTTTTGCGCATGGGCCATTGGATTGGGGGCGACCGCGATGGCAACCCGTTCGTGAACGCAGGCACTTTGGCGTATGCGCTCAGGCGCCAGGCGGAAGTGGCCTTGCGCCACTATCTGACTGAAGTGCACCACCTCGGCGCAGAGTTGTCCATGTCGACGATGTTGGTGGAGCGGTCTGAGGACATGGCAGCACTGGCAAATCGCTCGCCCGACACCAACCTGCATCGCCAAGACGAGCCCTACCGGCGTGCGCTCACCGGCATTTATGCCCGCCTGGCCGCAACACTCAAGGAGTGCACAGGTACCGATGCTGCGCGTCACGCCGTTGCGCCGCAAAACGCCTACCTGCGGCCCGAAGAGTTTGCCGCCGATCTGCGCGTCATCGAACACTCGCTTCGCCAAAACCACGGGGCGGCGATGGCGGGAGGCCGACTGCATCCCCTGATACGTGCCGTGGATGTGTTTGGGTTTCATCTGGCCACACTGGACATTCGCCAAAACTCGGACAAACACGAAGAAGTCGTGGCAGAGCTGCTCAGTGCCGCGCGGATCGAAGGCAACTACCGGGGGCTTGCCGAGGAGGCCAAACGTGCCGTTTTGCTGCGTTTGCTTGATGACGCACGACCGCTGCGGGTCGTCGGTCACGACTACAGCGCTTTAGCCAGCAGTGAATTGGCGATTTTTGAGGCTGCCCGGCAAATAGTGGCGCGTTTTGGACCAGCGAGCATCCGCCACTACATCATCAGCCATACAGAAACCATCAGCGACCTGCTTGAAGTGCTGCTGCTTCAGAAGGAAACCGGCTTGATGCGCGGTGTCTTGCAGGACGGCGCCGTCAACGACTTGATCGTGGTGCCGTTATTCGAAACCATCGCTGACCTGCGCAACGCCGCCCATATCATGCAGGGGTTTTATGCCCTGCCCGGAATTGCGGCCATGGTGGCTGCGAGCGGCGGCGAGCAAGACATCATGTTGGGTTACTCGGACAGCAACAAAGACGGTGGCATTTTCACCAGCAACTGGGAGCTTTACGGCGCTGAAATTGCCCTGGTGAAAATGTTTGACGAATTGCCGCGCAAGATACGGCTGCGCATGTTCCACGGGCGTGGCGGCACCGTAGGGCGCGGTGGTGGCCCGAGTTACCAAGCCATTCTGGCGCAACCGCCGGGCACGGTGCGTGGGCAAATCCGGCTCACCGAGCAAGGTGAAGTGATCGGTTCGAAATATGCCAACCCTGAAATTGGCCGCCGCAACCTCGAAACCTTGGTCGCCGCCACGCTGGAGGCCACCTTGCTGCAACCAACCCAGTCGGCAAAACCTGATTTTCTCGCCGCAGCCGAACAGCTTTCCGAACTGAGCATGGCGGCCTACCGCAAGCTGGTGTACGAGACGCCTGGTTTCACGCAATATTTTTTTGAATCCACACCGATCAGGGAAATCGCTGAGCTCAATATTGGCTCACGGCCGGCCTCCAGAAAAAATAACCAGCAGATTGAAGACCTGCGCGCCATCCCCTGGGGCTTCAGTTGGGGGCAATGCCGCTTGACCTTGCCTGGCTGGTACGGTTTTGGCAGTGCTGTCGCGCAATTTTTGGATAAAAACCCCCTGCAGACCGATAAAAACAAGCGCAAACAGCTACAAAAAATGCAGCAAGAATGGCCATTTTTCAGGACCCTGCTGTCCAACATGGACATGGTGCTGGCAAAAAGCGATCTGGCGCTGGCGTCTTTGTATTCAGAACTTGTGGACGACAAAAAGCTGCGCCGAAGAATATTCAAAGCGCTCGAAACCGAGTGGCACCTCACGGCAGATGCCCTCCAAATGATCACAGGCAGCGAAGGGCGGCTGGCGGACAACGCGGCACTGCGCCGCTCAATCCGGCATCGTTTTCCGTACATTGATCCGCTGCACCATTTGCAGGTCGAGCTGGTGCGGCGTTACCGCGCGGGCCAAGCCGATGACAGGGTGCAGCGTGGCATCCACATCTCGATCAACGGCATCGCTGCGGGCCTGCGCAACACAGGCTGATACAGACAGGCCAAGCGCAATCCAGCCTCAAGCTGAAATCACCTCACGCACTGCGGCGACCTGTCGGCGTGAAACAAACAGCAGTTCATCAACGCCGTCGAGCCGTACCGCCCAGCCCTCACCCTCTTCGGGATCGCGGTGTTTCTCCAGCGTCCGTATGGCCCGCCGGGCAATCAACGCGTTGCGGTGGATTCGCATGAACTGGTTGGCATATTTTTCCTCTAGCTCGCTCAAGGCGCCTTCCAGCAGGTAACTTTTTTCCAGCGTCCGCACCGTGATGTACTTCAACTCCGCCTTGAAATACACCACCTGCGCCAGCGGCAGGCGCAGGGTGCGGCCACGCTCCTGGATAATCACCACGTCTTCAGGTCTTTCTGGCTCCGGATCCTGGGTCAATAGCAACAGACGCTCCACTTTTTGCAGCGCCAATTGCAATCTCTCCAGCCGCACTGGTTTTGTCAGGTAGTCCACCGCTTCGAGGTCAAAAGCGCTGACGGCGTGTTCGGCGTGGGCCGTCACAAACACGACCTTGGGGGCTCGCGGCAGTTCCCGAATGGCCTTGGCCAAAGTCAAGCCGTCGGCACCGGGCATGTGAATGTCAAGCAATGCCAAGTCAAAGGCCTGGCGGCGCAACCATTCCATGGCCTGCGTTGCGTTGGCGGCCTCCTCGACCTGGCCTGGGGGTGGCGAGCGGCAATCGCCCAACAGCGTGCGCAAACGGGAACGGGCCAGCGCCTCGTCGTCCACAATCAAAACGCTCAAACTCATTGGGCCTTTCCAGCAAAGTTCAGAGCGGCGTTCACAGCGGCACCTCGATGCGCACTTGGTAGATGCCATCTTGCAAACCGCACTGAAACCTGCCTTGCACGTCGTGCAGCAGATTCAAGCGGTCCCGAACATTGTTCAAGGCCACGCCGTGCCCGCGTTCGCCCTGGCCATCGGGCACCGTGTTGGTGACCTTGATGACGACGGTGGAGCCCCGCTTTTGGGTGGACACGCGCACCGTGGCGCCATCGGCACTGGGCTCGACACCGTGGCGCACCGCGTTCTCCACCAAGGGCTGCAACAACAAAGGCGGCAAACGCGCAGCGCTGGCGGCGGCGTCAATCGCCCATTCAATTTTCAGCCGATTGCCAAACCGGACTTCTTCAATCGCCAAATAACGCCGGGCCAAGGCCACCTCGTCGGCCAAGTTTACTGCTTCGCCCTGGTCCATGAGCGCGTGGCGGAACAGATCGCTCAAGTCTTCGAGCAAGGCCTCGGCCTTCGCGGGTTCGGCGCGCACCAACGCGATGGCGCTATTGAGGGTGTTGAATAGAAAATGCGGGCGAATGCGCGATTGCAATTCCGCGAGCCGTGCAGATGTGGCCGCCGGCGTCATGCCGCGTGCCCGCCAAATCAGGGCTGCCACCAAAGCACCGGCCAGCACCGCGCCCGTAAAAGCGCTGGCCACCCACGGCACCGGCGTGGCAAGCCCCACCAACACCAAAAGGCCGCAGCCATACACGCCCGCCAGCATGCCCAAAAACACGCCTGCAAACACTTGCGTCTGCACTGGGAGTTTGGCCAACACACGCTTGAGGCTGCACGCCACGATCAGCCACAGCAAGGTGCCTGGCAGGGCCGCGCCGGTCAGCATCGAGGTGCGGGTGAGCCACTCGAGCAGTGTCGTGGCGCTATACATGGCGCCGATCGCCACGACGGTTTCCACAAACAACACCGCACGCAAAATCACGCCGACGCGGCAGGCGTCAAACACCAGACGCGGCTGCACGCCCGCAGCTGCGGCCCCGGCCTCAGATTCAGGAGGCAGGTCGTGGAACGCCGATAATAGTTGGGAGTCCTGCATGGTGGGTGGTTTGGCCCCTCATTATTGGTGATTCCGTCCCTCCTCCAAAGAACATGTCCGATACCAAAGTCAACCACGACAACCACGACAACCAATTCGACAAAAAGTCGCAGGCCTGGTCGGCGTTGTTTTCCGAGCCGATGAGCGATCTCGTCAAACGCTACACCGCCAGCGTGTTTTTTGACAAGCGCCTCTGGCGGGCGGACATCGAAGGCTCGCTGGCGCACGCCGGCATGTTGGCTGCCCAGGGCATCATCTCGGCCGAAGACCATACCGCCATCTCGTGCGGCATGGCGGCCATCCGCGCTGAAATCGAAAGCGGAAAATTTGAGTGGAAACTCGATCTGGAAGACGTGCACCTCAACGTCGAAGCGCGCCTGACCGAGATCATCGGCATCGCCGGCAAACGCCTGCACACGGGCCGTTCGCGCAACGACCAGGTCGCCACCGACGTGCGCCTGTGGCTGCGCGGCGAGATGGATTTGATCGCCGCCCTGCTGGCGGATTTGCAAATCGCCTTGCTTGACGTGGCAGAAAAAAATGTCGAAGTGATTCTGCCTGGCTTTACCCACCTGCAGGTGGCGCAGCCGGTGAGTTTTGGCCACCACATGTTGGCCTATGTGGAAATGTTTGCACGGGACGCAGCGCGCCTGCAAGACGTGCGCAAACGTGTCAACTGCTTGCCCTTGGGCGCGGCGGCGCTGGCCGGCACGAGTTACCCGCTGGACCGCGAAAGAGTCGCCCGCACGCTGGGCATGGTCGACGCCAACGGCCAGGCGCAGGTCTGCCAAAACAGCCTCGACGCTGTGAGCGACCGCGATTTCGCGATTGAGTTTTCAGCCGCCGCCAGCCTGTGCATGGTGCATGTCAGCCGCTTGAGCGAAGAGCTGATTCTGTGGATGAGCCAAAACTACGGCTTCATCAAAATTGCCGACCGCTTCACCACCGGCAGCTCGATCATGCCGCAGAAAAAAAACCCTGACGTGCCCGAACTCGCGCGCGGCAAAACGGGCCGTGTGGTCGGGCATTTGATGGCGCTGATCACCTTGATGAAAGGCCAGCCACTGGCCTACAACAAAGACAACCAGGAAGACAAGGAGCCGCTCTTTGACACCGTCGATACGCTCAAAGACACGCTGCGCATATTTGCCGAGATGATCGGCGGGCAACCGAACCCCGCGACTGGCCAAAAAGAAGGCGGCATCGCCGTCAACGCTGCGGCGATGGAGCAGGCCGCGCTCAAAGGTTACGCCACCGCGACCGACCTCGCCGATTACCTAGTGAAAAAAGGCCTGCCGTTTCGTGACGCGCATGAAACCGTCGCCCACGCCGTGAAGGCCGCGCAGTCACGGCAAGTCGATTTGTCTGAACTGAGCCTGGCCGAGCTACAGGCTTTCAATGCCCACATTGGTCAGGATGTGTACGAGGTGTTGAGCCTGCGCGGCAGCCTGAATGCGCGCAGTACGCTGGGAGGCACTGCACCTGCGCAAGTGCGCGCCCAGATTGCACGGCACAAAGGCAGGCTGTTGGCGCATTGATCGACGCTGCACCATGTTTTTCAATTAAATATTTACATGCATATCGTATGAATAAAAATTGAATTCAGGCCTCAAATTTACTTAGAAAATTGCTATATATTTTAAATAAATAAATTCAATTATTTAATCAAAAACATAATTAAGATTATTAATAAACAAATTAATTTTTTCGATCCTGCACCCACCGCACCCATCTTGATTCCATTTTTCAGCACCTTGTCATCGCCTTCAATGTCCTCACGTTATGGTGTGGCTCGATCTTGGGCGCTGAAGGAGTCTGGACATGTGGAAACGAGTGGCAGTGATCTGGACTTTGGTCAAGCTGGACGCGCGCCTCCTGTGGCGGGCCTTGCAGCATCCTTTGTCGCCGGGCTGGCTCAAGTGGGGTGTGGCAGGCGTCTTCCTGTACCTGATTTCGCCCATCGATCTCATCCCCGACTTCGTTCCCGTCATCGGCTTGATGGACGACATCGTCCTGGTGCCGCTGGCGATCCGTTGCTTGCTCAACAAGCTGCCGCAACGCGTTCGCGACGACATTGACAAGAAGACTGTGGACGCCTGAGCAGGGCCATGGGCAGGCAATGTCTGCCCCGTGTCAGTCCATTTCCATCAAACCACCCGCTGCCAAAACCAGAAGGTGGCCAGCAGCATCAAGAGTTGTGAGCCGCGCCGCACGACGCGGCTCTGGTACCAGGGCCGCGCCACCACCAACTGCGACAGCAACACCCAGGCGCTCACGGCCATCAGTTGCCCTGCCTCCACGCCCAAGTTGAAACCCGTCAACGCGTAGGGCAACAAACCCTGCGGTGCGGCGGCTTCCTGCAACAGCCCAGCGAATCCAAAACCGTGCACCAGCCCAAACACAAGGGCCAAAACATCAGTCCGCAGCCATTTGACGGGGTGCAGGTTCAACCAGGCGCTGACACCAATCGACAGCGCGATCACCGGCTCCACCCACACCGGTGAGCCCTGCGTCCAGCCCAGCGTCGCCAGCGCGAGGGTGATGGAATGCCCCAGCGTGAACGCCGTCACCGTGCGCAGCAGGGCCAGCCAGCCGCTGCCGCTGCCCGTCGGCTTCGAGGCCAGTGCCGACCCCAACTTGAGTTGCAAAGGCAGCACCAGGGCCAACAGAAAAGCCAGATGGTCGTACCCTTCGAGCAGGTGGTGCATGCCCAGCAGCGCGTAGTCCAGCAACACGTGCCAGCCAGTTCCGCCGCCTTGCGCCGACGCGGTCGCGGTCGCGGTCGCGGTCGCGGTTGCATTCGAAGTCGCGGTCGCAGCGTTAGGCCCATGCGACAACACCTGTGCCCCCGCCAATAGCAGCGGCGCAGTTTGTTGCGCTGAGGTATGAGTCAACAACGCACGGCCGTCAATGCGCCCGGCCACCAGCAGGCGGTGGTTGGCGTCCTGGTTTTTGAAAAGCGAATACCGAAGTGCCAGCGGCTGCGTCAAGACGCATTGGCTCGTTGCAGCCATCTTGACGTAAGCGCCATCGCTGCGTTGCTCCAGCCCGTCAAATAACCAGTCCGCACGGCAAGTGGACGGCTGGCCAGCGCCTGCCTCCAACGCGGCGTTCTGATTGGCCAATTGCAGCACCCGTGGCATCGCGGCCTTGATTTCGCCCCACGTCACCTGGCCGTCGGCATTGGCGTCCATCGGCAGCGCCAGATCCAAATCTTTGATTGCGACCGACAGCGTCAACCGGTGGCTGCGCAGGGCCGGGGCTTGAAGCGTGTTGTCGGCAGATGCCGTAGCAACGACGTCACGGCTTTGCACGTCCAGGTAGGCGTCACTGCCTTTGTGGGCCGCTACAGGAATCGACACACCTAAGCACAACAGCGCGGCACAGAGGGCGAAAATGGGTTTGAACGTCATTTTTTCTCCTACACGTCAGACCGCTGGCACTTCCAGGCGTACATCGCGCAGCCCCGTTTTAGCCATCGCTTTGGCCAACGCCGACAAGGCGGCGTTGTCACGCGCCAGACGGGCGCTTTCCAAGGCGACCCACCAATCGATGGGTTCGCGCTGCAATTGCAAGTTGGTTTTGGCAATCGCCAAGGCGCCCGCCGCGTCGTCTTCCAACCACAGGGCCGTCAGCGCCAGTTCGCGGCCATGCAAACCGGGGTCGTCGCCGCGCCGCAACAATTCGAGCTTGCGCGTTTTCAGCTGGCCCAGCGCTTCATGCCAGCGCGCGTCGCCCATGCGCTTCCACGCCGCGCCACGGCGCAGCACGACAGCATCGGTTTGCGGCAAATCTGCCAATGCAGCCAAGGCGTCGCGGTTTTTGCCCAGGCGCAGCAACAGGTCGCTGTAGGCAATCGCCGTGTACAGATCCGGCTCTTCTTGCAGGCTGCGCTGGTAGCTTTGCGCCGCTGGCCCATCCTGCCCCGAGCGCTCCTGGCTTTCTGCCAGCAGCGAATGGAGCCAACCGCGTTGGCTCTTATCGGCGGCTTGTGCGATCAGTGCCTGCAGGCCTTGCAAGGCCGCCACATGCTGGCCCTGTAGCGACACGGTCTCCAGCCGACAGGCTTCGGCATAGGCAACGTGCCCCGCGCGGGCGACAGCGCCACACGCGCTGAGCGCATCCGGATACCGCGCAGAGAGGCGCTCCAGGGCCGCAAGATTCAGCCAACCCTGCGCGTGCCCTGGCGCGCGCTTCAGGGCCGCTTCCAACACCTGGCGGGAGGCGCCAAATTCATGCCGACCCTGCTGCACGGTCGCCTGCATCACGGCGACGTCCACAGGTGCGGCGGCGCCGTCCCACCACGGTGCGAGCACCGATTGCGCACGGCCCCAATACCGCGTATCGCCAGTTTGGCGCGCCATTTGGATATGCGCGCGGGCCGCTTCAATGGCCTTTGCGGGGTCTGCGGGCACATTGGCCGCCGCCGTGCCCGAAGGCCGATGGCGCGTGACCACCGGCAAAACCTCGATGACCTGGTGGTCGTCCTTGGGCATCACTGGCGTCACGGCGATAGCACCTGCTGGCATCAATACACATGCCATCATGGTCCAGAAAATTTTGGCAAACATAGGTGATTCCGAATTGGCCTGCGTCGATGCGGCACCGTGCACAGAAAACTCCCTAAAGCCCGGCCACCGTGTTGACGGCGGCGGCCGGGCCTATCGACTCCGCAGGCACGGCCTAGAAGGCGACCGCCGCCGGTTCGGCAGCGTCATCCACCGCCAGCGAGAGGTTGTTGATGTCCACCGGGTCGCTGTTTTCGCTGGCTGCGAACAGGCCGTTGACAAAGGCCAGCAGCGCGGGCACGCTGGTGCCAATGTCGTCAGGCGCGCCGGCCCCAGGGTTGGCGCCACCTCCTGCCGTTGCGCCATCGGTGCGACCGCCGCAACCGGCCACCAGCGCGGTGGCCAGCACCAGCGCGGGCAGGATTCCTCGATTCAGTGTGTTCATGGTGATTCCTTTGCCTTGGTTGGCTGGCCCCGTGCTCAGTAGGAGCCAGGATTAGGCGTATTCAGGTACGGGAAACCGGCCATGAAGGGCACGGTGGCCTGGTCCACTGCATCGTGGATATTGGCTGACATGGCCCCCAGCGGCACGCTGGACGCTTTGCAGGCCGAGGTGACGCCTGGCACGCCTGGCACGCTGTTCAATTTGAGCGCATCGCCATCTCCGTTGATCACGCACAGGCCGCCGAGCATGGCCACCAGGGCGATGTCCACCACGTCGTCTTTGGGGCGTCGGCCATTCGGGAAACCAGCGTTGTCGGTACCCCCTGCCAAGGCATTGCCTGCAACACCCAGACGGTTTTGACCAGCAAATGGCACGGGCGCAATCGCCGTATTCAAACGCAGCATTTCCGAAGGCGCGGGGTTGGCCACGGGTTTGTTGACACCGGTGATGCCGGTCAGGAACGTGGTCGCCAAATCCGTGCGCGGCAGGTTGGTCGGCGCGACGTTGGCACCCAGCACAATGCCCAGCAAGGCAGGCAAAGTCGGGTTCGTGACGTAACTCAGAAATTGCGCGTCGTCTTTCGGGCTGGAGGCATTGAACTTGTCTTTGTCCGGCAGGCCGATCACCACCTCGTTGACCAGCGGGTTCCCGAGGCGGGAAACCTGTGTCCACCCGCCGCCTGATTTTTCAGCCTTGTCGTTGCCTTTGGGCGGCGCACCGTTGAGCAGGCGCGCCTGGCGCAGGCTGGCCGTCGTCCAGCCGCCAATCACGGGTTCGCCACCTGCCGTGAGGCAGTCTTTGTGCACCTCAAGCGCCAAAGTGGTGACGTTGGTCTTCTGGATCGGATGTTGTCCGCCATTGCCGACCGCGTCTTTGTTGGCCGGATCGAGCAAAAACGCGGCAGGCGCGTTGACAAGATCGAAAATCGGCCCGAGGTTGACCGCAAACCCCTCCTGGCGTTGCCCCACAAACACTTTGCCCTGGTTTTTACCCGCCGGGCAGCCGGGAATCGTCACGGTGTGGATGTGTTTGGCCGCGTAGGCAGCGTAGTCGGCAATCGTTTTTACGCCGATGTTGTCCACTGGTTTCTCAAACACGGCGGCACCGCCCGTTTTGGTGACCGCCGCGCCGTTGCCCTTGCGCCGGTCGCCCCGCATCACCTGCACGGTGTAGGTTTCATTCACATTCAGATTCGCATCGGCGAGGTTGCTGACAACCCCAGCTTGGATCAGGGGAATCGGCACACTGGCCGAGCCAATCGGGAGCGCGATGGATTTAAGCGTGTTTTTGAAGCGGAACTGGAAGGTGATGTCTTCACGCGCATCGCCGTTGTTGTCAATATGGATTTCATACAGCGCGTTGGGATCCAGCGAGAAGTAGTTCGGGCCGCCGTAGGCGGCCTGTAGTGGCTGGTAGTTGGCCAGCAGCGTCACGTAGTCGGAACGCCCGCCCGAGCCATTGGAGGCGACACCTTCGTAACTTCGGAACATGTAAAAGTCTGTGCCATCCACCTTGGGGCTGGTGGTGATGAAGGGCGCTTCGCGGTGGCTGGAGGCCAACGCGCCACTGGCAGCCAGGGCCAGCAGGCAGGCCGTGGACAGATGCGTGAGTTTGAGTTTCATGGTGAATCCCGATTTGAGTTACAGCACATGCTGTGCAAGGGGATACGCAGGTTCGCGGCAAGTGGATTCAAACCAGTCTGCAAACATTTCTGAGACATCTGGACAATTCCAATCGGCCCACACGATTGCAACACTTCTCATGCGCATAAAGTTTGCGCATAAAATACCCCTATCTTGTTGACAGGAGTTCAGCATGCTTCGTTTTGCCGACGCCCCCAAAAAAGCCATCAACCTGTCACTGAATCCCGCCGTGATGGCGGCAGCCAAAGACTTGGGGCTGAATATTTCGCAAACTGTCGACAGTCTGCTGGCAGTAGAAGTGAACCGCCGCTACTGGGAAAAATGGAACCAGGCCAATAAATCCGCCATTGATGCCTACAACGAGCGCATCCATCAGCAGGGTTTGCCGCTGGCCAAATACAGCAGTCGGGGCAAACTCCTGGGCGACGGAAAGCAGCACGTTTGATATGGCCCAGTACGACGTCTACCCCAATCCTGACAAAGCTGAGCGGGCGCTGATTCCCTTATTCCTCGACATCCAAAGCGACGATATTCAAGGCCTTCAAACGCGTGTCGTCGTGCCCCTGTGGGCCTCTGACCGGCTGCTCGGGCCGGCTGAAACGCTCAATCCCGAATTCAAAGTCACCGGGATTCGCGTCACAATGGACACATCTGCCCTTGGCGCGGTGCCCTCATCCGTGCTGCGCAAGCCGGTGGCCTCCCTCGCCCGCGAACAACATCCCATCCAAAACGCACTGGACATGCTGCTGGGTGCTTACTGAAATGCCTCAAACCAACCCGCCCATCCGCACCCAGTACGAAGACTTCATGCGCCACGTGTACAGCACGGGCGTGGCCAAAACCGACCGCACCGGCACGGGCACCAAGAGCCTGTTCGGCTACCAGATGCGTTTTGATTTGAACGAAGGTTTTCCGCTGGTCACCACCAAGAAGGTGTTTGCGCGCGCCATCGTGCAGGAATTGTTGTGGTTCTTGACGGGCTCGTCGAACAACAATTGGCTGCGGGAACGTGGCGTCACCATTTGGGACGAATGGGCTAAGCCCAATGGCGATTTGGGGCCCGTTTACGGCGTGCAATGGCGCAGTTGGCCTACGCCCACGCCCGACAATCCGGGCGCGCACATCGACCAAATCAGCGAACTCGTCAAAACCCTGAAAACCAACCCCGACTCGCGCCGCATGATTGTCAGCGCCTGGAACGTGGGCGATCTGGCCAAAATGGCGCTGATGCCCTGCCACGCCTTCTTCCAGTTTTACGTAGCGCCAGCCACTGAAAGCGGTGGCCGGGGCAAATTGAGCTGCCAGCTTTATCAGCGCAGCGCCGACATCTTTTTGGGCGTGCCCTTCAATATCGCGAGCTACGCGCTCCTGACCCACATGCTGGCGCAGCAGTGCGGCCTGGACGTGGGCGACTTCATCTGGACCGGCGGCGACTGCCACATTTACAGCAACCACCACGAGCAGGTCGAGCTGCAACTGGCCCGCGCGCCCTTCCCCTATCCCACGCTGCATATCAAACGCCGCCCAGACTCGATCTTCGACTACGAATACGAAGATTTTGAGTTTTTGAACTACCAGTGCCACGCGGCCATCAAAGCGCCGGTGGCGGTCTAATTGAAAATCTGATCCCGGGGTTCCATGCAAGTGCATTTGATTTGGGCGCAGGCCCGCAACGGCATTATCGGCAACCAAGGCGGCCTGCCCTGGCATTTACCCGAAGACCTGGCGCATTTCAAAGCCAAAACGGCAGGCTGCAGCGTCATCATGGGCCGCAAAACCTGGGACTCTCTGCCGCCGAAATTCAGGCCCCTGCCGGGCCGGGTGAATCTGGTGGTGACGCGCCAGCCGGGCTGGCAAGCCGAGGGCGCGCTGCGTACTGCATCGCTGCCTGAGGCAATAGCGCTGTGCCCGCCTGGAAAAGATGCCTGGATCATCGGTGGCGCGGAGATCTACGCACAATCTCTGCCGCTCGCACACAGTGCTGAAGTGACAGAAATCGATGCCGACGTGCCGGGCGACGTTTTTGCTCCACAATTCGGATCGCTGTGGACGAAAACCGCCGGTTCCCCGCAAGTGTCATCCAAGGGCCTGAGGTTTTCATTCAACACCTACCGCAACGCAAGTCCCCATCCCTTTGCCGATTAAATCGGTTCAATCCATCCATCAAGGAATTCACATGTCAGGTGCAGGTTTTCACGTTCACGGCCCCCATGATCACGAGATCGAACACGCCACGCAGGCCGGCCACGGCAGCCACGCCGAACATGGCGGCGGCATGATCAACCAGATCGCCATGTTCACGGCCATCATCGCCACCGTGGGCGCCCTCTTCGCCTACATGGGCGGGGCAACGCAGGCCAATGCGGGGCTTTACAAAAACAACGCGGCACTGAAAAAAACCGAGGCCTCCAACCAGTGGAATTTTTTCCAGGCCAAAAGCACCAAACAATCGCTGGCGGAAGTCTCCCGTGATTTGACGACGGTAGAGGCCGACAAAACCAAATACATGGCCAAGATCGACCGTTACGAGAAAGAGAAAGGCGAGATCAAAATCGCCGCCGAAAAGTTGGAGGCCGAAGCCACCAGTTGGGACACACGAAGCGACGAGCAAATGCACCAGCACCACCGCTGGGCGCAGGCCACCACGGTGCTGCAAATCGCCATCGCGATGGCGGCGATTGCCCTGTTGACCAAAAAGAAGTGGGTGGAATACGTGATGTTTGCAGCAGCCGGCGCAGGCGCAGTGGTGGGCATTTTGGCCATGGTGCACATTTAAAAGCAAACTGTTGATCTTTGGCGTGGCCTGACGCGCCACCAACTTCCATTTGCAAAGTGAAAGACGCCAACATGCGACTCGCCACCTGGAACGTCAACTCGCTCACCGTGCGGCTGCCTCAGGTCGTCGACTGGCTCAAAGCGCAAGAAGCCGCTGGCGCGCCTGTCGACGTGCTGGCCCTGCAAGAGCTCAAGATGAGCGACGACAAGTTCCCGCAGGCGGCCTTCACCGAGATCGGCTACCACGCGGTGTGGTTCGGGCAAAAGACTTACAACGGCGTGGCTCTGCTGACCCGCGCGCCGGTGCAAGACGTGGTCAAAAACATCCCGGGGTTCGACGACGACATGTCGCGGGTGCTCACCGCCACGGTGCCGTCTGCCCACGGCCTGGTCCGCGTCATTGGCGGCTATTTCCCCAATGGCCAGGAGCCGGGCAGCGACAAGTTCGAGTACAAGATGGAATGGCTTTCCGCTCTGCGCACGTGGGTCAAAAGCGAGCTGGCAGCGCACGGGCGCCTGGTCATTATGGGCGACTACAACATCACCTTTGACGACGCCGATGTGTGGGACCCGATAGGCTTGGCGGACACCATCCACTGCACCGAAGAAGAGCGTTACCACCTGCGCGCGCTCATCGCGCTGGGCCTCACCGATTCATTCCGTTTGTTTGACCAGCCCGCCAAAAGTTATTCCTGGTGGGACTACCGCGACGCCGGCTTCAAACGCAACAAAGGCTTGCGCATCGACCACATTCTGGTCAGCAACGCGCTCAAACCGCTGGCCACAAGCTGCGTGATCGACAAAAAGCCGCGCAACAACGAGCGCCCCAGCGACCACGCGCCGGTGGTGCTGAGCTTGGCCTGATCGCATACGTCAAGGGCAGATAAAACTAAATTAACATGGAAGTTAATTTTTTGTCGCTTTTACCCATCGCAAACTAAATTTTGCGAATTTTAGCGCTCTAGCTCACGTATTATATGGTTTTATAGCTATATAAATAGTAGCACGCCCGCACTGTCGGCGACAACTCCACAAGCCAGTGCAAAGCTGCCGGTCGCTTTTTTGCGCCCCGGGCAACTTTTGCACCTGCTTGGTTTCACTTTTTAGGTTTTGTCACCTCGTGGCCGATCACGCCGCCCACAGCAGCGCCGGCAGCAGTGCCCAAAACGCCGCCACCCAGCACGTTGCCGGCGACGCCGCCAATCACAGCGCCAGTGGCTGTGCCTTTTTCCTGCTGGGTCATGCCCGAACAGGCGCCCAAGCTGATCACCAAGGCGCTGGCGACGATGCGGGTAAGGGTTTGAATTGAAGTTTTCATGAGTTTTCCTAAAAAGTAAATGTCAACAGGTTTCAGCTTTTGCCAAACTTGGTTTTGGCTTGGGCGATGCAGCTCGTTTTGGCGTCGCCTGCAAGGATGCCGCATTTCTCAGCGGCCACTTTGTAGTCAGCGTCCATTTTGTCTTCGGCTCCGTCTTTGCGGATTGCGTTGATGTCGCCCGTCATCCTGGCATTGACCAAGGCTTTGATGTGAACAGCTTTGGCTTCCTTATTGCAAACGGCCTTGTCGTTGCCGGCCAGGTCATCGCATTTTTCCTTGGCAACGTCATACGCCGCATGGGCCTTGGCTTCACCGACTTTGGTCAAATCGCCCGGTTTTTCGGTATGGACATAACGCAGTTCCGCGCGGGCAATGTTCCTTTTGCCTTTGGCCTCTTCCATGCAAATGTCTTTGGCGTTGCCCGCCAACACCTTGCAAGCGGCCTTGTCGCGGGCGTAGGTCGCGCTGACCTGCGTTTTGCCGATATTGAAATCCGCCTGGCTGGTCGGTGCGCCCTGCACCGCAGGAAAGGCGAGCAAGGCCGCCACGAACAATGGCGCTTTGAAGTTTCGGTTGAATTTGAAGTTGGAGGCCATGGCATTCCTTTGAGTTGCGGTTGAATGGGACTTGAGAGCACCCAGTGTCAACAACCCGCACCTGGCTGCGAAGCGGACAACACCCCCAATTGGCGTAGTAGCTGTCCTACGCAGTGGCCGCGGGGTTTGTAGGAGTTTTCCTACAAACATGCAAGCAACTGTCCGACACCATGGACATGGCGTTTGCCCGCATACTCGTGAGACCCCATCGCTGGGGCCCGTTATTGCCTATCCGACATTACTGATTGCCCGACCTTCATGCTCAAGACCTATCTCGTCGAGGATAGCCCGCTGATACTCCAAAACCTGATTGCGACGCTGGAAGAACTCAGCCCGGTCTCGGTCGTCGCCAGCACCGACAACGAGTCGTCTGCCGTGGCCTGGCTTACGGAAAATGGCGCCCAAGTTGATCTGGCCATCATTGACATCTTTCTCAAATCCGGCTCAGGTGTGGGTGTGCTCAGGCGTGTCAATGATTTAAGTTTGGGCTGCAAGATGGTGGTGTTGACCAATTTCGCCTCCACCGACATGCGCAAGAAATGCCTGGCGCTGGGCGCAGCGCGGGTGTTTGACAAATCCAACGACATCGACGCGCTGATCGACTACTGCAATCAGCTCGCCGCCGGGCAACCCACCACCACGGCGCCTGGCCTGCTGCCATGAACCGGCTAGCCAGGCTTATTGGATCAAGCCGTTTTTCAGTGCGTAATAGGTCAATTCGCTGTTGGAGTCGAGCTTCATCTTCTCCATCACGCGGCTGCGGTAGGTGCTCACGGTTTTGACGCTCAATGACAGGCCAACTGCCATGTTTCCCACCGTCTCGCCCTTGGCCAGCCGCAAAAACACCTGTAGCTCGCGCTCGGAAAGTTGATCATGCAGAAGTTTGTCCTTACCGCTGGCGTCAGCGCCGAGACCGTCAGCCAGTTGCTCGGCCACGCCTGCCGTGATGAATTTCCGGCCCCGGTACACCGTCCGGATCGCGGTGACGATCTCCTGCGGATCGCAGTCTTTATTCAGATAGCCGCTGGCACCGTGGCGCAACAGCGTGGTGGCGTAATGCGCCTCTGGAAAACCGCTCAAAATCAGCACCGGCAAATCCGGCGCACGTGCCTTGATCGCCGCCAACGCATCCACACCGCTTTGGTCAGGCATGGCGATATCCATCACAATCACGTCTACGTTGCCTTGGCGCACGATGTCGACGGCCTGGCGGCCCGAGGCGGCCTCAGCCACCACCTGAAAATCAGCTTGGTCGGCAAAGAATTGGCGCAGGCCTGCCCGCACCATGGCGTGGTCGTCCACAATTGCGATTCGGATCATGTTGTAGGGCAAATAAGCATGGCACATGATCCCACAAATTGGTCCAGGCGCAAACCATGAATTTACTCAAAGCGTTCAAGGGCAAAGCGTTTGTCGTCCCTCTGGCGATTCTGGCGGCGCTGGTGATGCTGGCCGTCAATGAAGCTGCCTACTGGCAATCCAAACGGTCGATGGACATCCTGGTGTCCATGGGCGCGTCGCGCGCCACCATTCTGGACCTCACCGAGAACCTGGTCAACGTGGAATCCAGCCAGCGCGGTTTTGTAATCGCAGGCAACGAAGACTTGCTCAAGCTGCTGGACGGGCAGACGTCGGAAATCGAAGAGGGGTTTCAATTGCTGGCCCGCGAACACGCCCACATCCCCAAATTCATGGCGGCGCTGGATCGCTTCCGCACGAAGGTCAATTTGCGCCTCTCCCTGTTGAAACAAGCCGCGCAGTTGCGGCGCGAAGGCCGCCTGGATGAAGCGATCCGCGTCGCGCTGCAAACCGAAGGAACCATAGAAGTCGTCCACGCCCTGGACGACGAACTGCTGGCCATCGAAACTGCAGGACGCGACGAGCGGCGCGTTTCGGTGTACCAGGCGCTGATGGTGGCGCGCATTGGCGTCGCGGTGTTTACCGCATTGGGCCTGCTGGCACTGCTGCTGTACCTGCGCCAGGCCAAGCAGCTGGGCCGCCACCAGCAAGACCTCAAGGTGATCGAAAGAACGCTTCGCGACAAGCTTGAGACCGAAGTGGCCGAACGCACCGCCGAGCTCACCGACCTCACGCGTTACCTGCTCACCGCACGCGAGGACGAGCGCGCCCGGCTGGCCCGCAACCTGCATGACGACCTGGGCGCACTGCTCACTTCAGCCAAGCTCGATGCAGCGCGCATCAAGCCGCGGATTGCCAATTCCGCGCCTGAAGCGCTCGAATTGTTGGTTCACCTGGTGACGAGCCTCAATGCCTGCGTGGCGCTGGGGCGGGACATCATCGAAAACCTGCGCCCTTCAGCGCTGGGCAACCTTGGGCTGGCAGCGGCGCTGGAAATCCTGGCGGGCGAATCGGCACAGACCTCAGCCATTCAAATCCTCTGTGAGCTCGAACCGGTGAAATTGAGTGAAGACTCGGAGCTCACCGTGTACCGCCTGGTGCAGGAGGCGCTCACCAATGCCGCCAAATACGCCAAGGCAAGTTTGATTCAGATCAAACTTGTTGCCATTGCCAACCAGGCGCGAATCACGGTGATTGACAACGGCGTGGGGTTCCAAACCCGCGCCAAGCCCAGCGCAGCCTACGGACTTTTGGGCATGCGATTGCGGGTCGAAGCCAGCGGCGGCACATTGTCGGTGACTTCTGCCCCTAACCGAGGCACGGAAATACAGGCCACTTTGCCACTGGCGGTTGACGACGCGCCCTGTCAGCCGAATCCTACGCAACCCGCCCCATTCGGCTGACACCGCGCCAGGCACGCTGCTGACGGCTTTTCACCGGCGCTTGGGCCACACTGAAACTGCTGCGAAATCTCTCGCAGGCCAGTTCCAATCCGGAGATCCACCATGCTGCATTACGCCGTCGTTTTTTTCATCATCGCCCTCATCGCTGCGTTGTTTGGTTTGGGCGGCATTGCTGCAGGCGCCATGGGCATCGCCAAGATTCTGTTTGTGGCATTCGCGGTGGTGTTCGGCGTGCTGGCCATGGCGGCATGGATGACATCGCTGGTTCGCGTTCACTGACACCACCTGCAATCAACTGAAAAGGAAACACCATGTCCAACTCCCCCGCACCCTTGTCCAACAACGGAATTGCAAGCCAATTGATCGAAGGCGCCGAACACGCACTGGCCACGACCCAACAGGCCGCAGGCAAAGCACTTGACAGCGCTGGCCACCGGGCTGGCGACTTGCTTCACAGCGGCCTCGAGGTGGCGCGCACCAAGTCGCTTCAGCTCACAGACGCCGCCACACATGCCGCTGCCCAAGCGCGTGATGGCGCCGTGCGTTATGTGAAGGATGAGCCCGTCAAAGCGATGTTGATTGCAGCGGCCACCGGTGCAGCGCTGATGGCCTTGGTGAGCCTGGTGGGCCATTCACGTGGCCGGCCTTGAGTGGTTTTCGGCACCCAATGCTCCCCCCGCTTTTCCAGCCCTTCCTGCGGCTGGCATCAACCCGGCCTGAGCTTCTAGGCGAGCACGCCCAGGCGTATGCCGAGCTGATTGCCAGCGAGCTTGTCAGCGCTGGCTCCAACTTGCAACGTCAGGTGCTGCTCAACGCCCTGGCCATCTGCGGCATCGGTGTAGGTGCCGTGTTGACCGGCGTGGCGTTGATGCTGTGGGCAGTGGCGCCGTCCACACAAGCACCGGCGCTGTGGGCATTGATCGTGGTGCCGCTGCCGCCATTTGCCGGGGCCCTGGCCTGTCTGCTGGCCGCCAAGCGGCGGGGGCAAGACATCGCCTTCAGCCACCTGCGGCGGCAGTTTGCCGCCGACATGGCGATGTTCAACCAATCTGCTGCACCATGACTGCGGCCATTTCAAGTGCGAGCCTCGCGTGTGAACGGCTGGCACGGTCGCGAGAACGCCTGCGCCAGGCCCTGCAGGCCAGCACGCCAGCCCCGACAACTGATCCCGCTGGCCTCGATTGGCTCGAAGGCCTGAAGCTCTTGCCTGGATTTGACGTCGTGCTGGCCGCCGTGCGGGCCTGGTGGGCGCAGCAGCCGCTGCGCCAGGCCAGCCAGAATCTGGCCGAGCTTGCCAAAATTGCGCTGCTCCCGCTGGCGCAACGCGCCCCGCTTCGCTTGGCTGCGGGTGCTGCGTTGGCGGGCGGGCTGCTGGTGTGGCTGCGCCCGTGGCGCTGGCTGCCGGCTTCGGCCCTGCTCGGCGCCGTGACGCCGAAGCTGCTTGGGAAAATGCTCACCCAATTGCCACTGCAATCCTGGCTGGCGGGCCTGGCCGTTTATTTGCAAAACCAAGCGCCACCACAAGAACCGCGCCAAAACAGCCAGGCAGACGCGAATGCACCCTGACACAGGGGATCACCGGCGGCACCACTTTGGAGAAACCATGAATTTTCACAACACCATTCCAGCTATCGTCATCTGTATCGCCATTGGCACTTCGATGGCAATCACCGCCTGCGCCGTTGGCGACAAGCTGCAAAACAACAGCACTCGCGCAGACGACAGCACCATCACAACCGATGTGAAGGCCCGTTTCCTTGACAGTGCCCGTGTGGATGGCCGTGCGATCCACGTCCAGACGCTTGATGGGGTTGTGTTGCTGACCGGCATCGCCATCAGCCATATCGAAAAGACAAGGGCCAGCGAAATCGCCTTGGGCGTCAAGGGTGTCAGAGTTGTTCAAAACGAAATTACCGTCCAGCAATGACGCTACCCAGGGCCGCTCCCGCACCCGCGCGAGGGACACCGCCATGCTGTGCGGCAGCAGACGTTTTTGGCCGACTTGTGTGAAGTAAGCACTGTCAGCCCCGTCCTACCAACTGGCACGTCAACGCCCCACAGGCTTACGGCCTGCCAAGCGCTACCCTTCGAGACGCCTCCAGACCACACTTGCCTGCATGGCGGTGGCTTTTCACCGCCTGAAACAGGAGTTCCCCATGTTGCATTACGCCGTCGTCTTTTTTGTCATTGCATTGGTCGCAGCCGTCTTCGGCTTTGGCGGCATCGCGGCCGGAGCGGTCGAAATCGGCAAGCTCCTGTTCATGGTGTTTGCGGTGCTTGCGGTCATCAGCTTTGTGGTCAGCCTGATCCGCAAGGGCTAGCGGCCAGGGCGGTTGATCCAGGCTCACTTGGGCGGGCGCGGCATCAGCTTTGAGCCGCGCCTGCTTGGGCGCACTCACTGTTTGATACTCATCTCGTTGCTGACACCGACAACGTTTGGCACGGCGCGTGCAACAGTGACTGCATGGTCAATCTGCCGCTTGTTGTTCAAGAACCCGCTGAGTTGAACATCGCCAGCGCGCGTGACAACGGTGACATCATTGCTATTGATGCTGGCGTCAGCCAGCAGCGCAGCGCGCACCCTGGCGGTGATGATGATGTCGTCCACTTTGGCCCCGACGCTGGTGCCATCGCCTTTGAGGGTCACGCTGTTTTGCACGCCTTTGACACCCGGTATGGTGCGGCTGAGCTCAGCGGCGCGCTCAAATTGGGCCGCGTTTTGCACGAAGCCGCTGAGCTGGACTTCACCCTTTCGGGTCTCGACCTTGAAGTCAAAACTCTTCATGTCTGCATCGGCCAGCAGCGCAGCCTTGACGCGGGAGGTGATGATGGTGTCGTCAATCTCCGTGCCGACGGTCGTGCTCACAGCGGTGGTGGCCATTCCGGGGACGTCCGAGGCGTTGCCGCAACCCGGCAATCCGGCCACGCAAACAGCACCCGCGAGGGCAATAAGGGCAATCTTAAAACAGTGTTTTTCCATACATTTCTCTCCGGTTTAGCGCTAGCCCAAGTTCACGCGCACACCCGCGCTAGCGGACGGGTTGGCGCGCAGTTGATCAACGTGCTGGAATCCCCAAAATAGTGTCGCCTGTGCTGGACCCTTTGCATCCGGTGCTGCCTTTGGGCCCAGTGCTGCCGGTCGCGCCGGTGTAACCCGCGGCGCCGGTGGCAAACAGTTTTGAATATTCCATGATGACTCCTTGAGTGAACGAATGAAGCTACAGCGATGTCGTTTTACTTCTGACATATGCCATTTCCAATGATCCGGTTTGTCAATCAGCTGACGGCTGCGCCAAGGCTATTCCTGCCTTTGGGTTCCCTCTGTGCGTTGGCGCGCATAACTGGATTTCCCGAATAAACAATTCCGAGCTCCGGGCAAAGTGGCAAGTCAAAGAAAGCGGCTGGGTGGGCGAACGCACAGACGAAGCAATTGCACACCTGCAAGATGGGTTCGAAGCGCTTGATGGCTTGAGCGCCAATGCCCAAGAAAGACCATTGATGAACAACTCGCAATATGGCAGCCAGGCTGTGGATTACCTCAGCGCCAGCCGGCAAGCCTGTCCACTGTGCAGCGCACCGCTGGTGCGCACGCCCCGGCGCCGCATTGACCACTTCCTGAGCCGCTTCGTGCCGGTGCAGCGCTACCGCTGCGAACGCTTCGCCTGCCAGTGGCAGGGGAACCTGCGCGTGGCGCATTTTCCCGTAGATATTGCCGACAACACGGCACCCACTGAATCTTGACAAAGTGATGGCTCCCCGAATCCGGTCAGTTCACAACTGGAAACGGATCGCTTGCGGCCTGGCCAGGCTGTAGCTGTAGCAGCCAGACCGCCCATGTTTTCCAGAATCGCGCTTTGGAATACCGTAGGAGCCGTCTGACGCAGAGTCGGGGATATGGCCAGCATCCCGCCAGCCCATTCACATGCATACTCAGATGGCTTTCCTGCCGTTGCAGGCAATCCAACTCCCTAGTATGCAAACGCTCAACACCTACCTTGTCGAAGACAGCCCGGTCATCCGCCAAAGCCTGATCGCGGCGCTGGAGGAGCTCTGCCAGGTCACAGTGGTAGGCACCTCCGAGGACGAAGCATCTGCCATGACATGGCTGTCGGACACCAAGCACCCCGTGGACTTGGTGATCACTGACGTGTTCCTCAAAGCCGGTTCGGGCCTGGGTGTGCTGCGCAGAGCCAATGCCCTCGCGCTGGGCTTCAAGCTGGTCGTGTTGACCAATTACGCATCCGCAGACATCCGGCACAAATGCCTGGAACTGGGCGCCGACCGGGTGTTTGACAAGTCCAACGACTTCGAAGCGCTGGTCACCTACTGTGGTCGCCTGGCGGATGGCTACCAGGACACAGCTGCGAACGGGTTGCCGCAATGACGGCAAGGCCTGAATCAGCGCTCTTGAACCTCATCGTAAAACGCGTAGCCTGAAGACTTTTTCTTGGCAACGTACATGGCGGCGTCAGCATGCTGCAGCAGTTCGGGGCCAATCACGCCGTCGCCGGGGAACACAGCGATGCCAATGCTGGGGCGGATCATCAGGTTCAGCGTGCCAATCGACATCGCAGATGCAAAAGTCGTCAATATTTTGGCGGCATGAAGCCCCAGTGTTTGGCGATCCGGAAAACCCCTGAGCAAACAGGCGAATTCGTCGCCCCCAAGGCGGCTCACAATGTCTTCGGCGCGGATGGACTGCCTCAACCGGGTCGCTGCGATTTTGAGCACTTCGTCGCCAACGGCATGG
>JANLYO010000031.1:0-17623 GCA_031365665.1 Rhodoferax sp. | reverse complement strand
AAAAAACGGCCCCCTCGGGGGGCAAAAAGCCACACGCAGTGGGCGACCGTAGGGGCTATTTTTCCGAAGGGCCGCTCCCGAGAAAAAAAACGGCCCCCTCGGGGGGCAGGGAGCCACACGCAGTGGGCGACCGTGGGGGCTCTTTTTCCGAAGAGCCGCTCCCGAGAAAAAAACGGCCCCCTCGGGGGGCAGCGACCCGCGAGGCGGTGGAGCGTGGGGGCCATGTCTATTCTTGTTGGCGGGCGAATACATACCCGACACCACGCACGGTGACGATGCGTTTGGGGTTCTTCGGGTCGGCTTCAATCGCCGCACGGATGCGGCCCATGTGGACGTCAATGGAGCGGTCAAAGGCGTCCAGCTCGCGCCCGCGCACGGCTTCCATGATCTGGTCGCGCGTCAGCACGCGACCGGCCCGTTCGGCCAGCGCTGCTAAAAGGTCGAACTGGTACGACGTCAACTCACATAAAGCCCCGGCCACGGCCACCGTGCGGGCGTCGCGGTCGATCTCCAGCGTGCCGAAACGCAGGTGTTTGGCCGAGGGCGCAGCGCCTTCGCCGCGCCTGCGCAGCACCGCGCGGATGCGTGCAAGCAGTTCGCGCGGCTCGAAGGGTTTGGGCAAATAATCGTCAGCGCCCATCTCCAGGCCGACGATGCGGTCCATCGGGTCGCCTTTGGCGGTGAGCATCAATAGCGGCACCTTGGCCTGCGCGCTGGAGAAGGCACGGATGCGGCGGCAAATCTCCAGGCCGTCCATGTCCGGCAACATGAGGTCCAGCACCACCAGGTCAAACGCGCCTTCGGGCTGGTTTTGCAGCAAATCCAGGCCCGCCTGCCCGGTCGGCGCGTGGCTGACCTGGTAGCCGGATTGGCCGAGGTACCCGCCCACCATCTGGGCCAGGCGGGCGTCGTCTTCGATCATCAACAGGTGGTGGCTCATTGGGGGCTCAGTCTAGGGCGAAGGCTGTTCTTTTGCTTAGGCGGCGCAATGAAGATGCGGTAAAGAAAGGTAAACGCCAACTCTGGCCGACCTTTTCACGTGCTATTTTAATAGTAGCTTCTTACGCGCAAGTTAATTGACCAAGCGCCTTGTTCTTCCTAAATTTTCGGGGTCTGCCGGGCAGCTAGCCACACCAACAGCAACACCGGCACACCCAGCAGGGCGGTGGCGACAAAGAAATGGCTGTAGCCAAAAGTGTCGACATATTTGCCCGAATAACCCGCGAGAAACTTCGGCAACAGCAGCATCATGGAGCTGAAAAGGGCGTATTGCGTAGCCGAATAACTGACGTTGGTGAGGCCCGACAAATACGCGATGAAGGCCGCCGAGGCGATGCCGCTGCTCAAGTTGTCCGCCGAGATGACGAAGATCAGGGCCGTCACGTCGTGCCCGCGCCCGCCCAGCCAGGCGAAGAGCAGGTTGCTGGCGGCGGAGAGCACCGCGCCCAGCATCAGGATGCGCATCACGCCAAAACGCATCGACAACACGCCGCCCACAAAGGCGCCGGCCAGCGTCATGATGACGCCGTAGACCTTGGTGACGGCGGCGACTTCGTCTTTGGTGTAACCCATGTCCACGTAAAACGGGTTGGCCATGATGCCCATCACCACGTCGCTGATGCGGTAAATGGCGATCAGCGCCAGGATCAGCGCAGCCTGCCAGCGGTAGCGGCGGATGAAGTCGGCAAAAGGCTCGACCAGTGCGCTCCTGAGCCAATCGGCGAGGTTTTTGGACCGTGCCAAGGGGGCACGCACTGGCTCGGGTGAGAACAAAACCGTCAACACGCCGAGCAACATGGACCCGGCCATGACCTGGTAGGCGGTTTGCCAAGCGCTGTGTTGGTACAAAGCGGCGTTGGCTGCCTCCGCCCGCGCGGCGATCCACAACACGCCGGCGCCGGCCCAGATCATCGCCAGGCGGTAGCCGGTCTGGTAAGCGGCAGCCAAGGCGGCCTGGCGCTCTGTGTTGGCCGATTCAATGCGGTAGGCGTCGAGCGCGATGTCTTGCGTGGCCGAGCCAAAGGCCACCGCCAACGCGCCCCACACCACCGACTGCAGGGCGATTTTGGGGTCGTTGAACGACATCGCGATCAAACCGGCGATGATCGCCACCTGTGCCAGCAACAGCCAACTGCGCCGGCGGCCAAGCCAGCTGGTCAACAGCGGGATCGGCAGGCGGTCTACCAAGGGTGCCCAGACCCATTTGAAGGCGTAGGCCAGGCCCACCCAGCTCAGGTAGCCGATGGTCGTGCGGTCAATGCCTGCTTCGCGCAGCCAGAAACTCAGCGTGCCCAGCACCAGCAACAAAGGCAGCCCGGCGGAGAAGCCCAGGAGCAACATGCGCAGGGTGGCGGCCTCCAGATAGACCTTGAAGGTGTCGGGCCAGGATGTTTTTTCAGCAAACTTCGGGGCAACGTCTGACAGCGCGGGGGTTGGCATGCAGGAATAATACGCGTTGACTCAAAGCTACACTGGCCCGAGCGGCCTGAGCGCCAAGGAGGGATCCATGAACCGAGAGCCATTGATGAAGCCTTTATCGAAAGCATTTGCCAAACCCCGCGCCCAGCGCCTTGCCCAATGGCTGCTTGCCGTGCCGCTGGCTCTGTTGTTGAGCTCCTGCGGCGCGCCGCAGCCTGCGCCGGTGCGGGATGGCGGCGTCAACGTGGGCGGCAACTCGTCGTTCACGCAGTTGGTGTCCGCTGCGGACGTGGAGCAATCCGCCACGGCGCAATACGTGAAGATGATGAGCCAGGCCAACCAGCAAAAGGCGCTGGCCCCAGCCAACCACCCGCAGTTGATTCGGCTGCGCGCCATCGCCGCCAAAATCATCCCGCACGCGCTGGTGTGGAACCCGCGCGCGAAAGACTGGAAGTGGGAGGTCAACCTGGTCAGCTCAGACCAGGTCAACGCCTTTTGCATGCCCGGCGGCAAGATCGCTTTTTTCAGCGGCATTCTGGACAAACTGAAACTGACCGACGACGAGGTCGCCATGGTGATGGGGCACGAGGTCGCCCACGCCCTGCGTGAACATGCCCGCGAACGCATGGGCAAAGGCGCGGCGACCAACCTGGGCGTCAACATCTTCAGCCAACTGTTTGGCCTGGGTGAACTCGGCCAGACCCTCAGCAATTACGGCGCGCAAATCCTCACCCTGCAATTCAGCCGTGAGGACGAGTCCGACGCCGACCTGGTGGGCATGGAGCTGGCCGCCCGCGCTGGCTACAACCCGCGCGCAGGCGTCACGCTGTGGCAAAAAATGGGCGCAGCCGGTGGTGGCACACCGCCGGAGTTTCTTTCCACCCACCCCTCGGGAGCTGCGCGGATTGCGGAGATTGAAAAAAACCTGCCGGCGGTGTTGCCGCTGTATGAGCGGGCGCGGCAGACGCGTTGACGCTCAAACCCGCCCCTGCCCGAGCCTTTCATACGCCTCCTTGAGCCGTTCCCGCTGCGGTTTGCCGTCGCCGTTGCGGGGGATTTCGCGGGTCACCACCAAGCCTTGCGGCACGTGCCAGCGGTCCAGGCGCTGCTCTAAATAAGCGCGCAATTCGACCATCGGCACGGGCTGTCGAAACACCACAAAGGCCACCGGAATCTCACCCGCCACCGCATCCGGGTAGGCCAGGATGGCGGCGTCTTGAATGCCGGGGTGCGACAACAGGGCCTGCTCCAGCTCGCGCGGCCGCACTTTGACGCCGCCGAAGTTGATCACGTCGTCCACCCGCCCCAACAGCGTGAGTTGGCCCTCTGACGTGACCCGGCCGAAGTCGTCGGTGTAAAACCAGCCATCTTTGAACACCGCCGCGCTGGCTTCGGCGTTGTGCGCGTAGGCCGTGAAACTCCATGGCGAGCGGATGCGCAGCCGCCCCGACGCGCCGCCGGGCAAGGGCTGGCCGTGGGCATCGCAGGCGACGGCTTCAACGCCGGCAGCCAGACGCAGCGGGCTGGCGGCGGGTGTTTTGACTGCGGGGCCAGGCGTGCCGTCAGCGGCTGCCTCGCGTGAGTCGCTCGATGGCCACGCGGGCGAGACCAAGTGGGCCACGATGCCGGTTTCCGTCGCGCCGTACACCCAATGCACCTCGGCACCAAACGTGGCGCCCACGCGCGCGATCTCTTCGGGCTCGATGAAGGCGCCGGTGGTGCAGACGAGGCGCAGGTGGTCAGGCGGCGTTTTGTTGGGCGGGGTTCGGGCAGGCGGTGCGTCGGTAGCCAGCAGGCTGCGCAACTGGCCGGGCGAGGCCTGCAACACGGTCAAACCGGTGGCGTGAATCAAGTCGGCCAAGGCGGCGCGGCTGGGCGGTATCGGCTCCAGCACACAGGCCGCACCGATGCCGTGCGCCCGCAACACGCAGCGCAGGCCGATCTTGCCGGGCCACAACGAAGGCGCGATCAACACGTCGGAGCCACGCCAGCCCTGCGCGCGGGCCGAAGCGGCGGCGCTGGCGAGGTAAGTGGCGCCAGTGTGCAGCACGATTTTGGGGCTGCCCATGGTGCCGGAGGAGAACTCGTAAAGGAACGGTACGGCGGGGTTCAGCGCGAGCGGCGGATCCAACATGGCGTTTGGCGAGCCGGTTTCTCGGGCACGCCAGGCGGCGAAGGCCGTCAAATGCAGGGCCGATGCGCTGCCTTGATGGGCGGGTACGGGCTGGCCAGTTTGTGCGTCTGGGAGGTCGCCTTGCGGGCTGGCGTCGCCCGACAGCAGCCAGGCCGCCCCCATGTGAGCCAAGATCTGACCGCGCCAGGCCGGTGCCGAGCCGGGGTAGATCGGCAAAATCGCTGCGCCCAGCCAGGCCAGGCCGTAATACAGCGCAATTTGGTCGAGCAGCTCAGGTGCCAAAGGCTCAAAGAGCGTGGCCACGGTGTCGCCCTGGCGCACACCCTGCGTGCGCAGCCAGGACGCCGCGTGCGCTACGTTTTGAACCAAACGGCTGTAGGTGGTGACGTGGCTATGCTGCGCCAGGGCCACGGCATCTGGCGTCTGGCGTGCAAAAGCCAACAGGCAGGCCAGTGGGGTGGCAGGTAGGGCGTGGGCGCTCACAAGATTTGATTAAAATTTATCAGTTTATATTACATTTAAAATAAAAAAATATATTAAAAATAATTATAAATTGATATATTAATTAAAGCAATTAATTAAATGAATGCGTGGCTTAGATCAAATTTTTCTCAACATAAAATTTAAAAAATAATTATTTTGATTTTATCTAAGTACACTGCGCCAAACCCATCACACCAAACGCCCATCGATTCAGCCCTTGCGTTCGCCCATCTTGCGGTAAATCTCGCGCAGGTGCTCGGTGTTCAGCTTGCCTTCGGGCGTGCGCGGCAGGGTCTGCATCACCACCAGTCCTCGCGGCATTTGCCAGGGGTAGAGGCGCTCGGTCAGCCAGGCGCGCAGCGCGGGCATGGCAACCGGGTGGCGAAACTGCACAAAACCCAGCGGAATCTCACCGGCCAGCGGCTCGGGGTAAGCGATCACGGCGGCGTCGTGCACGTCGGGGTGGGCCAGCAGCGCTTGTTCCACATCGCGCGGGTAAATTTTGACGCCGCCAAAGTTGATGGTGTCGTCCAAGCGGCCTTGCAGGCACAGGCGGCCCGCAATATCGAGGTAGCCGGTGTCGGTCGAATAAAACCAGCCGTCTTTGAAGCTTTCTGCGTTGGCCTCGGGGTTGCGCGCGTAGGCGGTGCAGACCCAGGCCGAGCGGATGCGCAGGCGGCCTTCCTGGCCCGGCCCGAGCGCTTGACCGTGCGCATCAAGCGCTTCGACCTGCATGCCCGGCACCAAGCTGAATTTGCCGTCTGACGGGTCTTCGGGCGCGAGCGTGGCGATCACACCGGTTTCCGCAGCGCCGTAACCGTAACGCAGGCTGGGGCTGACCAGCGTGCGCGCCTGGACGACTTCTTCGGGTGCAAAGTAGGCGCCGGTGACGTTGATGACACGCAGCCGCTGGCGCTGGGTGCTCATGGGGTTGCGGGCGGCATCGGGAATATGGGCGCCATCGGGCGCGGCCATCAGTTGGCGCAGTTGTGCGGGCGAGGCAGCGGCGCAGCTTACACCCAGGGCGTCGATCATGCCGTCAAACGCGGGCAGCGTCTGCGGGAAAGCCTCAGTCACCACGGTCAGGCCCAGGCTCAGTGCGCGAAATACCCCGCGCAGCCCGACTTTGCCCGGCCACAAAGTGGGCGGTAAAAACACGTCGTCGTCGCGCCAGCGCTGGTTATCACCATGCGCCACCACCCCGGCCAAGTACGACGCGTGGGTGTGCAACACCAGGCGCGGCGTGCCGGAAGTGCCGGAGGTGTAGTCATACAGGAAGGCTGCCGATGGGTCGGGGGTGGCGAGGTCAGCCTGACCTGAGGTGATGGGCGAGGCGCTGCGCAAAGAGTGGCCGACACGCGTTGCCGCAAAGTCAGCCAGCCGCAGGCCGTGCTGCGCTGGGTTGGCACTGTAGGCGGGTGTCGCAGAAGAAGTCACCCACCAACGCGCCTCAAAATGCTGCACCAACTGCTGCGCGCGGCTCTCGGCCACGCCGGGGTACAAAGGCAGCAGCGCCGCGCCTGCCAGTGCCGCGCCCCAACACAACGCGATCTGCTGCGCGGCAAGCACGGGGTCGGCCTCGAGCGAAAACGCCAGCGTGTCGCCTGTTTGCACGCCTTGCGCCGCCAACCAGGCGGCGGCGGCACGCACCTCGGCGGCCAGTTCGGCGTAACTGACGCGCTGGTCAAACCCCAGCAGTGCGGCGTGCTGCGGCTTTCGCTGCGCCCAGGCCAGCAGGCATTCGACCGGCGTGGCCGAAAGTGCGGTGACAGCAGGGGCGGGTGCGGAGCTCACATCGCGTGGTCAACCGCGTATTCCACAGTGATGGGCGCGTGGTCTGAAAACTTCTCGTCTTTGTAAATCGCCTCGCGGCGCGCAAAGGCCGCCACGCCAGGTGTGGCCAGGTGGTAATCCAGACGCCAACCGACGTTTTTGGCGTAGGCCTGGCCGCGCTGGCTCCACCAGGTGTAGGCGGTGTCGGTGGTGTGGGGCTGCAATTTGCGATAGACGTCCACCAGGCCGGCGGTCTCCAAGAGGCCGGTCATCCAGGCGCGTTCTTCGGGCAGGAAGCCAGAGTTTTTCTGGTTGCTTTTCCAGTTTTTCAAATCGATTTCTTTGTGCGCAATGTTCACGTCGCCGCACAGGATGTACTCGCGCGTCGCTTTGAGCGCGGCCAGATGCGGGTAAAACTCCGCCAAAAAGCGGAATTTGGCCAGTTGCCGGTCTTCGCCTGAGGAGCCACTGGGAAAATAAGTGCTGATGATCGAGAGTTTGGTCTTTGGCGTGTCGAAGCGCAACTCCACATAACGCCCTTCAGCGTCGAACTCTCGCGAGCCGTAACCGATCACCACGTCGCTGGGCTCCTGGCGCGAATACACGCCCACGCCCGAATAACCCTTTTTCTCGGCAAACTGGAAGTGGCCCTTTAAGCCGGCCAGGGTCTCGAAGCGGCCCCGCACGTCGTCCCACTGGGCCTTGACCTCTTGCACACAAATACAATCAGGCCGGTGTTTGTCCAGCCACGGCTCCAAGCCTTTGCTGGTGGCCGAGCGAATGCCGTTGAGGTTCAGGCTGGTCAATTTAAACATGGGACACTTCCATAAATGCATTTGTAGGGCGCATTGCTGCGTTGCAAATCCTCGCCATACAAGTGTATGTCTACGGTTTGCGCCTTGCACTGCCGCCCTAAAAATGAATTTCTGAAATTGTCCCTAATGCATGCATCAAACGTCAAATGAATAAAACCGGGAAAGCAACTTTAGCGCAGGACTTCGTGCAATTCTCCCTGGATTGCGGCGTCTTGAAGTTTGGGGAATTCAAAACCAAGGCCGGGCGCATGAGCCCGTACTTTTTCAACGCCGGTTTGTTTGACGACGGCGCCAAGCTGGGCCGCCTGGCGGCTTTCTACGCAGACCGCATCGTCGCCACCGGCATGGCGTTTGACATGGTGTTTGGCCCCGCTTACAAGGGTATTCCACTGGGTGCGGCGTTGGCGGTGGAGCTGGCGCGGCGCGGCCGCAATGTGCCCTTTGCTTACAACCGCAAGGAAGCCAAAGACCACGGCGAAGGTGGCACTTTGGTCGGTGCGCCGCTGGCTGGAAGGGTGCTGATTGTGGACGACGTGATGTCAGCAGGCACGGCCACCAAGGAGTCGATCGCGATCATCCGCGCTGCCGGGGCCACACCGCATGCGGTGGCGATTGCCCTGGATCGGCAGGAAAAAGCCGTCGAAAACGGCGTGGATGTCAACTACAGTGCGGTGCAATACGTTCGAGATCAATTGGGCCTTGAGGTTTGCGCGATTGCGAATCTGGATGATTTGATGCACTATCTTGCATTGCAAGCCGAGCTGCCCGGTGCGAACGACCTGGCGCAAGACCGTGCCAGAGTGGAGAATTACCGTCAACGTTATGGAGTGATTGAGCGCTCATGAACAGCAAAACCATTTTTGGCCTGATGGGCACTTGCATGGCCTGGAGCCTGGTGTGTTGCCTGCCCGCTGCTGTCTTGGCGCAAGCCCAGTCGGTCAAAGGCATCTATAGCTGCGTCGATGCAAAAGGCCGCAAACTCACCTCAGATCGGCCCATCCCCGAATGTAGTGACCGAGAGCAAAAAGTGCTGAACCCCAGCGGCACGGTCAAC
This sequence comes from Rhodoferax sp., assembly GCA_031365665.1. GTDB lineage: Bacteria > Pseudomonadota > Gammaproteobacteria > Burkholderiales > Burkholderiaceae_C > JANYCG01. Next base: position 8,946 of record JANLYO010000031.1, on the reverse strand, counting down.
AGCAAAGTAGGCCCGACCCTGACATCGCAGGAGCGTGCAGAGGTCGAAGCGAAAGAAAGGCTGGCGGCGGAGGAGCGCGCCCGCAAAGACGAAGACAAACGCCGTGACCGCGCGCTGTTGGTGCGTTACCCCGAAAAGGCCGTGCACGACACCGAGCGCGCCGAGGCGCTCAAGCAGATCACGGTGGTCAAAGCGGCGGCGGCGAACCGCGTGATCGAATTGCAAAAACAAAAAGTGCTGATCGACACCGAGATGGAGTTCTACAAGAAAGACCTCAGCAAAGCGCCTGCGAGCTTGAAGCGCCAGGTCGATGAAAACAACCATAGCTTGGCTGTGCAGAGCCGTTTCATCACTGACCAGGACGGAGAAGCCCAGCGCGTGAACGCGCGTTTTGACGAAGAGTTGGTGCGCCTCAAGGATCTGTGGAAACTGCGTGCACCGGCCATAGCAGCCACGCCGGCCAAACCAGCGGTGGCGAAAAACTAGCCAAGTTTGGCACGCAGCAAATCGTTGACCTGCTGCGGGTTGGCCTTGCCTTTGCTGCCTTTCATGATCTGACCCACGAGCGCGTTGAGCGCCTTGGTGTTGCCGGCTTTGTATTCGGCGACGTTTTTGGGGTTGGCGGAGATCACGTCGTTGACGATCTCTTCCAATTCTCCGGTGTCGTTCATTTGACGCAGGCCCAATGTGTCGATGATCGACTCTACGTCCCTGTGCTCGTTGCCCAACATGTCCTGAGTTGCAGGAGTAGGACTATTCGCCACGGGGGACGGTGAACCACCCCAAAGGGAGTTGAAAACTGTTTTCGCGGCGCTGTTGGAGACGATCCCTGCTTCAATCAAGCGAATTAACTGTGCCAACTCATTGGCCCGAATAGGACAATTTTTGAAGGTCAACCCTTCGTCGTTCAAACGGCGGGAGACTTCCCCCATCATCCAATTTGCTGCGGCCTTTGGGTGTCCACTTAATTCGGCAGTTGCTTCAAAATATGCGGCGACTTCTCGGCTCTGAGTAATCAGGGCCGCGTCGTAGTCGGACAATCCAAAGTTGTTTACAAAACGCGCCGCCATCACCCGCGGCAACTCCGTCATCTCGGAACGAATCCGCTGCACCCACTCATCCGCAATCACCAGCGGCGGCAAGTCGGGGTCGGGAAAGTAGCGGTAATCCGCCGCATCTTCCTTGGTGCGCATGGCCCGCGTTTCACCCGTGTCCGGGTTGAACAAAACGGTGGCCTGCTGAATCGCGTGGCCGTCTTCAATCTGCTCAATCTGCCAGCGCACTTCATAGTCAATCGCCTGCTGCATGAACTTGAAGCTGTTCAGGTTCTTGATCTCGCGGCGTGTTCCCAAGGCTTCGCCGGGTTTGCGCACGCTCACGTTGGCGTCGCAGCGAAAGCTGCCTTCCTGCATGTTGCCGTCGCAAATGCCGATCCAGGTGACGATTTTGTGCAGCTCTTTGGCGTAGGCCACGGCCTCGTCGCTGCTGCGCATATCAGGCTCGGTGACGATCTCCAGCAGCGGCGTGCCGGCACGGTTCAGGTCAATGCCAGTTTGGCCCCCACCCCCTAATGACAAGTCTTCGTGCAGCGACTTGCCGGCATCTTCTTCGAGGTGCGCGCGCACCAGGCGAACCGATCTTTTTTGACCATCCAAAAAGAACTCAACCTGGCCACCTTGCACCACGGGAATCTCAAACTGGCTGATCTGGTAACCCTTGGGCAGGTCGGGGTAAAAATAGTTCTTGCGCGCAAAAACACTGCGCGGCGCAATGTGCGCGCCAATCGCCAGACCAAACTGGATGGCGCGTTCGACAGCGCCTTTGTTCATTACCGGCAGGGTGCCGGGCAAGGCCAGGTCTACGGCGCAGGCCTGGGTGTTGGGCTCGGCGCCAAACGCCGTCGAGGCGCGGCTGAATATTTTGCTCTGTGTGGAGAGCTGGGTGTGGGTTTCGAAGCCGATGACGACTTCGTAACCCATGACCAAGGGGCCTGCGGGTATTGGGGTGGGGCTTGTCAATTCAGTCATGGTCAAAACCCCGCCGGTTTTGCAAGGTGGAAGTCAGTGGCCTGTTGAAACTGATGGGCAGCGTTGAGCAGTTTTCCCTCTTGCAAATAGTTGCCAATCAGCTGCATGCCGACGGGCATGTGGCCAGTGCCAAAACCCACGGGCAGGCTCATGCCAGGCAGCCCGGCCAGCGAGGCGGGCAGCGTAAAAATGTCGGCCAGGTAATTGGCCACCGGGTCGTCCGATTTTTCTCCGATCTTCCAGGCCACGGTTGGCGCCACCGGCCCTGCGATCACGTCACATTGCTTGAAGGCCTGCTGAAAATCGTCGGCGATCATGCGGCGGATTTTTTGCGCCTGTAGGTAATAGGCGTCGTAATAGCCGTGCGACAGGACGTAGGTGCCGATCATGATGCGGCGTTTGACTTCGTCGCCAAACCCTTCTGATCGGGTCTTTTTGTACATGTCTGCAAGATCAGTGAAACCCTTCGCCCGATGGCCAAATTTGACGCCATCGAAGCGGCTCAGATTGCTGGAGGCTTCAGCCGGGGCGATGATGTAATACACCGGGATCGACAACTCGGTGCGTGGCAGCGCCACGGGCACCAAAATTGCGCCCAGTTTTTCGTATTCTTTCAAAGCTGTATTGACAGCGGCACGCACGTCGTCGGCCAAACCGGCGCCAAAAAACTCTTCTGGCACGCCGATGCGCAACCCTGCAATCGGTTGGGCCAACGAGCGCGTGAAGTCTTCAACTGGCACGTCAAGCGACGTCGAGTCGCGGTCCAGATCCGGGCCGCACATGGCGCTGAGCATCAACGCACAGTCTTCAGCGGTGCGCGCCATCGGCCCAGCCTGGTCGAGGCTGGAGGCAAACGCGATCATGCCGTAACGTGAGGCGCGCCCGTAGGTGGGCTTGATGCCGGTGATGCCGCAAAACGACGCGGGTTGGCGGATCGAGCCGCCGGTATCGGTGCCTGTGGCTGCGGGCACCAGCCTCGCCGCAACTGCGGCCGCGCTGCCGCCCGAGGAGCCTCCAGGAATGCGGCTCACATCCCACGGGTTTTTGACGGGTGCGGGTGCGTCAAAACCTAGCGGTGCCACTGCCGAATTCTCATTGCTTGAACCCATCGCGAACTCATCACAATTGAGCTTCCCAAGTGTCACGGCACCTTGGGTCTTGAGATTTTTCACTACCGTGCTATCAAAAGGAGAGCGATAGCCTTTCAATATCCGTGAACCAGCGGTGGAGACAAAATCCTGCGTGACGAAAATGTCTTTGTGGCCGATGACCACACCTTCAAGCGGCCCTGCGGTGCCGTTGGCGAGTCGGACGTCAGCCGCAACGGCTTGTTGCAGAGTGGCTTCTTCTTGCATCGCGACAAACGTGCCCAGCGACTCGTGGCTCTTCGCGCGGGCGAGAAAATGCTGTGCCACCTCCACTGCCGAGACTTTGTGCGCCTTCAGGTGTTGCGACAGCGCCGTGGCCGTGAGATCGTGCAGCGCCGTCATTCGATCACCTTGGGGACGAGAAACAGGCCGCGCTCCACCGAAGGGGCGCTTCGCTGGTTGGCTTCGCGTTGATTGGGTTCGGTCACAACGTCTTCCCGCAGACGTAGGATGATGTCATGCATCACGGCGACCGGGTGCGCCAAAGGCTCGATGCCTGTGGTATCCACCGCCCGCATTTTTTCCACAATCTCGAAAAAACCGTTAATTTGTGTAAGCATGCGCTCGCTTTGGGCACTCCCCAGGTCCAATCGGGCCAGGTTGGCAATGCGCGAAATGTCGGCAGATGTCAGAGACATAGTGAAAGTAGACGTGAATTCGGGGTTGAAACTCGGAGTTTTGCGGAAGCTAAGGGGCCAAATCCGAATTGCCCTGGGCAGGTTTTACACAGGGGATAGGGTATTATCCCGCCTTTGGTGCTGCGCCTGCGACAGCCCGCAAAAAACGGGGATTGTGGCCGATTTTGATGCCTCAAACCTGAGTTGGATTTGATAAATTTGGCGACGACGCGCCGAAGCGCACGTCGTGCCCGAGAGGATTTTTGATGTTTAGCGCATTCCGTCGGTACTTTTCCACCGACTTGGCGATTGACCTTGGCACGGCCAACACCCTGATTTTCGTTCGCGACAAAGGCATCGTTCTTGACGAGCCCTCCGTCGTTGCGATTCGCCACGAAGGCGGTCCGCAAGGCAAGAAAACCATCCAGGCGGTTGGCAAGGAAGCCAAGGCCATGCTGGGCAAGGTGCCCGGCAACATCGAAGCCATCCGCCCGATGAAAGACGGCGTGATCGCCGACTTCACCGTCACCGAGCAGATGCTCAAGCAGTTCATCAAAATGGTGCATCCGCGCGGCATTTTCAAACCCAGCCCGCGCATCATCATTTGTGTGCCCTGCGGCTCCACCCAGGTGGAGCGCCGCGCGATTCGCGAGTCGGCGTTGGGGGCCGGTGCCAGTGACGTAGAGTTGATCGAAGAGCCGATGGCAGCGGCGATTGGCGCGGGTTTGCCGGTGTCGGAGGCCAGCGGCTCCATGGTGGTTGACATTGGTGGCGGCACGACCGAAGTGGGTGTGATTTCGCTCGGCGGCATGGTCTACAAGGGCAGCGTGCGCGTCGGCGGCGACAAGTTTGACGAAGCCATCATCAACTACATCCGCCGCAACTACGGCATGTTGATCGGCGAGCCCACAGCGGAAGCCATCAAGAAAAACATCGGCTCAGCCTTTCCGGGCAGCGAAGTCAAGGAGATGGAAGTCAAGGGCCGCAACCTGTCCGAGGGTGTGCCACGCAGCTTCACGATCTCGAGCAATGAGATTCTCGAAGCACTGACTGATCCATTGAACAACATCGTGAGCGCCGTGAAAAACGCGCTGGAGCAAACGCCGCCCGAGCTGGGTGCCGACATTGCCGAGCGCGGCATGATGCTCACTGGCGGTGGTGCCTTGCTGCGCGACCTAGACCGCCTTCTGGCTGAAGAAACCGGCCTGCCGGTGCTGGTGGCTGAAGACCCGTTGACCTGCGTGGTGCGCGGCTGCGGCATTGCGCTGGAGCGCATGGAGCGCATGGGGTCGATCTTCACGTCTGAATAAGCTGCCGGCTTGCGCGGGTGCGGCTGTGCTGCCGCACAAGCCGCGCCGCGGAAGTGACCCTGAAAACCGGGACAATAAGCGCCCATGCCACTCGGGACCCTCGATAGATCGCCGCCGCCCTTTTTCAGGCAAGGGCCGTCTGCGCTTTCAAAATTGACCGTTTTCAGCGCCCTGGCGGTGTTTTTGATGGTGGCAGACAACCGCTTTAAAGTAACGCAGCCCGTGCGCCTTGCAGTCGCCACGGCGCTTCGCCCAGTGCAATGGGTGGTGATGCAGCCCGTCCATTGGGCGCAAGGCGGTGGCAAGTATTTCGAGTCGCTGCGGGACGCACAGGCCGATGAAGTTCGTGCGCGCACCCAGTTGACGGCGCAATCTCAACGCGCCAACCAGGTCGAGCAGCTGCAACTGGAAAACAAACGCCTGCGCGAGCTGCTGGCGCTGCGTGAGCGCCTGAACGTCACCGCGCAAGCGGCGCAGGTGTTGTATGACGCTGCGGATCCGTATTCACGCAAAGTGATTGTGGACCTTGGCCTGGCCGCCGGTGTCACGGCCGGCTCGCCGGTGATCGACGAGGCCGGGGTGCTGGGCCAGGTGACCCGGGTCTACCCAAGCGTCAGTGAAGTGACCCTGATCACCGACCGCGAACAGGCGATTCCGGTGTTGAACACACGCACCGGTGCGCGCGGGATCGCCTTTGGCGATGCGTCGCTGACCTCAGGCGCGCTGGAGCTGCGCTTTATGGCCGCCAGTGCCGACGTACAAGTGGGCGATCTGCTGAGCACCAGCGGGGTCGACGGGGTGTATCCGCCGGGCTTGCCGGTGGCCCGTGTGGACAAGGTAGAGCGGCGCTCGGACAGCGCTTTTGCCCGCATTCTCTGTTTGCCGGTGGGCAAGGTTGGGGCGACCAGTTATGTCCTGGTGCTGGCCAACGCGGTGCAACAAATTTCACCGCGCCCAGAACCCGACCCGCTGCTGCCAGCCAGTGGCAAAAAGGGGCAAAAAAAGTGATCATGCGCCAAGGCCAGCAACTGCTGCTGCCCGCCAATCCATTGTTCATCTGGGGCAGCCTGCTGATGGCGCTGGCTCTCAATATGCTGCAAAACATGGGCCTGTGGGGCCGCGCTGCCTGGGTGCCTGATCTGCTGGCGCTGGTGCTGGTGTTCTGGAGCGTGCACCAACCCTTGCGCGTGGGCATTGGGGTGGCTTTTGTATTTGGTTTGTGTATGGATGTGCACCAAAGTGCGCTCTTGGGCCAACATGCGCTGGCCTACACGTGCTTAAGTTTTCTGGCGATCACCATCCACCGGCGACTGTTGTGGTTCAGCGTGCCATCACAGGCTTTGCAGGTGCTGCCGCTGTTTGCGGCGGCGCACCTGATCGAGTTGCTGGCGCGCATGATGGCCGGTGGCCAATTTCCGGGCCTTGCCATGTTCGCTGCGCCCTTGATCGAGACGGCCTTGTGGCCACTCGTGAGCGTCATTCTGCTGGTGCCCCAACGCCGTGCCCCCGACCCCGATGCAAATCGACCTCTATGACTGAGCTGCGAAACGTCGAAGCCGACCTGGCGCGTTTTCGTGCGCGTTTGTTGATCGCCAGCCTGGCCGTAGTTGTGTGTTTTGGTTTGTTGGCGGCGCGGATGGTGTATTTGCAGGTTTACCGCCACGAAGACCTGAAGGAGCAAGCCGAAAACAACCGCACGGCGATTGTCCCCGTGGTGCCGAACCGGGGTTTGATTCTGGACCGCAACGGCGTCGTGCTGGCGACCAATTATTCGGCGTACACACTGGAGTTGACGCCCTCCAAAATGACCCAGTTGGAGGCCACCATCGACGCGCTCGCTGCGGTGGTGGACATCACCCCGCGCGACCGCAAACGATTCAAAAAGTTGCAAGAGGAATCAAAAAACTTCGAATCGCTGCCCATCCGCACCCGCCTCACCGATGAAGAAGTCGCCAAATTCGCTGCTCAGCGTTATCGCTTTCCCGGTGTAGAAATCAAAGCGCGGCTATTTCGCCAATATCCCTACGGTGAGTTGGCCAGCCACGTGGTGGGCTACATCGGGCGGGTCAACCAAGCTGAAAAAAAGGCCATGGAAGACTGGGCTGACGAGGCGCAGACCAATTACAAAGGCACGGAATACATCGGCAAACTCGGCGTCGAGCAGAGTTTCGAGGCGCAATTGCACGGCATCACCGGCGTGGATTCGGTGGAAACCTCCGCCGGTGGCCGCGCCGTGCGCAAACTCGCCAGCAGCCCGTCCACCCCCGGCAACACCGTGCAACTGTCGATCGACATCAAGTTGCAAAAACTGGTGGAAGACCTGTTTGGCGAGCGCCGCGGCGCCTTGGTGGCGCTTGACCCCAAAACCGGCGAGGTGCTGGCTTTTGTCAGCAAACCCACGTTCGACCCCAACCTGTTCGTGGAGGGCATCGACGTGGAGAACTGGCAGGCGCTCAACGAGTCGCTCGACAAACCGCTCTTGAACCGCGCCCTGCGCGGCACTTACCCGCCGGGCTCCACCTACAAACCCTTCATGGCGCTGGCGGCGCTGGAAACCGGCAAACGCACACCCGAGCAGACCATCAACGACCCCGGCTTCTACATGTTCGGCAACCACCGCTTTCGCGACGACAAAGAGGGCGGCCACGGCAGCGTGAACATGTACAAGTCGATTGTCCAGTCCTGCGACACCTACTACTACATCTTGGCCAATGACATGGGCGTGGACGGCATCCACGCGCAGATGCGCAAATTCGGCTTCGGCGAGCTCACCGGCATCGATATCCACGGTGAAGTGCGCGGTCTCTTGCCGTCAACCGAGTGGAAACGCCGCGCCTACAAAAAGCCTGAGCAGCAAAAGTGGTACGCCGGTGAAACCATCTCTCTGGGCATCGGGCAGGGCTACAACAACTTCTCGATGTTGCAGCTCGCCTCGGCCACGGCCACGCTGGCCAATAACGGCGTGAAGATGAAGCCCCACCTGGTCAAGCAGGTGCTCGACGTATTGACCAAAGCGCCTACCACCACCCTGCATGAAATGGGACAACAGGTTGCCAAGCCGGAAAACATCGCCGTCATTCGCCAGGCGATGGCGGGCGTCAACATCGAAGGCACCTCGGCCTCAAGCTTCAAGGGTGCGTCTTACACCAGTGGCGGCAAAACCGGCACGGCGCAGGTGGTGTCGATCAAAGCCAATGAAAAATACAACGCCACGCTGGTCGCCGAACGCAACCGCGACCACGCGCTGTACATGGCGTTTGCGCCGCTGGAAGAGCCCAAAATCGCGCTGGCCATCATTGTCGAAAACGCCGGCTTTGGCTCACAAAACTCCGCACCCATCGCCCGGCGTGTGTTTGACTACTGGTTAATGGGCCAATACCCCAGCGAAGAAGATATGGCCGCCGTGCAAAAGGCACAAGCCACAGCGCCTCTGGGCAAAGCCCGCGTGGCCAGTGAGATGCCCTGGCCACCTGCCGCGCAATAAAAAAGGCACCAGGGTCACTGGTGCCTTTGCAATAAACGCCTGCTGATGGGCGTTCAGGTCAATCGGATATTGTTGGTTGGAGGCAGTCTCCTCGGCCCCTGTGCCTGGTGCGGCTTATGGCCTCACGCGGCTGCGAGTCAAAGCACTGTACGCTAGCGCACCATGTTGGCGCATCGGGAATCACCCTGCCCCGGAGTTACCCCATGTTGCAAGTTGTTAGAAATGGTAATATTTACTTATGCCACATTTTCTAAATCTAAAAAAACAATTTTCTGGAGGCTAAATAATAATTATTTCCCGCATTTTTAAATTACTTCCAAAATTGTTAATTGCAATCGCAATTCTCCCCCCCCCCCCGGT
>JANLYO010000023.1:0-2588 GCA_031365665.1 Rhodoferax sp. | reverse complement strand
ACTGCGCGGCACAAAGGCGTTCCAGTAGACCAGGCGTCTGATGCGCTCGGGCGCGCGGTCCACCGCGCCCGAGATCACCATGCCGCCGTAACTGTGCCCCACCAGGCGCACATTGTTCAGGTTGTTCGATGCCAAAAAATCAAGCAAAGACTGGATCGCGTCATTGAGCCCGCTGCTGGCGCGGCTGTCGCCCGCGCGGTTGCCCGCCAGCGTGGGGCAAAACACGGTGTGGCCGTTGTGGCGGATGTGCTCGGCCACCGGCTCCAATTCGGCGCCGGTGTGCCATGCGCCGTGAACCAAAACGTAGGTGTCAGTCATGTGCTTGTCTCCCAATGTGATGTGCCTGCCAGGCTTGCCCCGACGGGTGCCGGGAAGACAATGCTACGGACAAAATGACGATGCTGCAACACAGCCCAAGACTACGGGCCGTTAGCCCGCGCCCCGATCTGCCACCATGATCCAAAGAATTTGTGAAATTTTTAGTGGCTGGCCCGCGCGGGTGGCATCGTCACCGGCGGCCATCCCTATGGACCCACCCCAATGCGTTTGCCAACTGGGGGAGCCGGTTCGCGTTGGACATCCTCCCGGTTCATTTGCGGCTGAACAACCGCCTGTCCGACATACGCCGATCACACGCATGCCAAGGTCTTCGCGCAGGGCCGGACAGAGTCGCTGTTCATTGCCCGGCCAAAGGCGCCACCCCTTCACGCGCCAGGGCGGATGTTCTGGTTCATGCGGAACAAATTGTCGGGGTCGTATTTCTTTTTCGTGGCGACCAGCCGGTCGTATCCCGGGCCATACGCTGCCCTCACGCGCTCCGGTTCGTCATCGGTCAGGAAATTGACATACACGCCGCCAGTTGCAAATGGCGCGGCGTCGCGGAAGAAGCCGCGCGCCCATTCGGTGCACTTTTGATCCTCGGCAGCGGTCTCCCAACGGCCATGAACGTTGCAGACATAGACGGCGTCCCGGTGCGAATAGGCGGTGGCGTCGGGCATGGGGCGGGCAGTCGCGCCGCCAATCAGGCCAAAGAAAATCTCGCAATGCGGTGATGGCAGGCTCTTGACGTATTTCACGGCCACATCAATGGCGCCGTCGCCCAGGTCGGCAAAGTTGTGCGACTTCCAGTAGTTCCTTGCACCCGGCGCCAGCAGCGGATCAAAGGTCTGCTGCCACGCGGTGTAGGGCTGCATGCCAATGAACTCACCCAGCACCGGGCCGAGTTTGCGCAGGGGCTCGATCTTCTTGCGCCCCTCACCCTCGTCACAGCATGGAACACGCAAAAGGCAATGATTTCGGTTCCATGTGCCTTGGGCGGCAAAAAAGGCAGCGGCGGCGCCTTGCGCATCACCACCCAGACATTGGTGTCATCACCCAGGTGTTTGACGTATTCGCGGAACTCCTTCAGTGCGGTCTTTGCGTCGTCGAGCGAATAGACAATCAATCCGCTCAAAACCTCTGGCCCCACCCGATGCAACTTGAACTCGAAGCGGCTGACGACACCAAAATTGCCGCTGCCGCCGCGGATCGCCCAGAAAAGATCGGGGTTGTCCTTGGCGCTGGCGCGCAGCTGGCGCCCGTCTGCGGTGACCACATCGGCGGCAAGCAGGTTGTCCACCGTCATTCCGTACTTTCGTGACAACCAGCCAAATCCGCCGCCCAGCGTGAGACCGGCAATCCCGGTTGTTGAATTGATGCCCACCGGTGTGGCCAGCCCAAAGGCCTGGCATTCATGGTCAAAATCGCCCAACGTCGCGCCCGGCTCCACATGGGCCACGGCCGCGACCGGGTCAACCCGCACCGAGCGCATGGCTGACAGATCGATGAGCAGGCCGCCCTCGCATACGGCATTGCCCGCGATGTTGTGCCACCCCCCTGGACCGCCGTCAACAGCCGTCGGTCCTGTGCAAAGGTGACGGCCTGGCGGATGTCGGCCACGCCGGCACAACGCACCACCAATGCGGGCTTGCGGTTGATCATGGCGTTCCAGACGGTGCGCGCCTTGTCATAACCCTCGTCGTTGGGAAATAGCAGCGCGCCGCGCAACGACGTCTTCAACTTTTCAAGCGCGGCGCCATCAACGTTGACGGGCTCCCCGCCCAAACCGGCCACTTTCAAGCTGTCCATAGCATTACCTCCATACCAATGGTTTGCGCGGTCGTTATTGATCTTTCCCCGCGCCGTGGTCCACCCTGTCTGTCAGTTTAGGCACGGCGCCATGGCGCGTCAATGGCGCCGCCCACCCAAGCAGCGCATCACGGCGGCAGTGCGGGTCTCGACGCCCAGCTTCACGTACAGGCGCTGCAGATGTTTTTGCACGGTGCGGTGGCTGCAGCCGAGCAGGGCCGCAATGTCGCGGTCGGTCTTGCCAGCGGCCAGCCAGGCCAGCACCTCGGCCTCGCGCGGGGTCGCGCCCGGGGCTTGCAGCCTGGGCGCGCCAGGTGGGGGCGGCTGGGTGGGCAGAACCGACAGCACCCGATCCAGCGCCCGCGCCTTCAGGTAAAGACGTGACAGCGGGCGCCTCACCAGGTCGAGCAGATCGCGCTCGCGCTCGCTGAAGTCGCGTTTGCGGCGGTTCAGCACGAAGC
>JANLYO010000011.1:0-34305 GCA_031365665.1 Rhodoferax sp. | reverse complement strand
CCGAGCAGTTTGTGCTTCAGGTGTTTGGGCCAGAATGGATGAATATGGTCTTGTTGATCAGAATCATGGCGGTCTCCTTCCTGGTGCAAAGCACTGGCAGCATTGCAGGCGCGCTGATGTTGGCCTTGGGCAAGACTCGAGCGATGCTTTATTTCAATTTGGGCGGGTCTTTGCTGTATTTTTCCGTGTTGTTGGTCTTGATCCCTTACGGACTCGCTGCGGTGGCGATGGGGTACGCCACGACCAATGCATTACTGGCTATTTGTTATGTGGCAATGGCGCTTTACTTCGCAAAGATTTCGTTTGTTGACTATTTGCGAGCACTTTATAGACCCCTGGCACTTGCCCTGGGCATGTGTTGTGTCGTAATCGCGGTGGAATTTCTTTATGACGAGCCAACGAAGTGGCAATTTGGAAGTCTAGTGGCCTCGGGTGCCATTACTTACGCGCTCCTGGTTTTTGTCTTCGAGAAGGCGGCGTGGCGGCAAGTTTTCGAGGCTCTGTTCAAAAATAGTTCTGACAAAGGAGGATGAAATGCCTAAAGAGTTGCAACATCATTACAACCAAGTTTTCTATGAAAACCAGGTAGATGGCTCAAGCGCATCGGCAACGGCGATTTTGAAACACCTGTTTAAGTACTACCCTGCGAGTTCAATGCTTGATATCGGCTGCGGGCGTGGTGCTTGGCTAAAGGAGGCAGCAAATTTAGGCGTTGGTGTAGTCCATGGTATCGACGGTCCATGGGTAAAACCTACTGACTTGTTGTTAGATAAAATCATGTTTGATTCTGTCAATATGGAAATGGAAATTCCACTGCGGCAAAAATATGACTTATCGATTTCTGTTGAAGTCGCCGAACATTTGTCGGAGCATAGGGCAAGCTATTTCATAGGTACATTGTGTGGCGCTGCGGACGTCGTGCTTTTTGGAGCTGCCGTCACTGGTCAAGGCGGAGAAAATCATATCAACGAGCAGCGTCAGTCTTATTGGCTCGAACTATTTGCGTCCAAGGGTTTTCGATGCTTTGACATTATCCGAAGTAAGGTGTGGAACGACCCAAATGTAAGCCCTTGGTATCGTCAAAACACCCTGGTTTATGTCAATACAGCAAGAGCGGATTTGCTAAGTATCTTTGAAAAAATTGAAAGTGATTTTCTTGTAGATATCATTCATCCGGAAATGTTTGAAAATAGGGTGAGATCCTTTCGAGACCAAATGGTGAACCCAAGTGCGCGAATGTGCGCGGGGCTTATCAAATCCTATATTTACTCCAAATTAGGTTTTCGATAGTTTGGTCGGGCGCCGAAAAATCACATTCCAATTCGGCAAGCGCAGGAAGCTCGGCGGCTTAGGCAGATTCCTTCGTCCGCACCTGTAGTTTATTGAATCGTGAGAGCTTTTCGATAAGAACTAGGGCTATTGCCTAAAAATACTTCATGCTCGTATGCTTCTAACATCGCGACTTTGTTTTTCATCACAAAATGCAGGCAGCTAAACTTCCAACGAATCCAAGGCGACAAACGACCGGCGTTTTTAAGCTCATCTGGAAACATCATGTACCAAGTGAGCCATACCGGCAACTTCAGTTTTTTAGCAAAATAGTGAACGGCCGCGTCTTCCGCTTGAACCGGAATGTCTCCCAGCATCGCTTGCATTCCTATGCCCTCTATTTCAACGTTTATTTTTCTAACCGCACTAACGGTTAGAAAATAGCAACCCCCCTGAGAATACTCGAAATTGACGTAGTGACCATCCCCAACTAATGAAGCGTCACTTCGGGCAACAGCTCGAAATATTGTGTCGTTGAAAAAAAATACATCCGAGTCGATTTTTGCCAATATATCGTTTTCCTTCAAATCACTAACTGCCAAGCCATAGGCTCGCCAGATATTTCCAATTTGCTTAGCTCCCCAGCCCACACTTTTCGGCCAAATCATTACCCGTGTTCCTGGAATCAAGGATTCAATAGCGACGATTTGCGCCTCAGAGAGCGGCTGCTCCTCATCACTAAAAATCAAAATTGAATATGGAATGTTTGAAGCGTATTTGGAAAGGCTATGCAACGAACAGTAAAGGAACCGGAAATGGGAGTGACAGCTAAAAAAACATAGGCGAAACCGCCTTTCCGGATTGGTGGGGCGTCTGAGAATATTGCAGCGCTTCACCAAATCAAACACAAATGCAGGAATCTGACGAATTCGAATGGGAATCAAGCGAAGAATCCTTAAAGTAATTTGCTGATGCAATCTGCGGAATTTTTTGACTTATTTTGCACTGACCAGTTCTTGACAAATTTGCTTTGCCGTTGTTGCGTACAACGCGCTGGCAAACCTCACAAACCCAATAAAATGCAGGAAGACGGTGGCGTCCGTCTTGCGCCCCGGATGGCAATATGTAGGGTGCGGAAGCAATGCGGCTCCTGGCGTGCTGCACACTATTAAATTAGAGGTGAATTGCTCAGTTCCCCAAGCAGACCATAAGGGCCCGACCAGGCCAGACATCCGGTTTGAGATTTTCTCCACCAAATTTGGCGAAATAGTTCCCGGTGCAAAACCGGCAAAACCGGCACATCCACGGGCGTAGCGAAACTCTCCGCTTGAATCAAATCTGTCAAGGTTGGATTCGGCCACCAACTGCGTATGGTCTTGCCCATCAAGCCTCGGCTTCGCCCAGGCTGCTGCTTCTGCACAGGACATCACCGGTTGGACATCTTCAGTGCCCAGGGAGAACGAAGTACCTTGCTGTATGCACTGCCGAACCTGCGGCAAATCTCGAATTGAAACTGTATCGGCATCCAGTTGAACCACATATGCGTCTTTGGCGAGTTCTGAAATCGCACTCAATCTTTCCCAACAGCCTCCTTTGGGTATGCCCGCCCGATGAAACTCAGAGGCTTCCCGAACTTCGATATGGGGCACGTGGCTACGTAGCAAGGCACGGTCATCTGCATCAAGTGTTGGATCGGCTACCAAGACGACGCGAGACGGCTGCAGGAAGCGGGCGAACGACTTCAGGGCAAGAAGGTAAGGCAGAACATCACGGTGTTGAACCATTGAGAGCGCCACAAAGCTGCTTTGACCGGCATGCAACGGCGGCGTGTCCAGGATGGCCCTGACCGCCCAATTGAAATGGGCACGATAAATTCGCTCGGAAATTTTCATGAGTAGTCAGGCAGCAATTGGTAGGATGTTTTGCCGATCAACATAAGTTTTCGAAGGGTTTTACAATCGAACCGCATCGGCTCACCCGGTTCAAAGGAGAATGAAATGCATTGCAGTTTAACCGTTGCAAAGTTGCTTCGGCGCGGCGCGTTTTCTAAATCGCGCACCACCTTTTTTGTCCTGAACGTGGCACTGCTTACGGGCGCCGCTTTGGCTCAGCCGGTGTCTGGCTGTGGAAATCTTGAAAACGCTTTTGGGCCATTTGACTATCGGCCTGACAAATACATTTACGAGACCACCTACGGTTCCCATAGAGCCAGAGTACGCATCGTCGAAAGCGCGCACTTCACTATCGAGACTGAAATGCTGGTGTCGCGCAAGACCGGATTGGTGGTTTCGCCAGGTGCCGATTTGTCGTATACCTTGCGCGCATTTCCAAACCATCACCGTGCCTTGATGACATTAATCGCGTTGGGGGAAAAAGAAAAAACCGACAAACCGAAGGACTCTCTTTACACCGTCGATTGTTGGTTTCGGCGAGCGGTAAGGTGGGTTCCAGACGACAACGTCGTGAGAATGATTTATTCGACCTATTTGACCAAGGCTAACCGTCTAAACGAAGCCGAGGAGCAACTGGATGTTGCCGCTCGGCAGGCTGGAGACAACGTTTTCACGCACCATAACTTGGGGCTCGTCTACTTAGAGATGAAGATGTATGACAAAGCCTTGCTTCATGCCAAAAAAACTTACGAGCTGGGAATGACAATCCAGACCCTCAAAGACCAATTAAAGTTAGCAGGAAAATGGCCGGAGTCAATGGAGGCAACCACCTCAGCCTCCGAAACGCCTACAAAATAAATTTTGAAACCGGCCTTAACCAAGAAGCACTTTAGATAGCCGCTCGTCCCAAAATCCTTTGCCACTGACAAGTTGAGTCGCTTGAACCGTATGAAACGTGGCCAGGTTCAGCTCAATTGCGCACGACCCCTCAGTCGTCGCTGCGATATCCCAAGCCTGGAACCCAAGTCCAGGAAAGGCTCTGGCGCAAGACTCTACAAACAACTTCATATCGCCCCAGTTTGGAACACTGCGGCCAGTTAATTTTTCCTTAGTATCAGGGTGGTGTCCAACGGGAATTCGCCTTCCTTCAATACCCTGATAGGCCGCTTCAATCCACCCAGAGTTCGGATCCACTGCGGCGACTATATTTCCGTTGGTCCAGCCTTCCGTGTTGTCGATAATATTTTTTCCGGTGCAAATTTTCCAATTTGCTCTGAACAACTTTGGCCCATCATCAGACACAAGCACGATCATACGGACGCTGGAGACACGATTGCCACAAACCGCTTGAACGTCGTGTGAGGGAACAAGCATTGACTGGAATAACATGCCTGCGCGGGAATTGTCAGTCAGCCATTTGAAAAAATTGGGCAAAGAAATGGATGAATCTTCATCTGTGGCAACGGTTTGGCTGTCCTTGTTGAACCCGTGGACGAGCATCGTTCCACGCCCAAACAGGCCATGAACAGGTTTTACAAATAGCGGGAACGTTGTCACGTCAGCAAAGAAGGCTCCTAACTCAGCGAGCGTTCGAACATGATGGCAACTCGTGCTTCCAGTGCGCCAAGGATGAAAAAGCGCCAGCGTTGTGGGGATCTTGAAACCACAACTCTGCATGACTTGTTCAAACATGATTTTGTCGTTTGCGGTTCCGTGCCAACTCCCTTGGTTGAGTTTTGAATAGATTTTTTCGGCCTTGTAACCAAGAAACTCCTGTTTGGCACCCATGGGGACCGTTGGGTCAAAGAGGCCATAGTCGAAATATTCGGAGGAGCCGAGAAAGTTTGGCGCACCCCTTAAGGTCAAAATTTCGTTGACTTGCCTAAGATAGCCCACGCCAGTCTTCAACTTAGCGCTGCGTGCCCTGCTGACTAGAACTGACAATTTCGAATTGATCAATACACTTAGCCTTGAATGCCATCTGGTGGAAGTAAATTATGCCGTAGAGCGCTTGCATAATGTGTGTGGCAGAAATCAAATGGAGTCACCTGCATAGTCATGTCCGGTTTCAGAGAAAAAATCGAGATCTTTCTTGCGCAAAGTCGTCGAGTGCAGCGTCAAACGGGGAAAAGCCCAGGCGTGCAACTTCGTGAAATTGCTGAATTAAGGACACTTGGCGGCCAATGCAGCGCCAGCGATTACTATCAATTTAAATTGTATGACGATGGCTATTTGAAGGGGCGTGGACGGGCCGACTTCCTTGGATGGCGTCTTCTTGAGAAATTCAGCCTTGCGTTAAACCCCCGTTTTGCCGTGCTGCCGGCTTGGGATAAATCTGTGTTTACGCAAATGGCTGGAGGTGCTGGGCTACCTATCGCCCCAGTTAAAGCTTTTTTTTATGCCGCTCAACACATCCCCACTTCAATGGGCTTGCACCTGAAGCGAATTGAAGACGTCGCTGATTTTTTGCGAGTGCAAACAAGCTATCCGCTTTTTGGCAAACCAGCGTTTTCGCAACAGGGATTTGGGGCAGCTCACCTGGCAAGCTATGACAAATCAAGTGACAGACTCACTTTGATGGACGGCAGCGCCATTCAAATGCAAGACTTCTTGAGACGGCTCGTGCAAACAGTCGACAGGCGCTACCACCGACCTGAGTGCGGCTACCTGTTTCAGGAAACCTTCAGTCCTGCACCCGAGATTTTTCAGTTGACTGGTTGGCCAGCAATTTGTGGTGTCCGGATAATTTGCCTGAATGCAAACGGCAACGTACGGCCAATCCGGGCAGTATGGAAGGTGGCAGTTCAGCCCAACCATGTCGACAATTTCAGTTTGGGCAAGAATGGAAACATGCTTGCAGATATAAATTTGACCACGGGTGAAGTTTCACGGTTGATTGGCGGGTTCTGGCCCGACACGGAAATATTTGAGACCCACCCTACTACCAAAAGACGCTTGGCTGGATTCATGCTTCCGGGCTGGGACAAGGTCTTGGACGCATGCCAACTGGCAGGTGCTGTGTTTCCCTTAATGCATGTTCACCATTGGGATTTCGCCCTGACAGACAAAGGCCCGCTTATGTTGGAGCTTAACGACATTGGCGGCACTAATATTCCGCAACTTCACGGGCACGGTTTGCTAACCCCGGAAACACGTGAGTTTTTGAAAAGCCATGCCGATAAACGGCAGCACTCGTGGATTACGGCACTTTGATGGGTGGGAACGCTAACTTAATTGCACGATCCTGAGCTTCGGATATGGCGGACTCAACGGCTTGCCTGCTCTGGGCTTCAAATGGTGCTACAAGATATTCGGCATTCAAGGCGCCAGTCCCCTCTGGGTGAACTCCAATTTTGACACGCCGGAAACTGTCATTCTGAAAGCTTTCAATTATTGAGGCAACACCTTGATGCCCACCAGCACCGCCACGCATTTTGGTTCGAACAAGCCCAAGCGGAAGTGCAAAATCATCATAAATAAGCATGCATTGTTCTGGAGAAAACGAAAAATCATCTGATAGTTGCTTTAACCCTTCGCCAGAACGATTGATTGATAGCTGTATCTTTACAAGGCATATCCTCTTGCCTCTGACATGGCCTCTGGCAATCAAACTGTCGCCGTGGCGCATCCATGCCAGAGCCAACTCCACCGCCATTTTGTCGACGGTCTCGTACCCAATATTATGGGGAGTGCCTTGGTATTTTTCCCATGGGTTGCCGAGTCCAACAATGAACTGCTCACCCTCTTTGGACTTCAACTTCTCGACTATTTGTGGTGGAACGGTCAAAGGGTTTGAAGTTTTATGCAGGCGGGCACTTGGAGCGGCGGATGGCCTCATGCGCTCGGAACATTCGTTGCAATACAGGTTCTTGTTGCAATTTTCTCGCCAGCACGCAATGCTGCCATTGAGATTCAAAATTACGCGTAACAAGTGGTCTTGCGAATTCGTGCCTTTCAGCAACACCAAATCACCGGGCTGTGTATTGGAATTGATAAATTCTGCAGCCTCTCGCACGTGGTTGAATGCTCTAAGCGCATATTCTTTTCCAGGAATCTGTGCTCGCAGAGTGCTGGAGGCCCATGGCCCCACAAATACGACAATATCAGCCACTTCTTGCGCAGCTCGGGCTATCCGCACATATTTTTTGGCCTTTTCTGACCCTACATCTGAAATCTCACCAATGACCAGGATTTTTCGCTTGGTTCGAGCGAACCTCAAAAACTCCAGGCAGGCGTCGAGTGTCCAGAGCGGAGCTTTGTAATCGTCTCGAATGAACGTAACACCATTGGGCGTTTCAACGGGTTGCATGCGGCCCTCAAATGGCGCGATGGCAGAGATCCCTGCTGCTGCTTCTTCTAAAGACATTCCAACCGCTAAACCTACGCCAATTGAGCCCAGCACCGATGGCACCCAATGGGCGCCGCACATCTGCGTTACCAGTTGCGAACGCTCGTCGCCGAAAACCAGGGTCAATTGAAATCTATCGGGCCAAACCGAACCAATATCTTCGGCACGCAATTGGGCCTTTGAAGAGGTTCCATAG
Organism: Rhodoferax sp.; assembly: GCA_031365665.1. Taxonomy (GTDB): domain Bacteria; phylum Pseudomonadota; class Gammaproteobacteria; order Burkholderiales; family Burkholderiaceae_C; genus JANYCG01. The sequence goes on along the minus strand of JANLYO010000011.1, from coordinate 26,600 downwards.
GTGATGACTTTGCCTTTGCATTGGGTTGCCATGGCAAGTACCAACGGATCATCGGCATTCAAGATGGCTGTGCCGTGTGGCGGTATCGCCAGTACCAGATTCAATATTTGTGCCGCAATTGCTTCCTTGGAGCCATAGGCGCTCAAATGGTCGTTCCCAATGACCGTCACAACGCCTATGGTCGGCCTTAAAAGTTCGGTTTCCTTCGCAATCCAGCCCACTCTGCTTTCACTCAGCTCGGTGACCGAAAATCCATGCCACGGTCGTATCTGCAAAAGCGCTTTCGCAATTTCCTCAATATTGTTAAACGAACCCCCGGTTCCGACTGTGGCAGCTTTTGTTTTCAGCATGCCCATCGTAAGTTCTTTTGCCGTTGATTTCCCGACACTTCCTGCGATGGCTACAAAAACCGGCTTGGTCAAAACACGCCGCCACCGGCGGGCGACCGAAATAAGCGTCCCGTAAACGACACGATCTCCAAGGACTTTATGCAATCGCCACGCCAGCGCACCGGCTATCTTGGCGGCAATCGATTCAGGCTTAATAGGCACCATTCAACAGTTCCTCTGCCACTTTTTGACTCAAACAACTATTTTTTTTGTTCAAAATTTGCACGAACTTCCTTGAAGACTCTACCCAAAATTTCCCGAATCAAGCCAATGAGGCCCCGTAGTGTTCTCGGGTTGTAGGCAATAATTCCCCACCGTTCTCGCCGGTGGCTCATCCAGGTCTTTTTATATTCATCGTCCCCGATCAAGAAGTCGACCTCTTTCACGTGGTCTTGATCCAATACGCGCTCCATAAGCATTGCAGTTACCAAGGTGCCTACGCTGAATTCTTTGAACTCCTCGTCATAGGCCACTTTGTAGATATTGGCCTTGCCGTTGGAGACAATCCACAACTGGGCGGCGACGGGTACGCCATTTAGCCAGGCCAGGCCAAGGCGCAATGCACCTTGCTGTGCGCAGACGCGGGCAAGCCCCGTAACGAAATTTGGATAGGGCTCGGCTTTTTTCCAGCTCTTGTTGTAAACCTTCTCATAAGCCATCATGCCTTCTTCAAGGGAAGCCAATTCTTGAACGACCTCCATTGTTCCGCCGACTGACTCAAACTTCTTCGTCATTCGCTTTATGGTGCTACGCAGATTTGCTGACTTACTTTTCAGATAGGACGCCCAATCCCCATCTGCCTGAAGATGCCAATTGCCAAAGCAGAAAAACTGGAAAGGAATAAATCCTGCTATGGCGAGAGCCTCATTCAGCACAGCATACGGCCTGGATCCGGGATCCATGGGAGAGAACCGGAACGTTGCTTGTGGGCCTAAAGATCTATTTGCGTGGATGAGTAACTGGGCCAGATCGCGGGGCTTGGCACCTCGGGACAGGATTGGTGCGTAAATTGAGGTGTAGTAATTGCTGAGAGATTCAGCGCGAGGGGCATGGTTCTGATCGCCTACCAACAAGGGCAAAACCGCTGTGAGCCGACTATTTTCACGCAAAACAAAAAAGCAAACATTTTCCTCTGGCTTGAAAACTTCGTTAATTAGATTGCGATACCAACTCAAACCTAATTCAAAATGTTGCTTATCCCCCAAGTTAAAAAAAGTCTCCATCTCAGATGGAAACTCATCTGGATGTTTGTAAATCTTGATATCCACCGCAGAGTGCAGGGAATACTTGCTTTCTTTACCGGCAAGCGAGACACGGTGCCCCACCTGAAAAATGTCAAATGCTTGCTTGTGGTTGGTCCCGCGGAAAACACTTGAGTGCCTAATCCACCTGTCGTGGGTAGCCCACGACAGTTGGTCGGCGTTGGCGTTGGTATAAAACTCTATGGTCTGGTTGGGTCGAACGGCAAACATATGTTCGATAACTGCACGTAGAAGCAATCGTCCGGGGGCGTATTTTTCAAATGATTCGTCATACGTTGTCTTAAGAACGATTGACATCGCACTATTTGAAATCACCAGGCGTGAAGCCGCCAACCTATCGTTGAACCACAGTTCGTATACGCTGGCATGGCCTACGGACGCGAAGCTCAGCATCAAGTCCTTATAAAAGACTCCCTGTACATTGTTTAAACCGAGAGCCGTACCCTGCTCACCTTTCCAGCCCTTCGATTCCAATACAGCATACCGTCCAACCGCACTTTCAATTGATCCGTGATTTTCAACACACCGAAACTCAACCTCAATGGCATCGTCTGCTACTCTGCGTTCATACCTTGAAATATTTTTGACAAGGTTTCTGGATCTGGCCGCCCAATACAGATCAAAACTACCTTCCAGGCTTATCGACATGGTTAGTGCATGATCTGAATGACTGGTCGGCAATTCGGTCGCTCCCTGGAAGATTCGATCCGAAAGCTCGTTGCACAAGAAATCAATTCTGACGACGTGACCTGGCAGTGCGGCGATTAACTGCTCGACGTGGTTGCCCTGCCTCATCAATGTAGGACCAATTTGGGACTGCGAAGGAAGAAAGCTGGCCCAAACCCCCATCGACTGACGGTGCAAAATACACATGGAGTGAATCTCACCCCCATTTAAAAATATGCACAAGTGCTCTGATCCATTGCCAAAATATTGGATCAGCCGGGTTACGAATCGACTGTCCACCATCGGATTCGCATTGAAGTCTCTCGCATTCAGTTTGTCCCACGCCTCAGATTGACCGCCCAGGCCAACGGCCTTGTCAAGTTGAAGTATTGTCCAGCCAGTTTCCATTACTGCGCCACTGCGAATTCAAGAAAGACCCGCCTAAGACTTTGTGTCATCCATGTCATTTGCTCAGGTGTAATTTCCTGGTGGCACGGCAAGTGCAGCAACGCGAGCCGATACTCGGCTGCGATTTCACAATTGGAGATAGCCATATCATCCCAGCGCCAAATAGGGATCCCCAGACGCTTCAAAGCAAAAAAATGCTGGTGTGGGCATTCAAGTTTCAGCGGAAACATGTAGGGCACACAATTTGGGGCCAAGCTTGGGAAAAGTGCCTGACATAACGGCAGCTTTTCTGCTGCCTCCAGCCATTTCAGATAATTTTCCCGACGCAATGAGGCCGTGCGACCCAAATTGGTGAACCGAGAGGCGAGCCGGGACCAAGAATGGGGCTGCAGGTTCTCATTCTCAGCGCTGTAATTTGACGACAACCCAGAGCCTGTCTCACGGATATCTCTTCCAACGGATTTGAGACCAGTCTGAAGTTCTGAGTATGACTTGCGGTGTTCGTCGGAACCAGAAAGCGATGGCGTCATCGCACTTTGCAAGGCGTGCCCGAAGGCCTTTAGGTTGCGCATCACGGACGGCGCAACCTGCTGTGTGGACGGCATTGGAGAGCCGTCATTCGCCCACAAAAAGCCACCTTCATCGCCAGGCACAAATTTGTAGGGGCTGGCAATTGCGAAGCGCCCAGTGCGCCCTGTTGGAAAAGCAGCTGAACCCCTGTGAGGCGAGCCTGCAGCCTTGGCTGGCCCAGATTCAATGAGAAGGTGGGAGCAGTCTTCAATCAAGGTGATGCCATGCTTCAGGCAAAAATCCACGATGGGTGCCAAGTCCTGCGCAAACCCGAAATAGTGTGTAATCAGCAGTGCCTTGGCTGGCGTCTTGCAGCCATTCAACGTGGCTTCCAGTTTGTTCAGTTCAGGTGATAGATCCAGGTTCAGAGGATAGAAAGCAATTTCTGCACCCAACCGGATGGCCGGATCGAGCATCGTTCTGCAGTGATAGGCAGGCACCAAAATCGACCCTGTGACACTCACACCGGCAAGGCGGTAGGCCTCTTTCAATGCATACCGCCCCCGAAGGTAATGGCGGACATCCGCACCGCTGCTCAGAAGTCTGAAATTGTTTTCAGAATTTCGGCCCAAAGACTGCCACGAAGGCGTTGGCAGCACGGGCACTGCTGGCTTTGGAAAGCCGCAATCGGTAGGGTCAAAACGCAAAAATTCCATATCAAACGGTGACGCAGGGAGACCTCATGTGGGTGCTCCAATTGATTGCAAGGCGGGCGACGAAAATTGGGCCACCAGCCAATTCAGCGCCAAATTTTCTGCCGTCATTCGCGCTTCAGCGCTCGAAAAAGTGTGGTCAACATCCGCGACATCGTGGCGTATCACCGACTGCTTCTCCAAATTTTTCTGCCATCCTGCGTTGGTTTTGGCGTGCTCCACAAACTCCTTCGCCGTGTAATCGTCTTCGCTTAAAACCAACAGGATGTGGCCTGAAAACTTAGCCCACGCCATTGCCATCCGTTCTTGAAATGGCTTTTCAATTCGTGTTGCTGCATTGTCAGCTCCAGCTTCAACTGGTAGGGCATTCATTCGAAAAACCCTGAGATTTGAAAAAAAATCAGAGGACGCTGATCGTGCCACTTTGCCCTTTAGCAACTTCAGCCAGAACTCTGGCTGCAGCAACCGGCGGACATAGTAGTGTTTGACGCGGGTGCGCGCCAAACTTTCCGCCGAACGTACCCATGGGTTCAAAAGGCACAGGCCCGTGACGCGTTGATCGGCTGTTTCGTGGCAATACAGGAGTGCCGCAGACGCGCCGTCACACAGCCCCCAAAGTGCGATTTGTTTGACTTCGGGAACCGCTGCTTGAAGCGTGTCAATTGCCGCTCCCACATCGCGACTCACGTTTTCAAAATCGCGCAAATCTCCCTCGCTGTCGCCCATTCCCCGGCAATCAAAGCGCAGCACGGCAAATCCATGGAATGCCAATGCTCGTGATAAGAGGACAAACTGCCGGTGGCTTCCCACCCGATACTGCGGGCCGCCGACAATGACAACGATGCCGATTGCTGACGGTGCTGCCGGCTTGGCCAGAACTCCCACCAGACTATTACCTTGGCAGCGAAAGGTGGCAATCTCTTCGGCGTAATCCATCGGCTTCAGGCTATCAGGGCGGTAAGGGTTTTTGGAATCAATTCTGGCGCATCTTCAATTTCGGTGGTTTGCCAAAAAGAAGGGCCTGCAACGATTTGGCTGCTGGTGTGAAAGCCTTTTTCCCGCCAAAGTTCGAGGGTCTTGGTTGACACGGGGCTGAGCGAGGCGTCTTTGCGGGTGGAGACTTCCAGCCACGCCAAACGCAAGCCATCCGTTGATTGCGCGGGCACTGCGGGTGCCAATACGCTGTTTTCCAGACCCTCGGCCAACCCGCTTGAAAGCAGATAACCGGCAACTTCTATTGGTTTGCCGTCTGCCAACTGTTGGCGCATTTGGGTCATTGCGCCTTTTGCCTGCCCGCTCATCATGTCACCCGCAATTTTGAGCCTGAGAAATTGCTGCAGCAGCAGTTTGCCCGAACTCGGTGGCTGCCAGAAAATGAAATGGCAAGGTTTGGCGAACAAATTTGCAGCAGCGACGGCCACCAGACAACCGGCCCGCAAGCCCCACAACCATACGGGCAATTGGCTTGAAGGGCGCCCTGGGTCAACCTGCCGATCAATCAGCCATTGCCAGCCCTGGATGACATCGTTCACCCAGGCAGCCCAAGTCGCGTCACCAAAATCACCGGAACTGTCGCCGCAGCCTAGCAGGTCAATCTGGAGCACCACGAATCCAGCTTGGGCCATTGCGCGCGCCTGCATCGCAGCCATGCGGCGCGATTTGTTCATCTCTTCCGCAAGTGGGTGGACGTAGAGCACCAAGCCCCGCACAGTTCCACCGGCACCAGGGTGGTAGACACAAAATCTTTGGCCAACGCCTTTTGATCCAAGGGGAAGAAAAAAAGCCTCTGGCTGCACAAACACGGGGGGCGTTAAGTGCCTAGTTTGGCGCTGACAAAATCCGCCAGCGACCCCACTGTGGCAAAAGTCGAGCCATCAATGTCATCGTCATCCACGACGATGCCGAGTTGCTCTTCCATGGAGGTGATCAGGGTGACGACGGCCATCGAGTCGAGCTCGGGGATTGCGCCCAGAAGCGCGGTGTCCCGCGTAAAAGACGCGCTTCTTCCGTCCAGACTCAAAACTTCGTCAAGGATTCGCAGGGTTTCTTTCAACACGTCCAAGTCAGGCTCCCGATCATAGGCAGGTGGATTCTCTCAGAGTCGCTTGCCAGGTCAAACTTTCCAGGCGCGTGCCCGGCCCGGTGCATGCGTCAATTCTAAGGTTGGCTGCGGCCCTGGGGGCGTAGCTTGCTGTGAGATACTTTTCGCAAGCGGAATTTTTGCCGCCAAGCTTTCAAAACCGTCCTTGCCCCGCACCTGCATTTGCTCTGCCCATGACTGATTCCATCCTGCTGCATGAATTGATTTTCAATACCGCAGAGCGCTCGCCAGGAGCGCAGGCGCTTACCTATGGCGCACAGCAGTCTCCGTATTCTGAATTGGCCCAGTTTGTTCGCCAATTTGCCAGCGGCCTGATGGCGCTTGGCTTGGCGCGCAGCGAACGCGTCGCCATTTACCTCGAAAAACGCTTCGAGACGGTGATCGCCAGTTTTGGCGCACCAGCGGCGGGCGGGGTGTTCGTGCCTGTCAATCCCCTGCTCAAACCTGAGCAAGTAGCCTTCATCCTGCGGGATTGCAACGTGCGCGTGTTGGTGACCTCGCCTGAGCGCCTGGCGCCCTTGCGCGCCGCGTTGGCGGATTGCCCGGACTTGCACCATGTGGTCGTCACCGATGGTGCCGCGCCCCAGAATCCTGGTACCGTCAAACCGCACTGGGCGCAGCACGCCTGGAGCGCACTGTTGCAAAGCCCGCCGCGTCCGGGCCACCGGGTGATTGACACGGACGTGCTGTCCATCCTGTACACCTCCGGCAGCACGGGGCGGCCCAAGGGTGTGGTGTTGTCCCACCGCAACATGGTGGCGGGAGCCAAAAGCGTCGCTTCTTACCTGAACAACGGCCCGCAAGACACCCTGCTCGCCGCCTTGCCCCTGTCTTTTGACGCCGGTTTCAGCCAGTTGACCACCGCTTTTCATACCGGCGCGCGGGTGGTGCTGCTCAATTACCTGATGCCGCGCGACGTGCTGAAGGCCATGGAGCGCGAAAAGGTCAGCGGATTGACGGCGGTGCCCCCGCTTTACATCCAACTGGCGCAACTGGAATGGCCCCCGGCCATCCAGGACAACCTGCGTTACTTTGCCAACACCGGCGGGCACATGCCTCTGGAGACACTTACGCTCTTGCGCCAACGGGTGCCCAAAGCCAAGCCGTTTCTGATGTACGGGCTCACCGAGGCTTTCCGCTCGACTTTTTTGCCGCCGGAAGAGGTCGATCGCCGCCCCGATTCGATTGGCAAGGCCATCCCCAACGCCGAAATTTTGGTGCTGCGCGAAGACGGTACCCCCTGCGCGCCCGAGGAGCCAGGTGAGCTGGTGCACCGTGGCGCTTTGGTCGGCATGGGTTACTGGAACGACGCCGAAAAAACCGCCGAGCGTTACAAACTCTTGGCGCTCGACGCGCCCGGTCGCCAAAGTGGCCTGCAATTGCCCGAATACGCCGTTTTCTCGGGCGACACCGTGCGGCAAGACGCCGAGGGGTTCCTGTATTTCATTGGCCGGCGCGACGAGATGATCAAAACCTCGGGTTACCGCGTGAGCCCTGTGGAAGTCGAAGAAATCCTCTACGCCACCAAGCTGGTGGGCGAGTGTGTGGCTTTTGGCGTGCACCACCCCAGTCTCGGGCACGCTATACAAATAATAGCTACACATGCGAATGAGGCAGGCCACGATGTCCTGAATGCCGTAACTGCTGTATTGGCAGAGTGCCGCGCCCGCATGCCTGCCTACATGGTGCCCGCTGGCATTGAATTTGTGGCAGGCCCCTTGCCGCGCAACCCGAACGGCAAAATCGACCGCAAACTGCTGTCCACCGACTGGGTGGCGCGCCATGAAGCCTGACACTGACTGACCTATGACCGACCCTACACCCGCCTCCCCACGCCAGTTGCCGGTTCACGCCTTGATGGACCAGTTCCAGGTGGAGGGCGGCGAACTCGTGGTGGGCGGCGAGCGCCTGAGCCTGCTGGCCGCACGTGTCGGGCAAACCCCGTTTTACGCGTATGACCGCGCGCTGTTGCGCGCACGAGTGGCTCAATTGCGCACGGCTTTGCCCCAAGGCATCAAGCTGCACTACGCCATGAAAGCCAACCCCATGCCGGCCCTGGTCGCCTTCATGGCCGGTTTGGTCGACGGCATTGACGTGGCCTCGGCGGGTGAGCTCAAAGTGGCGCTCGATGCCGGCGCTGACCCGCGCGAAGTCAGCTTCGCAGGGCCTGGCAAACGTGATGCCGAGCTGCGTCAGGCGGTGGCCTCCCGTGTGTTGGTGAATCTCGAATCTTTCCGTGAAATCGCCACCTTGGCGCAGGTGTCAAATGAGCTTGGCCTGCCAGCGCGGGTTGCTGTGCGAGTGAACCCTGACTTCGAGCTCAAAGGTTCGGGCATGAAGATGGGCGGCGGGCCAAAGCAGTTTGGTGTCGATGTCGAGCAAATGCCGGAGTTGATGCGTCAGATCAAAAGCGCGGGTTTGGCCTTTGAAGGCTTCCACCTGTTCGCTGGTTCACAAAATCTGCGCCCGGAATCGATTTGCGAGGCGCAGCAGAAGTCTTTCGAATTGGCCGTGCGCCTGGCCGAGTTCACGCCGCAGCCGGTGCGGTTTTTGAACCTTGGCGGCGGCTTTGGCATTCCATATTTTCCGGGTGAGCAGCGGCTGGATTTGGCCCCGATTGGCGACAACCTGGCGCGTTTGCAGGAGCGGGCGCGGCAAGAGTTGCCACAGGCCGAGTTCGTCATTGAGCTGGGGCGCTACCTGGTGGGCGAGGCGGGCGTCTACGTGGCGCGTGTGGTGGACCGCAAAATCTCGCGTGGCCAGGTGTTTTTGGTCACCGATGGCGGGCTGCACCACCATTTGTCGGCCTCGGGCAATTTTGGCCAGGTGGTGCGCAAAAACTACCCAGCGGCCATTGGCAACCGCATGGGTGCGCCCGATGTGGAAGCCGCGTCCATCGTCGGCCCGCTGTGCACGCCGCTGGATCTTCTGGCGGATCGCATGCAGTTGCCAGTGGCGCAGGTGGGCGATCTGGCGGTGGTGTTCCAGTCCGGCGCCTACGGGGCCAGCGCCTCACCGCACGGCTTTTTAGGCCACCCGGATTGTGTGGAAGTGCTGGTGTAGTTGCAAAAAATAATTAACATGGGTGTTAATTATTGATGCCCAAAAGCCTGGAAATCACAAATTTAAGATTTTTTAGGCCTCTAGGCCACGCATTATATAGATAGTTTGCTATTTATTATGTAGCATATTAAATGACCACATTGCCTTGCAATTGCCCTGTTCGGTGAACCCAATCCAAGTTTTCACCCGAGCCGCCTTGGCCCTTGGCCGATGGCCGCTACAGCAGGGGCTGAGCAGGCGATGAATCCGGCCCTGCGGCTGCCCGCCTTTAGGCCGTGTTTGATCGCGCTTGGCTTGATTGCGCTGTGGAGCCTGTTGGCAGGCGTGGCGTTGGCCTTGGTGCACCCGCTCTCGCCGCTCTTGGCCGTGGCCACGTTTTATGGGGTAGTCGTGCTGCTGGCTTTCAAGCCGGGGCTTTGGCTGTTTCTGGCGCCCGCCAGTTTGCCGGTGCTGAATTTTTTCCCATGGTCGGGCTGGCGCATGGTCGAGGAGTTCGATCTGTTGTTGTTGGCCACCTTCGCTGCGGGCTACGGGCGCTTGGCGTGGGCGGCGTGGCAGCGGGGCAGAACGGGCGTTGTGCCAGGAAATTCGAGAGGCGACGCGAGCGGCGCGGTGGGCGCGTCGAGGGTCGATGGCGCGAGTTGGGCGATTCCGATTGCCCTGTTTGCACTGTTTTCCGTGGCTTCGGCCTTGCGCGGGTTTTCTACAAACGGGTTTTGGCAGGCGGTCGCAGGCCTTGGCGAGGTGGGTTTGTTTCAGGATTACACCGACCCGCTGAACAGCCTGCGCCAGCTTAAAAGCCTCGTCTTCGCCCTGCTGTGTTTGCCCCTGCTGCGCCATGAATTTGCCGATTCATCGCCAAAAAAAGGCGAGCAGGACGCCTTCGCCCGGTTTGGCGCGGGGCTGTTGACCGGTTTGACGCTGGTGGTGTTGGTCGCACTGTGGGAGCGCCTGGCCTATCCGGGCCTGGTGAATTTTTCCACCCGATACCGCACCACGGCGGCGTTTTGGGAAATGCACGTGGGTGGCGCCGCCATTGACGCGTATTTGGTGATGTGTGCGCCCTTCGTCGTTTGGGCGCTGGCGGGGTCACGGCGGCTGCGCCATTGGCTGCCTTTGGCGCTCTTGGCGCTGCTCACCTGCTACGCGGTTTTGACGACGTTTTCCAGGGGCGTCTACGTCGCCGTGTTGTTGCCTTTGCTGCTGCTGTGGCTGCTGCGCTGGGCCAAGCGTTCGGGCGTGAACCTGCGCCAGCCGGTTGGCGAGCTTTGGCGCAAACGGGCCAGCCTGTGGTTGTGCGGGCTGCTCGCCCTTGAGATCACGATGGTCGCGCTGGGGGGCAGCTATCTCATGGACAGGTTTGACGAGTCGAAAACCGACCTGGATGACCGTGTGGCGCACTGGCAGCGTGGCATCGGTTTGCTGGGCGACCCTTTGGAGCAGCCACTCGATTGGCTGCTGGGCAGGGGCCTCGGACGTTTCTCGGCCGCCTACGCCGGGTTGGGTGGCGATACGGAGTTCTCCGGCGCGCTGCGTTTGCGGCACGAAGCGCCCACGGTCACCCAATTTCAGGCCGTGCCGGCGCCGCTTTTGTCACAGAATTTCATACGTTTGTCGGGGCCGCCCAGCAACGGCGGCATCGGTGGCCTGTACATGCTCAACCAGCGTGTCGCCGTGCCGGTGGCGCAGTTGCTGCAACAAGGGCTGTTGAAACAAGGCCAATCCCAGGGGCAAGACCACTATCTAGGCAAAAGCGCTCGGCGCGGCGCCTCGGAACCTTTCGAAGGCGTGCGGGTGCAATTGGAGGCCAGGTCGCCAGTGGCGGCCCAAGTGATGCTGAAAATTTGCGAAAAACACCTGCTTTACGAAGGCGAATGCCTGGTGCGCTACCTGCGGCTGCCTGGCACCAACGACGGCTGGCAGTCGATCAAGATTCAGATGCGCGGCGATGGTTTGAGGACTGAAGCCGGGCAGGGGCCGCGGCCAGCGGTGTTGTCGATGACGGTGTTCACGCCAGGGGCCAGCGTCGATATCCGGAAGCTTGAATTGACCGACGCTGCCGGGCGGTCGCTGAACGCCAATGCGGATTTTTCACAGGGATTGGCCGGCTGGTTTCCGAGTGCAGGCAGCTATTACCTGCCGTGGCACATCGACAACCTGTACCTGGAATTGCTGATTGAACGGGGCTTGGCCGGTTTGTTGCTCTTCGTCTGGATGGTGGCCGCCGCTTTCAAACGTCTTGTCGTGTGGCAGAAAGCCGCGCCAAATTTGACCCAATCCGGGGGGGCCATCGTCAGTACAGCCTTGTTTGGCATTTTGTTGCTGGGCATGGTCAGCAGCGTTATGGACGCCCCCAGAGTGGCATTTCTGCTCTTTTTGTTGATTTTTTTGCCGATTGGGCCGGGTGATGGCAACTCCCCTCGCTGACTTTTGGCTCTACCCCTTATCATCAGCAGTCTATGCAATGCTTGTTTACATATTCCACAGGTTTGATACCTTGGACGAAACTCGGGGCCTAGGTTAAGTGATCAAGATTTTCAGCCATTACCTGCCCAGGCAGACGCTGCTGCAGCTCTTTTTTGATTTGAGTCTGGTGGTTGCCGTCGTGATTCTGTCGATCTTGTGGCAAACCGACGACTTCGCGGGTGGTCTCTCGGTCGCGGTGACGTGTTCGGTGCTGCTGGCGGTCGGCATGTTGGCCATCAACTCGGGTCTGGGTTTTTACCAGCGTGTGCACAACCGCACGATTGGCCAGTCGCGCGCACGTGCGGTGTTGAGCCTCTCGATGACACTCGCCTTGGCATTCGGCATTTTCAACCTGCTGCCCCTGCCCCTGAGTGACCGCAAGCTGTTTGCGATCGTGGTCGCCGCTTGCCTGGTGATTGTGTTGGCGCATCGCGTGTATGTGGCGCATTCGAGCAAACAGTCGATGGTGCGCCAGCGCATCCTGGTGTTTGGCACGGGCACGCGGGCCAAACTGGTCGGGCGCTCGCTCAAAAAGGCGGACCCCAACGTCGATCTGGTGGGTTATTTCGCCGGGCCCAACGAAGTCTCGACCGAAGTGTCGGCCTGGGGCGTGTTGACGCCGGACAAATCCCTGACCGACATCGTGGTTGAGCAGGAAGTGGATGAAATCGTGATTGCCTTGACCGAGCGGCGCGGCGGCAGCATGCCCCTGCGCGAGTTGCTGGACTGCAAGTTGCATGGCGTTCGCGTCGTCGATGTTGCGACGCATTTTGAGAAAACCCTCGGCCAAATCCGGCTGGATTCGGTCAACCCGGGTTGGCTGATTTTTGGCGATGGTTTCAATCAAGGCGTGATCCGCACCTTGGTCAAACGCTTTTTTGACATTGTTTTTGCTTCCCTGCTGCTGGTGGCCTCGCTGCCGGTGATGTTGCTCACCGGCATCCTGATTCTGCTGGAAAGCAAGGGGCCGATGTTGTATTTGCAGGAGCGGGTGGGTTTGAACGGGCGCCTGTTCAACGTCATCAAATTCCGCAGCATGCGCACCGATGCCGAGCAGGATGGCAAACCCCGCTGGGCGTCTGCCCAGGACGACCGAGTCACCCGCGTGGGCAAGATCATCCGCAAATTGCGCATTGACGAGCTGCCGCAACTTTTCACCGTGCTGCTGGGCGACATGAGCCTGGTGGGCCCCCGCCCCGAGCGGCCCTTTTTTGTGGACAAACTCACGCAGGAGATCCCGTATTACGCGGTGCGCCTGAGCGTCAAGCCGGGCCTTACCGGGTGGGCGCAGGTGCGCTACCACTATGGTGCCACCATGGAAGATTCGGCTGAAAAACTTCAGTACGACCTGTATTACGTCAAAAACCACACCTGGTTCCTGGATTTGGTGGTGCTGTTTGAAACCGTGGGTGTCGTCCTGACGGGAAAAGGCGCGCAGTAGCGCATGGACAGTGGCATCCTATCACTGACCGCCTGGAGCCATGGCCTTGTCGGTGCAAGTTACCTGGCTTTCGCCCTGAGACTGGTTCAGCTCGGCTACCTGCATAAGGCCAAAGCCGCCTCTGAGCGGTGCATATTCTCTGCGGTGATTGCCAGCTCGATTTGGGGTTGGCTGGGTTTGGCCTTCATTGCGACAGGCCAAGCGGTTTTTCTGGTGATAGCCGACCTCGCAGATTTGCTGCGTTACGGGTTCTGGTTCGCCTTTCTGCTGATGTTGTTTCGTGAAAGAAGCGAAGGCAAACTCCCGGCGGGCATGGATTGGCTGGTGCCGACGTCTGCCGTGCTGCTGGCTTTTGGCCTGTTTGCACGGGTTCTGTCGCTCTCTGGAGCCACGTTTTTGGGTGAGCCGGCACGATTGGTGCTGTTCAGCTCGATGGCGATGCCGGTCTTTATTTTGGTGCTGGTGGAGCAGTTGTTCCGCAATGTGACGGAAGACTCCCAGTGGAACATCAAGCCCCTGTGCCTCGGCTTGGCGGGGGCGGCCTTGTTTGATGTATATCTCTATTCCCAGGCTGTGTTGTTCAACCGCCTGGATGGCGATGCACTGAGCATTCGCGGCGCGGTCCACACCCTCATGGTTCCTTTGCTGGTGTTGGCCAGCACCCGAAGGAACGACTGGATCTCGAAGATCCAGATTTCCAGAAAAGCCGCGTTTCATTCAGCAACCCTGTTGATCGCCGGCGTGTACCTGATTTTTGTGTCCGGCGTCGGTTATTACGTTCGGTTTTTTGGTGGTGAATGGGGTCGTGCACTGCAACTGGGCATGTTTTTTGTGGCCCTGCTGGTGCTGCTGGTGCTGGCGTTGTCGGGCTCGGTGCGCGCCAAGCTGAAGGTGTTTTTGGGCAAGCATTTTTTCCGCTACCGCTACGACTACCGCGAAGAGTGGCTTCGATTCACCCAAACGCTTTCTGGGCAGCATTCGCCGCAGGAAATGGGACAGCAGGTGGTGCGTGGCTTGGCAGATCTGCTGGAGAGCCCCGGCGGCGCCTTGTGGATGAAAAACAGGGGTGAGCCTTCATTTAGTCAAATGGCGCGTTGGAACCAGCCGGCGACCGAGGGCAAAGAGGATGCCGGTTCGCCGCTGTGCCAGTTTTTGGTGAGCAGCGGATGGGTGATCAATCTAGAGGAGTTCCGTTCTTTTCCGCGTCGCTATGGCGCTTTGACCCTGCCGATGTGGCTCAGAGATCTGGAACAAGCCTGGTTGATTGTTCCTTTGACCGTGTCTGAGGAGTTAATTGGTTTTGTAGTGCTCGCGCGGGCGCGCACTCGGGTGGAAGTGAATTGGGAGGTCAATGACCTGCTTAAAACAGCCGGGCGTCAGGCGGCCAGCTTTTTGGCGCAGATGCAGGCCACAGAAGCCTTGTTGGAAGTGCGCAAATTCGACGCTTTCAACCGCATGTCGGCCTTTGTCGTGCACGATTTGAAAAACATCGTCACCCAACTGGCTTTGATGATGAAAAATGCCCAGCGGCACAGCCAGAACCCGGAATTCCAGCGTGACATGGTGTTGACAGTCGAGAACTCCCTGGATCGCATGCGCCAACTCATGCTCCAGTTGCGCGAAGGCGCCACCCCCCCGGGCACAGCGGTGGGTGTTGATCTCAGTGAAATTGCGAAAACCATGAGGTCTTTGGCCGAGGGACGTGGCCGCGAGCTGGAAGTCGATATCCAGGACCGGGTCGCCACGCGAGGCCATGAAGAAAGGCTGGAGCGCATCATCGGGCACGTGATTCAAAACGCGTTTGATGCCACCCCGGCGGGAGGCCGCGTCAGCATGCGGCTTGACCGCCACGCCGGCCAAGCGCGGATTTTGATTGCCGACAATGGGCAGGGCATGACCCAGGACTTCATCCGCAACCGTTTGTTCAAACCGTTCCAAACCACCAAACAGGCCGGCATGGGCATTGGCGCCTACGAGAGTTTTCAGTATGTCCAGGAACTGGGTGGCAAGATCGAGGTCGACAGCGAGCTGGACCATGGAACCAGAGTCACAATACTGCTTCCGCTGTTTGAAATGCAAACTGAATCTGATTTACATGTGCTGGATGCGAGATGACCAACGAAAAAATGCGATCACTGTTGATCGTTGAGGATGATCTGGCGCTGCAAAAGCAGATCAAATGGTCGCTCGACAAATTTGAAGCCGTAACAGCCAATGACCGTGAAACTGCACTGGTGCAGATGCGCCGCCACTCGCCTGCGGTGGTCACCATGGACTTGGGCCTGCCGCCAGACGCTGACTCTGTTTCGGAAGGGTTTCGCCTGCTTGAGCAAATACTGGCCATCGAGCCCGATACCAAAGTCATTGTTTTGACGGGGCAAAACGACCAGGCCAACGCTTTGCGCGCCGTGGCGCTTGGCGCGTACGATTTTTTCGCCAAACCGTTTGAGCCGGAATTGCTCAATCTGACGATTGACCGCGCGTTTCGGCTGTTTGAGCTCCAGCGGGAAAATCGGCGCCTGCGCGAATTTCAGCAGCCCGACGCTTTGGCGGGCCTCACCACACGTGACCCGGAGATGCTTAGGGTCTGCCGCACGATCGAAAAAGTCGCGTCCAGCAACGCAACCGTGATGCTCCTGGGCGAAAGTGGCACAGGCAAAGAGGTTTTGGCACGGGGCCTGCATCAGTCTTCACAGCGCAAAGCGGAAAAATTTGTGGCGATCAACTGCGCAGCCATCCCCGAAAATCTTCTGGAGAGTGAGCTTTTTGGGTACGAGAAGGGTGCTTTCACTGGCGCGGCGAAGACAACGCTTGGCAAAATCGAAGTCGCCAATGGTGGCACCTTGATGCTGGACGAAATTGGCGATTTACCCTTCCCTTTACAGGCTAAGTTGCTACGATTTTTGCAGGAACGCACGATTGAGCGGGTGGGCGGGCGTCAGGAAATTGCGGTCGATGTCCGCATCGTTTGCGCAACCCATCAGGATTTAAACGCACTGAGCAAGGAAGGGCGGTTTCGAGAAGACCTGTATTACCGGTTGGCCGAGATCGTTGTGAAAATACCGCCCTTGCGCGCCCGCGTTGGTGACGCAGCTTTGTTGTCCCACGCTTTTGTGCGGAAATTTGCCCAGGAACAGAACCGGGGGTCATTGGCGCTCAGTGATGATGCGGTCCGTGCCATTGAAGCCCATTCCTGGCCCGGCAACATCCGTGAACTTGAAAATTGCATCAAGCGGGCGGTCATCATGGTTGACGGCAATCAATTGAGTGCGGATGATGTCGGTCTGGTGCCTGCTGCCGACGCTGAAATTGACAATTCTTTTGATTTGCGCATCATCCGTGAACGGGCTGAGAAAAATGCCATCATTGCGGCAGTTGCCCGCGTTAACGGAAACCTGGTCAAAGCGGCAGAGTTGTTGGGCGTGAGCCGCCCGACGCTGTATGACCTGATGCACCGGCTGGGATTGAAATGACAGATGCCGAGATACTATTTTTTGACAATCAAACTATGAAACGCAATCCACTCAATACCGGTCTAACCCTGTTGCTTTGCGTTTGCCTCGTGCTACTTGGCGGTTGTGGAGGCGGCAACGCCGACAGCATGCTGGCGTCAGCCAAAGATTTCTTGAGCAAAAATGATCCGAAAGCTGCTGTCATCCAAATTAAAAACGCCCTGCAAAAGGATCCTGAATCTGCGGAAGCACGTTATTTGTTGGGCAAGGCCTTGATAGCCAGTGGTGATTTTGCCAATGCCGAACTGGAGTTGCGCAAGGCGCTGGCACTGAAACAATCGGCTGACGACGTGTTGCCCCAGCTTGCGATGGCGATGTTGGCGCAGGGCCAATACAAAAAGCTTGTTGATGAATTTGCCAAGACTGAATTGAAGGGCACATTGGCCGTTGCCCAAATGCAAACGGCGTTGGCATCCTCCTATTCAGCCCTGGGAAAATCAGACCAAGCTAAAGTTTCACTGACTGCGGCGTTGGCGGCAGACGCTGGTTATGTGCCCGCGGCAATTGCGCTTGCCCGCCAAAAAGCTGTCGAAAAAGACTTTGACGGCGCCTTACAGTCGCTCGATGAAATCATTGCAAAAACCCCCGGCAGTTTTGAGGCCTGGCGGCTTAAGGGCGATATTTATTCGTTTGGCAAAGCCCTGGAAAAAGAGGCTTTGGCGGCTTACCGAAAGGTAATTGAAATCAAGCCTGACCATGTTTCAGGTCACGCGAGCATATTGGCGACCTTGTTGGCTCAGGGCGATCTGGAAGGCGCGGCGTTACAAATTGCCCAGATGAAGAAAGTCGCGCCCAACAACCCGCAAACCAAATTTCTTGAAACCCAAGTCGCGTACCAAAAACGTGATTTCAAGACAGCCCGTGAGTTGGCCCAACAACTGCTTCGAATGGCCCCCAGCAACCCCAAGGCATTGCAGTTGGCGGGTGCCATCGAATTTCAGTTCAAATCCTATCTTCAGGCCGAAACACTGTTGACCAAGGCGGTCACGGCTGCGCCGGAACTCATTCTGGCTCGACGCTTGCTAATCATGACCTACTTGCGGTCTGGCCAACCCGGCAAAGCATTGACCGTTCTGAACCAAAGCATTGCCAAGGGCTACAGTGATCCAGAATTGGATTCTGTTGCAGGTGAGGTGCATTTGCAAAATGGGGATGTCAAAAAGGCCGAAGAGTTTTTTGCCAAGGCTGCAAAGCTCGCACCCAAGGATATAAAAAAACGCACATCGCTTGCGCTGGCGCATATGGTGGGTGGCAAAGAAGAAATTGCTTTTGGCGAACTGCAAGAGATCGCGTTATCAGATACGGGTGTGGCTGCAGATATGGCGCTGATTAGCGCGCATTTGAGAAAAGGAAATTTTGACAAGGCCTTGAAGTCAATTGACGGGCTTGAAAAGAAGCAGCCGGACAAGCCGCTTGCGCACAATCTTCGAGGGCGGACACTGCTTGCGAAAAAGGATATTGCTGGCGCTCGCAACAGTTTTGAACGGGCGGTCGCCATTGACCCGGCGTTTTTCCCGGCGGTGGCGAGTTTGGCCGCGCTTGACCTGATGGACAAGAAGCCAGATGACGCAAAAAAGCGTTTTAACGACGTGCTTGCCAAGCAGCCAAAGAATGGACAAGCTTTATTGGCATTGGCTGAATTGGCTGATCGGACTGGGGGTTCAAAAGAAGACGTTGCCGCCTTGATTGGCAAAGCGGTCGATGCCAATCCGATCGACGTCGCGCCTCGAATGCTGTTGATTGAGTTTCACCTCAGTAAAAAGGAACTCCGTCCGGCTTTGACGGCGGCGCAGAGCGCCGTTGCAGCAATACCCGAGAGCCCTGAGTTGCTGGACGCCCTGGGGCGTGTGCAGCAGGCTTCCGGCGAAACCAACCAAGCGATTGCAACCTTCAACAAAGTTGTATCGATGCAGCCTCAGTCGCCGCGCCCGTTGTTGCGTTTGGCTGAGGCGCATCGCGTTGCAAAAAACCGGGATGCCGCCATCCAAAACCTGAAAAGAGCTCTGGACGTGAAACCCGATCTGATTGATGCGCAAAGGGGTCTAATTCAACTCAATTTGGAAGACAAAAAGTACAACGAGGCGCAAAACGTTGCCAAATCTGTACAAAAACAGCGCCCAAAAGAGGTTATGGGCTATGTCTTTGAAGGTGACGTCCTCTACGCGCAGCAAAAGTGGGAGCCCACAATAGCGGTTTACCGCACTGGGCTCAAGGAAATTCCAGACGCGACCGAGCTTGCATTGAAGCTGCATTCAGCTTTGTTGGCGGCATCGAAAAGCCAAGACGCAGACAAATTTTCAAGCACTTGGCTGAAAGACCATCCGAAAGACATTGCTTACCACTTCTATTTGGGCGACCTCGCGATTGGGCGAAAAGATTATGGCGGGGCTGAAAAACTTTACGGCGCGGTCGTGAAAATTCAACCCACGAATGCGATCGCTCTGAACAATCTTGCCTGGGTGACTGGCCAATTAAAAAAACCGGGGGCTATCGCCTATGCTGAGTCAGCGCTCAAGTTCGCCCCGAATCAGCCGGCCTTCATGGACACGCTGGCCGGACTGTTGGCCGATAAAAATGAGCTGGACAAGGCGCTCGAGTGGCAAAACAAGGCGGTTGCCGCCCAGCCACAGAACAATCTGTTTAAGTTGAATCTGGCCAAAATTTATATCAAGGGTGGAAAAAAGGACTTGGCTAAAACTGAGTTGGACGCTTTGACCAAGTTGGGGGACAAATTTCAAGGACAGGCGGAGATTGCAAGTTTGCTGAAATCCCTTTGACGCGCGCCATACAGACTGTCGGAAATGTTTACAGACGGCGCTTGATACACTTGACCGCGACCTGGCCCAAATAGGCTATCTATTTATAATCATTGACTTACATCGACTTTTTGATTTTGGCTTGAAAATTGCTTTATGTTTGGTAATTGGCAGTTCTGCAAGCTTTTGGGTTTGAGGATTGCTCGGTTTGCCGTTGGCCCGGTCCAAAGTGACCGCCTTCATTATGAAGTGCGTCTGGTGAATTGAAAAATTAAGAGAAATCCACTTTTTAGGCGGAGCGTTATGACTAAAGACTCAAAAATTCAAACATCGGTCGAGCACAGCAGGGTGACAAGTGGTGTCGAGCCTGGGCAAAATGCTGATTCTGCCGAGGTTCTCGTCAGTGAGCAGCGCCGCAAATGGGCCAAGCTGGGTGTAGCGCCGATTTTGATGACGCTGGCCAGCCGCCCTGTGCTTGCGGCTCCGTGCCTGTCCAACATGATGTCTGGCAACCTCTCGGATCCGACTCGGGGCGCTTGTTCCAAAGGCTGGAGTCCGGGTGGCTGGGGGCAGCCTGGTGGACAGATTCATATCTACTCAACTGTTGGTGCCTGGGCACAAATTGGCTTGCTTTACGGCACCCTTACACCTAACGCAAACGCAAGCCAATACGGTAGCTACACTGGCGGTGCGACGCTGGCGAATGTGCCCGCTGTTTTGAACAAAAACAGCTTGGCGACGACCAAGCTCTTGCGCGAAGTTCTGGTGGTTACCCCAGACAATTATCAATTGACCCGACACTTGGTGTGTGCTTACTTAAATGCCAAGCTAAGTGAGTTGCCAGGAAGTACTTTTAAATATGTGCTCAAGGTGCAGCAGGTGCTTGACTTGGCGGGTGGTGTGATTCCAGTTCCGCCAGGCTTCAATAATTTGCAGGCATTTCTTGGATCCACCTGGGTGTAAGTCTTATTTGCAAGCCGCAGAGTCTGTCTAGGCTGGCTGGCTTGCTTGGCAGATTTGCCCAAGTCCTGTGTCATTCTGGAAAAATTGCTTGAAGAAAATGGGTTTCTGGTTTGTTGGAAATTCGCGCAAATCAGGTTTTTAGACTGCGGCAGCCGGATAGACTTCTGACAAGAAGTTGGAATGGCGAGCGTGTCATCTTTAGACTAGATGCCCGAGAAACGCACCTCTTGTCCATTCCGTGCACCCATGTTTTGGAGTTGCTGGAGCAGTCCCCGACGTCATCACAGGCGCTGCACGATTCTTTTCAAGCGCTCCTAACCGGCCTCGAAGAGGAAGAAGTACAAGCCCAACTCGCCCAAATTCTCGAAACCCTCAGTAAACTCGGTGTTATTGAAGCTTTTGAGGACGTATCCTGAGCATTTCATCGCTAAGTTCAGCCGAAATTTCGCACCGCATTGGTGACCGTGGGCTGAATTTCACTATCGGCCGGTTTGATATTGGTCTGCGGTCTTCATTGCCCCAAGTGGCCCGCGGTGTTTGCCAGCTCTATGGCGATTTTCCGCTCACGCCGGTTGATCAACTTGTAGACTTTCGAATCGATCTGTCATCTCCCAGCCCATTGAGGCGCTGGTTCAGACCCCAAGTCAACTTTGCATTTGATGGCACCAGGCCCTTCAAGCCCCTGCCCATTAGCCAGGCGTTTGCGATGTTTGAGTGGGGTTTGAACTGGGTGATCGCCAATCATGCCCATCAGTTTGCGATTGTGCATGCGGCCACAGTCGAGAAAAATGGGCGTGGTTATGTCTTTCCTGGGGCGCCCGGCAGCGGCAAAAGCACGCTTTGTGCGGCCTTGGTTTGCCGTGGCTGGCGATTGCTGTCAGATGAAATGGCGATGATTTCGCTCAACGACGGCCTGCTCTGGCCCATCCCGCGCCCGGTGAGTTTGAAGAATGCCTCCATCGAGATCATCCGCAAGTTTGGCAAAGATGCTGTGTTGGGCGATGTGGTGGCTGAAACCGCCAAAGGCAACATCGCCCATATGCGCCCGCCCAAAGCAAGCGTGGCGGCTTCAAAGACACCAGTCGCGCCGTTTGCCGTGGTGTTCCCAAGCTACCGTGCGGGTGCTGCCACCGAATACCTGGAGATCAGCAAAGCCCAAACACTCATGCGTCTGGCTGAAAACTGTTTCAACTACCCGGTTGTAGGGGCGGCAGGCTTCAATTGCCTTGCGGATACGGTCGAGCGATCACGCTGCTTCACCGCGACGTATTCCGACCTTGACGATGTCATCGCCTCCCTCGAGCGTTAGCAAAATGTCGCTCACCGCCTACGATAGTCACCCTCTTATTCAGTACCTGCGTGAACCGCAGGCTGGCCTGGAATTCAATGTTACGCAATGGGAGCGCCTGCTGAGCGCTGCCCGGCATGGTTCATTGTCTAGCCGCGTGGGGTGGCTTGCGGAGCAAAGCGGGTTGATGGTGCAGCTCCCGGAGAAAATCCAATTTCATTTTCAAAGCGCCCAGCGCGTGGCGCAAAGCCAGGCTGTCAGCGTGAACTGGGAAGTCGCTCAAATACAAAAGGCCCTGAGCGGGCCGGACATTCCTTTCGTAATTTTGAAAGGTGGCGCGTACATCAAGGGGAAGTTCGCAGCCGCGCCAGGGCGTGTGCTTTCAGACGTTGACATCATGGTTCCGAAAAATCGCCTGAACGACGCCGAAAAATCGCTTTACGCCGCAGGCTGGTTTCCAACCAAGCTGAATGCCTATGACCAGCGCTATTACCGTGAATGGATGCATGAGCTGCCTCCCATGCAGCATCTGGAGCGCGGCACAACGCTTGATTTGCACCATACCATTTTGCCCCCCACCGCGCTCTTGAAACCAGACGTCGATATGCTTTGGGCGGCCGCGTGCCCTGCCGAAGACGAAAAGGGTGTCTTCGTGCTGTCGCCCGTCGATATGGTGCTGCATAGCGCCACCCATTTGTTTCACGACGGCGAGCTGGAACACGGCCTGCGCGATCTGGTGGATATGGACGCACTTATCCGCCAGTTTTCAGCTCAAGCGCTGTTCTTCCAATCGCTTGTAGAGCGGGCAGAGGCTTTGGATCTCGGTCGGCCACTGTATTACGCACTGAAATACTGCAAGCTTTTTCTGCAAACGCCCGTTCCTGATGCGATTTTTGAGCGCGCAGCAAAGCTGGCAAGCCCGTCCATCGTGATTCGCAAAATGATGGACATCGTGGTGTTGAGGAGCATTGGCAGCATTCTGGAGGTAAAACCAAGCGCCCTCACGCAGATCTCAGAGTTCGCCATGTACCTGCGCTCCCACTATTTGCGGATGCCCCTTCATCTGCTGATTCCCCACTTGGTACGCAAGCAATTCGTCGCGGGCGATGAAGACCGATAGGGCAATTGCCGACCGCGCCCACGGGATTGTTGTCGGTACACCTTAGGCGCAAAATCTAAAGTTAACGGCTACAGGAAAAAAGTACTGAAAATATTGATAAATAAGAATTTATAAGAAAATATGCTTATATTTGTAATAAATTATCTTTAAATACAGTAGCAAAATGTTGATATTTTACGTGGCATAGAGATCAAAAAATCACAAAAATGATAAGTACATTTAAATTTTAAATGATCGATTTTTTACCCGCGAAACTTCTCAAGTTTACTGGCTTTGTGCTGCTGCTAGCCGCGCCCATCGCCCGGGCAGATTTGCCAGCCGCCATCATCAAAGTCAAACCCTCCGTCCTCATTGTGGGAACCTTCAAAGCGACAAACAACCCGCGTTTTACCCTACGGGGCACCGGTTTTGTAGTGGCTGAGGATAATTTGGCCATCACCAACGCCCATGTCATCCCTGAGAGTGCCGAGGCCGATCCAGAGGCCAGAATCGCCGTGCAAGTGAGAGTCGGCACGGCGGAATTGCAGATGCGCCTGGCCAAGGTGTTGGAGATCGACAAAACACATGACCTGGCCTTGCTGCAGTTTGAAGGGGCTCCGGTACCCAGACTGGCGGTGCGCGATTCGGATGCCGTGTTGGAGGGCCAATCGATCGCCTTCATGGGCTTTCCCATCGGCGGCGCCTTGGGCTACTCGCCCGTCACCCACCGGGGCATGATTTCATCCCGCACCGCGATCTCCCTGCCGCCCGCCAATTCGCGCCAACTCGATGCCCGCACCCTGCGTAGCCTGCGCGACGGCAGTTTTGATATTTTCCAGCTCGACGCCACGGCCTACCCCGGCAACAGCGGGGGGCCGATGTTTGATGCCGACAACGGCGAAGTGTTGGGCGTCATCAACATGGTGTTTGTGAAAGGCACCAAAGAATCAGCGCTGACCAATCCGTCGGGGATTAGTTATGCGATTCCGTCTAAATTTGTGCTTCAGTTGCTTGAGCGTCGAAAATGATGGTTTGTATTCGGTCTGAATTGAATAATTAAAATTTTCAAAAATTCATTGAAATTTGTCTATTAAATATATAAATATCGCGCTATTAAAATATATATTTTTGTGATGAATATTCTATAAATTACGAATAGAATTTAAGCGTAAATACTGATTTACTCGCTCGTTATGGAAAAAGTGGGCGAATTTAGACCATATAAAATTGGTGACTTCTCGGCAAAGCGAGTCGTTAGATGCTGGCGACTTCAATCCGGACGTTCAGTGCCTTCATTGCAATCGTCAATGTCGATAAATTTTACAAATGCAAATTTGAAATAGCCTAAGAGCTCGATAAGTCATTGAAAATTAAGGAGTTTATTAAAGTGGCATTCAAATTGCTTATAGGTGACTGATACACGCTAAACAGTTCGACGAATTCAGTGCAAGGAATGAAAATGAAAAATCTAAACGCTCGCATGGTCAGTGCAATGGCACTTGTAATTGGAGTTTGTGCGTTCGGGAGCGCTAATGCTGCTTCTACCTGGACGTTTGGTGGAGTCGATGGTGGCAATGCGACCACAAGTTACACTGCGTCGTCCCTTGGCGACCCGACATTGGATGTCAGCGGTGCATATGCCACCAATGGAGCGAGCAATTCAGGCTTTGCTTCTGCGTGGACGATGAACACCAGCACTCCCACCGCAACTACAAATAATTCAACGTTGAAATATTACAGTGGCGGCGGCTTGGGTATGTGGTCGGACGGGAATGGCACTCCCAATCATGCGATTGACAACGTGGGTACGAACACCGAAGCCGTGGTACTGAAATTTGGCGCCAGCGTTGCGCTTACCAGTATCGGCTTGGGTTATGTGGACACAGATGCCGATATTTCCTTGTTCAGGTACACCGGCGCAGGCACTCCGGCTGGTTCGCCTGCTTTCAATGGTACGGGCTCCACTTTGGCATCCATGGCGACTGCGGGTTGGAGTCTTGTCGGGAATTACGCTAACATGGCTCAAGACACTTCAAACCCCTACAACCTGGTCAATAGTGGCAACTTGACGTCGAGTTGGTGGCTGATCAGTGCTTTTAATAGCGCGTACGGCTCCGGAAATGCTACTACCGATGCAGCAGCTGGTCTTACCCAAGGAAATGACTCCTTCAAGATTTACGCAGTTGCGGGGGCTAAACCTGGTAACAAGGTTCCAGAGCCAACGTCGTTGGCTTTAATGGGTATTGGTTTGTTGGCGGTAGTTGGTGTCCGTCGCCGCAATCAATCTGCTGCCTTGTCCTGATCATTCCACACAAATTCCATACCTAAAGACCGGCCAAGTGCCGGTCTTTTTTTTCGAAGATGAGTTGACAGGTCTCTCAGACTGCACTGTTTGCCGCTTCTAAACCGGTACGATGCCGTTGACCTGCCCCCCACCAGCCGTACCGGCGTAATTTCCGAGAAGTCCGTCACTATGGAGAATGACGGACATGAGAACAAGCAAATACAGCGAAGAGCAGATCATTGGCTTTTTGCGGCAGGCCGAAGCAGGAATGCCGATCAAGGAGCTATGCCGCAAACACGGCTTCAGTGATGCCAGCTTTTACAAATGGCGAGTCCGCTTTGGCGGCATGGATGTAAGTGATGCCAAGCGGTTGCGCGAGTTGGAGCTGGAGAACGGCAAACTCAAACGCCTGCTGGCCGAGGCGCACCTGGATATCCATGCCTTAAAAAGCGTCTTTGGCACAAAGCGCTAGCCCCACAAGACAAACGCGAAGCGATCAGCAGCATGGTGAGCCAACACAAACTGTCTGAACGCCACGCCTGCGCCCTTGTGGGGCTAAGCCGAGACAGCTACAGACACCCGGTCGTTGCCAGCATCTTGAACCAGGAGTTGCTGGGCAAGATCGTGCAGACCGCGCATGAGCGCAGGCGCTGGGGCTACCGCATGATCCACGACGTGCTGCGCCCCCAGTACCCTGGCATCAACCACAAACGCTTCTACCGGCTCTATAGCCAGGAGGGATTGGCCATCAGGAAACGCAAGAAGACCAAACGTGTCGGGGTGCGTGTGCCTTTGGTGGCAGCCACGGCGGTGAACCAAACCTGGAGCATGGACTTCGTCAGTGATGCCATTGCCAGGCCGGGTGCTATCGCACGGCGGATCAAATGCCTGACGGTAGCCGACGACTTCAGCCACGAATGCGTGGACATCACAGCAGACTTTGGCATTGGCGGGCACTACGTGACGCGCCTATTGGACAGGGCGGCCCAGTTCAGGGGCTACCCGCGGGCGATCAGGACGGACAACGGGCCGGAGTTCATCAGCCGGGCCTTTATGACCTGGGCCCAGCAACACGGCATCCAGCACCTGCTGATCCAGCCGGGCAGCCCGACACAGAACGCCTACATCGAGAGCTTCAATGGCACCTTCCGGGACGAATGCCTGGACGAGAACTGGTTTGAATCCCTGGCACAGGCCCGCCAGGCGATTCATCAATGGAGAAAGGACTACAACGAGACCAGACCACACAGCACCATCGGGGGCATACCGCTCGCGCAATTCGCCGTGCTGAATCGCCGGAAAACCTGCGATTCAGCACGAAAGCCCCGCAATCAAGAACCTATCAAGGAAGCTTGAAACCTTGGACTTTTGGAGGATTTGTTGGCACGCTGGATGGGGCAGGTCAGTGAGATACTGGCATTTTCTGGTTGCCGTTTGTGAAGTATCGTGAGGTTTCAACATGTTGACTATCCCGTTTCGTTCCGCCATTGACCTCGTGCGCGAGATCAAGTCCCGCCGCATCACGTCCCGCGAATTGCTGGAAGTCTATTTGGCGCGGGTTGACCGGCTCAATCCCTCCATCAACGCGGTGATCACCGAGCAACGCGCCTACGCGCGCCAGCGCGCCGATGCCGCTGTTGTCGAACACAATTCACAATTTCCGCGATCCCGGCCCGGGC
>JANLYO010000007.1:0-3025 GCA_031365665.1 Rhodoferax sp. | reverse complement strand
GACTGTTCATGGAGCA
Organism: Rhodoferax sp.; assembly: GCA_031365665.1. Classification (GTDB taxonomy): domain Bacteria; phylum Pseudomonadota; class Gammaproteobacteria; order Burkholderiales; family Burkholderiaceae_C; genus JANYCG01. The sequence continues at coordinate 3,009 of JANLYO010000007.1, read as the reverse complement.
ATTCACGTCGGCGCTCGTGGCCACCAAAGAGAACAAATGGCAGGGCCGCAACATCACGCGCTGGCGCAACGCCGATTACGACGCGGCCTTCAAGGCTTCCGACACCGAATTCGACCCGGTCAAGCGCGCCGCCTTGCTGGTGCGTTGCAACGATTTGCTGGTCGAGAACCGCGTCGTCATTCCGGCGGTCACGCGACCCCGAGTGCGCGGCATCGTCAACAAGCTGGTGGCGCCGATCAGCGGCTGGGATCTGGACATGTCCGTCATCAAGGACTGGTACCGCGAGTCCTGATTGATCCCGGATGGGCAGCTATTTCATCCGGCGTCTTCTCATCGCCATCCCCAGCCTGATAGGCATCAGCATCGTGCTTTTCACGGTGCTGGCGCTGGCGCCGGGCGACCCGTTTGCCGAACTCGCCACGAATCCGAATGTGCCGCCTGAAGTCCGTGCGAACATCCGGGTCAGCTTTGGCATGGACGACCCCGTGCATCTGCGTTACCTGCGCTGGTTTGGCGCCATGGTGCAGGGCAACTGGGGGTTTTCTTTCGTGAGCCGGGTCAATGTGGATGTGCTGATCCTGCAGCGCCTGCCGACCACGCTGTTCGTGATTGGCTCGTCGCAGTTGCTGGCGCTGATGATCGCCTTGCCGGTCGGGGTGATCGCTGCTGCGCGCCCCTATTCGGTGTTTGACAGGGTCGCCAATACGCTGGCATTTGTTGGTTTTTCGCTACCCACATTTTTTACCGGCATTCTTTTCATCTTGCTGTTCAGCATCAAGCTGGACTGGTTTCCCTTTGTTTACCGCGCCGACATCGCGGACACTGGCTGGCGCTGGTGGTGGGCGCATTTCAGGCAGTCCGTCATGCCGATTGCGGTGTTGGGCCTGTTCCAGGCGGCCTCCATGACGCGGTACGTGCGCTCTGCCGTGCTCGACGTGATCCGGCTCGATTACGTCACGACCGCCCGGGCCAAGGGCCTTGCCGAGCGTCTGGTGATCCTGAAGCATGTGGTGCGCAACGCCATGATTCCGGTGGTCACCCTCGTCGCGCTGCAAATCCCGGCGATTTTTGGGGGTGCCATCATCACTGAGCAAATTTTCCGTGTGCCCGGCATTGGCTCACTGCTGATCAGTTCCATCCTTGCAAACGACACGCCCGTCATCATGGCCGTGACCTTTGTTTTTTCGTGTCTGGTGATTGCTTTCAACCTGATTGCAGATTTGTTGTATGGCTGGCTTGACCCCCGTATCAGTTTCAGCTGACCCGCGCCGGTCAGCCGTGGTGGCGGCGCCTGCCGGCGACAGCCCCATGCCGCCAGCATCATTGGGTGCCGAAGCATGGAAGCGCTTTCGCCGCCACAAACTGGCTTTCGCTGGGGCGGTGATGCTGCTGCTGATCATTCTGGCGGTGGTGGTCGGGCCCTGGTTATGGACTTTGCCGATCAACGACATTGACTTCAAGAGCAAGTTGCAGGGCCCGTCCTGGGCGCACCCTCTGGGCACGGACGATCTGGGGCAGGACTTGCTGGCGCGCATGCTGTATGGCGGGCGCATCTCCATCGCCGTCGGTTTTGCGGCAATGCTGATCGCCATCGTGGTGGGTGTCGTAGTCGGCGCAACGGCCGGCATGTCGCGTGGTTATATCGACACCTTCCTGATGTGGGTGACGGATCTGTTCATTTCGCTGCCCCAGATACCGCTGCTGATACTGCTGGTGTATTTGTTCCGCGACACGCTGAAGGCCTGGATCGGCACCGAGGCGGGCGTGTTCGTCATGGTGGTGGCGGTGATCGGCGGGTTCCGCTGGATGCCGGTAGCGCGGCTTGTGCGGGCGCAATTTTTCTCGCTGCGCGAAAAGGAGTTTGTCGAAGCTGCGCGGGCATTGGGCGCGACGCCGCTGCGACAGGTGGTGCGGCACATCCTGCCCAATTCGCTGGGGCCGGTGATTGTGGCGGGCACCATTGACGTGGCAGCGGCCATCATTGCCGAATCAACACTGTCTTTTCTGGGCCTGGGTTTTCCGCCTGATATTCCCACCTGGGGGCGGCTGCTGTTTGATGCCAAAGACCATCTGGACATTGCCGCGCATTGGGCCATCTTCCCGGGTGGTTTGATATTTTTGACGGTTTTGTCAATCAACTACATCGGCGACGGCCTGCGCGACGCGCTCGATCCGCGCCGGGTGCAGGGATGAACTTGAAGCACGAAATGCCAGCCCTGGCTGCCACACACCTTTTGGAAATTCGGGGCCTGAAAACCCACTTCGCCACCGACGACGGCATGGTGCATGCCGTCGATGGCGTCGACATGACGCTGGACGCGGGTGAAACACTGGGTGTGGTGGGCGAGTCGGGCTGCGGCAAAAGCGTGACTGCGATGACGGTGATGAAATTGCTGGCCATGCCGCCTGCGCGCATCGTGGCGGGGCAAGTGATGTGGCAGGGGCGGGATTTGATCCCCTTGCCGATGGCCGAGATGCAAAAAATCCGCGCCCGGGAAATCGCCATGATTTTCCAGGAGCCGATGACCTCGCTCAACCCGGTCTATACTGTGGGTGAACAGATTGCCGAGGTCATCCGCCTGCATGAGGGGCTGAACCGCAAGGCTGCCCTCGACCGCGCGGTGGAGATGCTGCAGCTCGTGCGTATCGCCAATCCGCAGGGTCGCGTGCATGACTACCCGCACCAGTTCTCGGGCGGCATGCGCCAGCGGGTGATGATCGCCATGGCCTTGTCTTGCAACCCCCAACTGCTGATTGCCGATGAACCCACCACCGCGCTCGATGTGACCATTCAGGCCCAGATTCTGGATCTCATGAACGATTTGAAAAGCCGCCTGGGCATGGCGGTGATGCTGATCACGCATGCCATGGGTGTGGTTGCCGAAACAGCCCAGCGCGTGGTGGTGATGTACGCCGGCAAGGTGATTGAGGAAGCCACCGTGCAAGATTTGTTTGCCAACCCGCGGCACCCCTATACGCAAGGGCTGATACGCTCCATTCCCCGCATCG
>JANLYO010000307.1:0-12285 GCA_031365665.1 Rhodoferax sp. | reverse complement strand
TGCTCAGCGCCATCCGCCGCTGCCTGGACCTGGTGGGCCAGCAGCGCGGCATGCCGCTGCGCATGCAGGACATTCCGGCCGAAGACCCGGCCACCTACGACATGATTTGCGCCGCCGACACCGTGGGCGTGTTCCAGATTGAGAGCCGTGCGCAGATGAGCATGCTGCCGCGCCTCAAGCCCCGCAAGTTTTACGACCTGGTGGTCGAGGTGGCCATCGTGCGCCCCGGCCCGATCCAGGGTGGCATGGTGCACCCCTACCTCAAGGCGCGCAAAGACCCGCTCAACGTGAAATACCCGAGCGCTGCGCTCAAAGAGGCGCTGGGCCGCACGCTGGGCGTGCCCATCTTCCAGGAACAGGTGATGGAGATCGCCATGCTGGCGGCCGATTTCACGCCCGGCGAGGCCGATGAACTGCGCCGCTCCATGGCCGCGTGGAAGCGAACCGGTGGCGTGCACAAGTTCCATGACCGCTTGGTCAACCAGATGGTCAAGAACGGCTACGAGCTTGAGTTTTCCGAGGCCATCTTCAAGCAGATGCTGGGTTTTGGCGACTACGGCTTCCCCGAAAGCCATGCGGCCAGTTTTGCGCAGCTGGCTTACGTGAGCAGTTGGCTCAAGTGCCATGAGCCTGCCTGCTTTTTGACGGCCTTGCTCAACTCGCAGCCCATGGGCTTCTACCAGCCCGCGCAACTGGTGCAGGACGCCAAACGCCATGGGGTTGTTGTGTTGCCGGTGGATGTGACGACCAGTGAATGGGATTGCACGCTGGAGGAAAACAAGGCTGTTCGCCTGGGCCTGCGCATGGTGTCCGGGCTGAATCAGGAGTGTGTTGAACGCATCACAAAAACCCGTGCCGAATCCCCCTTTACCAGCACCGAAGACCTGGCCCTGCGTGCCGGGCTGGATGCCGGCGATCTCAAAGCGCTGGCCAGCGCCGACGCGCTGATGGCGCTGTCGGGCCACCGCCGCCAGCAGGTTTGGGATGCTTCGGCCCTCAAGCTCGCACCGCCCCTGCTCAAGGCGGCGCCGGTACATGAAGATCTGCTGACGCTGCCCGCTGCCAGCGAAGGGGAAGAAGTGGTCTTCGACTATGCCGCCATCGGCCTCACTTTGCGCCGCCACCCCTTGGCCCTATTGCGCCCGCAACTGTCAAAAATGCGGCTGCTCACCAGTGCGCAACTGCGCGAGCTGCCCAGTGGGCGGCGCGTGGCGGCCTGCGGCATTGTCATCGGGCGACAGCAGCCGCAGACTGCCAAAGGTGTGGTGTTTGTCACCCTCGAAGACGAAACCGGCAGTGTGAACGTGATCGTCTGGAAAAGCCTGCGCGAGCAGCAACGCGCCGAGTTGCTCAAGTCACGCCTGATGGCGGTGTATGGCGAATGGCAGCGCGACACCGAAAGCGGTGGCCAGGTGCGCCACTTGGTCGCCAGACGCCTGAAAGACCTCACGCCCCTGCTCGGTGGCCTGGCCACGTCGAGCCGGGATTTTCATTAGCCCACCGGCTGCGATACTTGAACCCATGAACGCCATCATCGATACCCGCCACGCCTTGGCCCTGCTGGATGCGGACGGCATCGCCACACTCACCCTGTGTAACTCGAAAAAAATCAACATCGTCGGCAGCCAGGCGATATTGGAGTTGACAGCCGCCATCGACACCTTGAAGCAGCGCGGGGACGTGCGCGTGCTCATCTTGCGCGGTGAGGGCGACAAAGCCTTTATTGGCGGGGCCGACATCTACGAGATGGCCACGCTTACGCCGCCGACGGCTGAAGCCTTCATCACGCGCCTGAAAAATCTGTGTGAAGCCGTGCGCAGCTTCCCCGTGCCGGTGATTGCGCGTTTGTCTGGCTACACCCTCGGCGGAGGCCTGGAGATAGCCGCCGCGTGTGACTTGCGCATCAGCAGCAGTGACGGTGCATTTGGCATGCCCGAAGTGGCTGTGGGCATCCCGTCGGTCATCCACGCGGTGCTGTTGCCGCTGCTGGTCGGGCAGTCACGTGCCACCTGGCTTTTGATGACGGGAGAATCCATCAACGCTGCCACTGCCCTGCAATGGGGCCTGGTGCATGAGGTGCTGGAGCCCAGCCAATTGGATGCACGCATCAAGGCGCTGTCCCAGCGCCTGGCGGGTTTTGGTGCCGCCGCACTGGCGCAGCAAAAGGTTTTGATGCGAAGCTGGCAAAGCCTTGCACCCGACGCCGCCATCGACGCCACCGTGCCAGAATTTGGCAAAGCCTTTGCCACGGGCGAGCCGCAACGCTATATGCAGGCCTTCATCCAGAGAAAACGCTAAGCCGCCGGGGCCTGGCCCGGCAGACCGATACACTCGCTAGCGCTGCATTCCGCCCATTTGAACTTGCACACATGAAAAATTACGACCTTTACGCCATCGGCAACGCCTTGGTGGATTCTGAATACCAGGTGACCGACGCGCAATTGACCGCGATGAAAGTCGAGAAGCGCCACATGACGCTGATTGACGTGCCGCGCCATGCCGAGCTGCTCTCCCACGTGCAGGCGGTGCATTCGCGCAAGAGCGGCGGCGGCTCGGCCGGCAACACCATCGTGGCGGTGGCCCAGTTCGACGGGAAGGCGTTCTATTCCTGTCGCGTCGTCAACGATGAGTTGGGCGCCTTTTACGTGGCTGACCTCCAGGCCAACGGCGTTGACAGCAATCTCACGCCTGCCACGCTCGCCACCCGCGGTGGCACCGGCCAGACCGGCGAATGCATGGTGATGGTGACGCCGGATGCCGAGCGCAGCATGAGCACTTTTTTGGGCGCCACGGCTGACCTGGATGCGACCTCGCTCGATGCGGCTGCACTGGCCGCCAGCAAGGTGTATTACATGGAAGGGTATTTGGCCGCTTCGCCCACGGGGCTGGACGCCGCGCTCAAAGGGCGTGCCATCGCCAAGGGTGCAGGTGTGAAACTCGCCACCACTTTGAGCGATATGAGCATGATCAATTTCTGCCGTCCGGGCCTGGATGCCATGATTGGCGACGGCATCGACTACCTCTTCAGCAATGAAGAAGAGGCGCATACCTGGTGCGGCAACCAAGATCTGGGCACGGTGGTCAAGCAGATCGGACAACTGGCCAAAACCGTATGCCTGACCCGCGGCGCCAAAGGCTGCTTGGTGTTGGAAAACGGACGGCAAACCGAAGTGCCCGCCGCCCACGTCACCGCCGTTGACACCAATGGCGCAGGCGACATGTTTGCCGGCGCCTTCCTGTACGCCGCCACACAGGGCCACAGCCATGCCCAGGCCGCCTGGCTTGCGAACCAGGCAGCGGGGCAGGTGGTCAGCCAATTCGGCAACCGCCTCACGCAGGCGCAGATGGCGCACATCAAGGCGCGTTTTGTGCAACATGTGGCAGGCTGAATAGGCTGGAGCAGCGGGGCAAGCTGATGGCGGTTGACCCCAAATTTGGGGGCGTTCACACACGATGTTCGTCTTGCATCCCGGCGCAGCAGGCACGACACTTGGTCCATGTCCCAAGCGAGGCCGCCGATGGGGTTGGAGCGCTTACCTCAGCGCGACAAAGCCCACGCCAATTGCATTGGCGAAATGACATCCGTGCTGTGGGCTTCAGGCGACTTCAGCGGCCAGCCCTGCGTCACGGGAGCCAGTACGTAAGCGTGTTGCACCTCCACGTCAAGGCAAGCCTGCCAAAATCCTTTGCTTACTTTGGGGGCGCTGGAGAACTTGATCTCAAACCCATATTTTTTGCCGCCCAACTCCACCACCACGTCAAGCTCTGCACCGGCAGCGGTGCGGTAGAAACTGACATCGGCACCCTTGGGAACCAGGCCCATGATTTGCTCCACCATCAAACCCTCCCAAGAGTACCCGGCGATGGGGTGGCCGATGAGGCTGTTGACATCAGGAATGTTCAAGAGCGCGTGAAGCAGCCCGCAGTCGCGGACGTATACCTTGGGTGATTTCACCAAGCGCTTGCCCACATTGACAAAGTGCGGCTCCAGACGCCGCAGCATCATGGTGTCAACCAGCGAATCCAGGTAACGTCCGACGGTGGTGTGGGAGATGCCCCCCAGCGACGCGGCGATGGCTGAAGCATTGAACAGTTGCCCGTGCAAATGCGCCGTCATCCGCCAAAAACGGTGAAGTGTCTGTGCGGGTACGTTGATGCCGAATTCCCGAATGTCACGGTTCAAAAAAGTCGTGATGAAGTCAGTTCGCCATGAGAGCGAACGTGCATCGCTGGGTGCGGTGTAGCTCACGGGAAAGCCGCCACGCAGCCACAGCTTTTGCAGGGTCAGCAAGTCCAGCGGCTGGCCGGGCCACTGCGCTACCACTTCGCGCAGCTGAAACGGCGTCAGTTCCAGGTAGCTCACCCGGCCTGCCAGCGATTCGGAGCTTTGCTGCAACAATTTCCCGGATGCGGAGCCGAGCAATAGAAACCGTCCCGGCCGGCGATCTGCATCAATTTCAGGCCGCAATTGGGCAAACACTTCAGGTACGTACTGCACCTCATCCAGCACCAGCAGTTTGTCTCGGTTGGCTTGAAAAAACCCGCTGCCAGGGCTGAGTTTGGCGCGATCCTCGGGCAGTTGCAAATCCAAGCTGACAGCGCCCAGAAAATCTGAGGCCAGCATTTTTGAGAGCGTTGTTTTCCCAACTTGCCGTGGACCCAGCAACACAAGGGCAGGCGAAAAAACGAGCTGTTCTTTTGCTGATTTCAGTAACGCTCTCGCGTAGCCATTCGGTTGGAATCGAAGGTTTTCGTTTTGAATCATCCTTGCATTTTGAGCTATTCATAGTCAATATGCAAGGAAAATTGAAAACTAAGCTTCGAACCGCCCCGGATGTCTGCCCTTGAAAGGCGCGTAGAAGGCCTTGATCGCCGCCATGTCGGCGTCGATGTCCCCCGTGGGCTGGAACACAGGGCCGAGGCCGCTGGCCTTCTTTTCGTAATCCATGTAGGCCATCACAATGGGCACTTGGGCTCCTACGGCGATGTAGTAGAAACCGGTTTTCCAGAAACGTGTGCCGCTCCGGGTGCCTTCGGGCGGCACGATGAGTTGCAGCGGGCCGTCTGCGGCATTGATCGCTTCGACTGATGCAGCGACGAGTTTGGTGGATTTTTCGCGGTGCACCGGAATGCCGCCCAGCCACATCATCAGGCCGCGAAACGGAGGTTTGAAGATTTCTTCTTTGCCCATCCAATAGATGTGCAGCCTGAGCGCGAAGGCGACCATCAGGGTGTAGGGCAGGTCCCAGTTGCTGGTGTGTGGCGCGGCAATCAACACGCTTTTCCTGCCATTGGGCGGCAGGCTGCCTTCGACTTTCCAGCCTGTGAGATTCAAAACTGCGACTGAAAATCCACGCAGCAGGGTGTTGACAATCGGCGTGTCGAAGATGGTGCGGTGCATAAACGGTGTTTTGCGTCAGAACACGCGCCGGCCCTTTGGGGCCTAGTGGCGTGCTGATCGAACTCGGGTGCGAAGTAAAAAAATGCGGGCTGGCGTTAGACTCGCCGGATTGTCGTCCCAAAGCGCTTGCTGCGCGAACCCCGATCTTGCCCATGATGAGTAACCCAAGCGCGCTGAGCCAGGAGTGGACCACCCTGCAAAACAATTTCGAACAGTACGAATGGATAGGTTTGGCGGTCAAACTGTTCGGGGTGGCCTTGGCCTTGCTGGGAATGGTGCTGCAACTGAGCCCCATCGTCCTGGGCGCTATGCTGCTGCTGGTATGGCTTCAGGAGGGCATTTTGCGGACGTTTCAAAACCGCTTGGGCCAACGCCTGTTGCACTTGGAGGCCTTGCTGCGCGATAACTCGACAGGTTACGTGCAACAGGGTTCTACACCGACGGATGGCGTCCACATCCTGCCGTTTCAACTGCATTCGCAATGGCAGGCCACGCGACCCGGCGGGCTGAAGCTGCTGGGGGAATACGCGGCCGGCGCCCTGCGGCCAACGGTGGCCTTTCCTCACGCGGTGCTCGTCATTGGAATTTTGTTGATGGCCGTGTTCTGATGGCAACGTTGGGTCGTCAGGCCATGCGGTGGCAGCTTCGTCTGATGGCCGGCTTGGTGGTGGGCACGGTGTTGTTCGCTCTGGATTTTTCCGCCCGCCGTCCAGCAGCTACGGCGCCGCGCGCTGTGCCGGCGAGCGCCACTGCGGCAGGTGCCACGTCACCGCCGCCTGCCGCAGGCGCTGGCAGCTTCGTACTCAAGGCGCAGGGATATATCCCCATGCCGCCTGACACACCCAGCGCCCATGCCAGCAACTTACTGGCGATGCCGCCCGGCCATGCCTGCGCGCTGATGGCCTTCTGGTTTGCGGGCGAACGCGAAAGTGCGCCTGATGTGCAGATTGCGTCTTCGTGTTTTGACCGCGCTGCTCAACAATGGCAAGCTGCGCACTTTGTGGTGAATCGCCATGTTGCGGGCGGCCAGTTGGGCGTGGGTCTGCGCCGCCTGGGCAATCCGGTGGCCTGGCTGGATGGGCAAGGCCGCATGCATCTGTTTGTGGTGGCGACGGGCTGGGGTGGCTGGGCGGCGAGCCGCGTGCTGCATCTGCGCGAACAGAATCCTATGAGTCGCACCTCCAGCGCGCCGGTGTTCGGCGAGCCAAGCCTCTTGCCGCTGGGCTGGCTGTGGAACCTCAGCCACCTCGTGCGCGGTGCACCATTGGCCTTGGCTGACGGCGGCATGGTGCTTCCGGTGTATTTTGAACTTGGGGTGAAGTACCCCATGGCCTTGCGTTTCGATGCCAGTGGGACGTTCATCGGCGCAGCACGCATCTCCTCGCGAAGGAGCGTGCTGCAGCCTACGCTGCTGGCGCTGAATGAACTGCATTGGCTGGCCTTGATGCGCGACAACCGCTTGGACGGCAAAATCGCCGTAGCGCAAACCAGCGACGGCGGACAAACCTGGCGCGACTTGCGCGACCTGAACGTGTCGAACCCCGACGCCTCCGTGTTTGCAATGGCCTACGCCCCCTGGCATTTCCTTTTGGCGCACAACTCCTCACCCAAATCACGCCAGGTGCTGGACTTGAGTGAATCAGGCAACGGAATTGATTGGAGCCTGGTGCAAAACTTGGGCCGTGGCACGGTGACCGGCACAGGCAAAGACGCGCTGGCTGCTGAATTTTCTTACCCGGCCATGGCCGTGGCGGACGGCAGTTTGTGGGTCAGTTTTACCGATGGCCGCCAGCGCATTGCCTGGCAACGTTTTGTGTACGAGGCCAAACCATGATGGAGTTGTTCACGAATTTTTCACCGGTTCTGCCCGATGCGCGCCTGCTGCGCTGGGTCACGCCACTGAGTTGGGGCCTGGTGTTGGCATTTCTGTGGCTGCGGGTTGGAGGACGTTTGGGTAAACGTACCCGGCTGTGGGTGGCCGCCGCTGTGCTTGCGTGGGCCTTGCTGCCCAGCGCGTGGTCGCCAAGTTATTGGCTGGGGCTGGCGTTTCAGGTACCCAGTGGGATGACCGTTTTGTTGTGTGGGGCCTATCTGCTGCACACGCTGTGGCGCCTCCTCGTGGCAGGTGTGCCGCCTACAGCCCAACACACCGGTTTGTATGCTTCGTTTCAGGCAGCTTGGCTGGCTATCCTGGGCATCGTTTTGGGCTGGGTGTTGTTGCTGGACACCTTTGTGCTGTTGCCGTTTTATGTGTACCGGTGGGGGTTTGGTACGGCTGTGCTGGCGGTGGCAGCGGTCATCGCTCTGGTGGTGTGTGTTGCCCATCCGCCTGCGCGTGATCCTGATGCCCATGCGGCGGTTGCCCCCGGCTATTTGTTGGCCCTTGCACTTTTTCTTTTTGTGTTGACGCGCCTGCCTACCGGCAATGCGTTTGACGCGCTGATCGACCCGTGGTTGTGGATGTGGCTTCAGGCCAGCCTGGTGCGACGCCTCATCCGCCGCCGGCGCCGCGCTCGCGCAGCAACCACTCGCGGCTGAAGAGCCAGGTGTGCGGCGTCCAGACATTCGCCCAGGTGATGTCGCCCGCCTGGTGCCGCTCTCTGATCACCCAGCGTTCGGCGATGGTTGCGCAGTTTGGCAAACACGGGGGTGAAGTTTGCGAAGCGTCCGCTTGGAGCCATGCCACCGCAGCGTTCGAGGCCAGCAGTGCATCAAGCGTGGCGTTGGCCGCAGGCGCTTTGTAGATCAAGGCCATGTCAAAGGGAACAATTCGGTTGCCCGGCAGCAGGAAGTGAAAGCGCTCCCACTGCGCGTTGAAGTTGCTCGGCACAGCGATCTTCTGGCCATTGAATTTGGCTTGGACGACCGCAGAATAACGCCCCGATGGGCCTTCCAGCGGCAAGGTCGTCAGGGCAAACACGGCATAAAAAAACAGGCAGGCGGCCAAGGTGCTGCCGCGGGTGCTGGCAGGTTTGATCCAGCCCAGCAGCACGGTGCCCAGCAGGCCCAAAACAGCGGCCATGACAAGCCCGCATTCAAACGTCGAGGCGATCATCAAATCGTGGGCGACCCAGGCAATACGCGCAAACGCCAGTGTGACGAAGACAACCAGAGCACCGCAGGCGATGAACCAGCCCCTCGCAATCCGATCCCAATACAGCGCCAACACGATGGCCAGCGCGGGCATCGCGGGGATCACGTAGCGGGCGGAGCGTTGGCTGGGAATGCTGAACACCAGCAGCCAAACCGCCAGCCAAGCCAATAGCACCCAAAGATGAGGCGGCAGGTGTTGAAGCGCCGATTTGGCCTTGAATCCGTGGGCACGCGCAGCGCTGAATAGAACGGACACGAGGCCCAGCACCACAAAAGCCAGCAGTCCGGCGTTCTCTACATAAGCGAGCAACTGTGCCCACAGGCTGGAGCCGCCGCCGTACCAGGCTTCATGCCAGTAGCCGACTTTGTCGCCCATTTTTCCGATGTTTTCACCGACGATGAATTCCTTCCAGACGGCGGCGGGGTCTGGATCCAGGACAAACCACAGCGCAAAAATCGCCACCGCCAACGTGGCACTGAATCCGATCTGAAGCGTGGTGGCCAACAACGCCCGCCAGCGGAAATTTTGGCGCATCAGCACCAGCGCCAACCACATCGCCGCGCACGCAGGGGCCACCAAAGCGAATGACTTAAAAAGTAATCCTATTCCTAAAAACGTCCCAAAAATAGTCAAAATTACTATTGATAATGGAGCAATTTGCATAGAATTTGTGTGACCTAGATTCGAATTTTCCTCAAAATAATTATTTGAAAATGATTTATTGAGACTCCGCGTGTCTGAACCCACCGCTAGCGCGGATGCGAGTTGATGCCGGGGGCTCGGCAAGGTGGTGCTAATCCAGAGGAGTGCCAACATCGGCAGCGCCAGCCAAAAAGTCTCGGGCGCGCTGGTGAGGTAGGGCCTGCCGTACCGGAAGGTGCTGAAGAAGGCCAGATAAAGGCAGGCCGCCAGCAGCGCGCGGCGCGTGTCGCGGGTGATGCGCCGTACAGACTCGGCCACGGCCACCGCGATCAACAGGGTGTACACGAGGCTGGGCAAGCGCAGCGCCGCCATCTGCCAATTGGCACCCCAGCTACCTGCCACCATCGCCTGCCAGAACAACAGGGGCGGTTTGGTGTTGCGCATGTTGTCAAGCTCAGACGCGAGCGGCAGCCAATGGCCGCTCGCGGCGGTGAGCCGCGCGATGTGGGCGTACACCAGCTCGTCGCCATTGGTGGGAATGTATTGGCCGCCCAGGCCAACCGTGTAGGCCAGCACTGAAAATGCCAGCAGCGCCCACCACCAGCCAACACTCGATGTGGTTCCCGGGAATTGGGCAGGACGAGCTCCCATTTGAACGGCGATTACGCGGTTTTGGCGGGCCGCTTGAGTCGAAACGTCCAGCGGTCGTTGGCCAGAAAATTGACCACGCTGGCGGCAACGATCGAGAGAATGTTGGCCAGCAGGTCATTCATGTAGTGCGACAGCCAGATCGTGACACCAAACTGAAACGCCATGCCAAACCAGGACGCCGTGCAGTAGCGGCCAAATTGCACGGCCAGGCGTTTTGGCAAGGGCGCTTTGGGGGCGCCCAGGTCAATCGCCAATGCGCTGCGCCGGTCGCCCCAAGTCCACAGGCGGTTCCACGTGAAGTTGTTCACGGTGGCAATGAAGATCGCCAGCGCCAAGGAGAGGCCCAAACGCAACCAGGGTGGCGTCACCTCGTGGAAGAGCCAGGTTTTGGCCAGGTACAAAACGCCCAGGTTGACCACCGTGCCGCTGGCGCCGACGATGCCGAATTTGAAAAACCGGAAGCCTTTCAACCATTCGACACATGCAAAAATTTTGGCGGTGAAGCCGCTGTCAGAACTCATCACGCCATTGTCGCCTGAGCGCAGGCGGCATTTGCAAGGCCGGGTCAGCGCAATGCGGCCAGCGCATCCGCCAGCACCGGGTCGGGCGGGATACGTTTGAGGCACTGGTTGTCGCCATCACAAAAAGTTTGACGGTGGTTGTAGGCCGACAGGCAAGGCGAGCAGGCGATGCCGGATTCGTAACTGCGGGCGACCAAGCCAGCTGTGTTTCCCAGTGGCCCATAAAGTCTGCTGGTTTCCGGGCCAAAGAAGGCAAATGTCTTGATCGGCGTCAGGCTGGCAAAGTGGCCCGGGCCGCCGTCATTGGTGATGAGCAAGTCGGCGGTGTGGAACAACATCAGCAGCTCGCGGATGTTTTGGGTGTAGCCGGTCAGATCCACGCAGTGCGGGCTGGCGGTCTGGCTTTGCAAGTCCTGGGCCAGTTGGGCGTCTTCTGCCAGGCCAATCAAACCGACCGCCTGGCCGGCCTCACACAGGCCGCGCGCTACCTGGGCGTAGTGGGCGGCAGGCCAGGCGCGTTCGGGCAGGAGGCCGCCGCCGGCGTAGATCAGCACGAGTTTTCGCCCAGCTACCGCTGGAAAATCGGCCAGGACTTTTTGCCGATAGCGCTTCAGTTCGTCATCAGTGACGTCAACTGACAGTGCTGTGTCGGCAGGCATGTCCCGAATCGGCGCCAGTTTGTTGCGTGGCGTGGCTTGGCCGTCGGTGACATTCACGGCGTCCACCAAAGACAGAAACTGTTTGCTGATGTGCTGGTAGGGGTTGTAGGGAATGGCGCGGTTGATGTGGCTGCCTCGGTACAAACCTTCCTGCGTATGCGGCGTGAACCCCACCCGAAGCGGTGCGCCGACCACGTAGGCCATCAGGCTGCTGATGCGGGAAAACAACTCGCAGTCAATCACCACGTCCAGCGGCAAGGCACGCATGGCGCGGTACACCCGCCAGATGTCGACTATCAACTCGCCACCGGAGCGGTCATTGAGCGAATGGAAATTCTCCGGTGCCGCGAGCTTGAGCAGCTTGGCCACTTCCTGGTTGCGCTTGAGCTGCAACACGTGCAGCGTGGCCGATGGGTAACGCTCCCGCAAAGCCTGGAACATCGGCCCGGCCAACACGATGCTGCCCATTTCGCTGAGCAAAATGACGAGGATGTTTTTCGGGTTCGGGTTAGGCTGAGCCGGGCCGCGCACGGCCTCCAAGCAGCGCACCCAGGCCGACACCACAGCGCACAGAAGCTGCCCCACCCAGCGGTCGATCCAGCGTTGTGTTGAGATTTTCATTGAATAGCTCTTGTATTGGGGTCTTTGGAATCAATCGAGACATCGAACATAGAATTGGTTACAATATTGAGTAAATTTACTCATATTTGTAATGAGCTACTCAAGACCCATCAAAGACAAGCTTTTTGCGCGCCTCGCCGAGCCTCCAAACCGAATCCAGGTTCTGGCAGGCCCGCGCCAAGTTGGCAAGACCACTTTGATCAACCAAATCCGCGCAGGTCGTTCTGCAGACTCTATTGCCTATTTTGCCGCAGAAGGACAAGAAAGAGAGCTTTTGAATTTAAGTCGAGCGTTGAATTTTGAGGAAACCGGGGCGATTGCCAGCGGCGGTGAACCACTCACTGGAGAGTGGTTGAGAAGCAAATGGAATCTGGCTGAATCCCAGGCCACTCGATGGCAGGAAAAGAGCAAAGAAATTAACGAGACGTCTGCATTTGTACTCGTGCTTGATGAAATTCAAAAAATCCCAAACTGGTCTGAACTGGTCAAAGGACTGTGGGAAAGAGATTCGATCGACAAAACGCCGATGCACTTGGTTCTCTTGGGATCATCGCCTTGGCTGATGCAAAAGGGTTTAACAGAAAGTCTGGCAGGTCGCTTTGAAACCAATTTGATGGCACATTGGTCATTTGAAGAAATGAACGACGCGTTTGGGTTCACGCTTGATGAGTACGTCTATTTTGGGGGTTACCCGGG
>JANLYO010000284.1:0-10723 GCA_031365665.1 Rhodoferax sp. | reverse complement strand
AGCCCGCCGATGCGGTCTGAAATCCAGCCGCTGATCAAGCGGCTCGCTACACCCATGCCGAGCATCAGGCTCAGCATTTCCGCGCCACGCGCCGCGCCAAAGCCCAAATCACCACAATACGCCACGATATGCACTTGCGGCATCGACATCGCCACGCAACACGACACGCCGGCGATGCACAGCAAAGTTTGGAGGGCGGCAGGCGACATGCCCAGCGGCCGCTCCGATGCCATGGCTGCAACCGACGCCGCAGCCGGTGTTGCCGCAGCCGCCTGCGCTGGCGGTTTGCGCCGGTAAACAAAAGCCAGGGGCAACATCGTCACAAAACAAAAAATGCCAATGCCAATGTAGGTCTGACGCCAGCCCACGCTTTGCACAAAATGCTGGATCACTGGTGGCCACACGGCACCGGCCAGGTAATTGCCGCTCATGCAAATCGCCAGCGCAATGCCACGCTTGCGGGTGAACCATAGCGAGGTGTCGGCGACCAGCGGAGAAAACGTGGCCGAGGTGCCAAAGAGGCCAATCACCAGGCCTTGAATCAGGCTGAACATCCATAGGCTGGAGGCAAAACCGACCGCGACAAAACCCAGGCCTACGCCCGCCGTGCCGATCAGCACCGGCACCATCACGCCAACCCGGTCCGAGAGTTTGCCCATCACAATGCCGCCAATGCCAAAACCGATCATGGTCAAGGTATAGGGCAAAGAGGCGTCGCCCCGCGCCACGGCAAATTCGCGCTGGATGACCGGCAGCACCACGGTGACGGAATACATGCCGACGCCGCCAATTGTCATCAGCGCCAACGACACCATCAGGCGCATCCAGGCGTAGGCGGATTCGCCCTCCTCGTCCTTGGCGCCTGAATTTTGTGTGGCCGTCTGCTGGCTTGTCATGGGTGCTCCGATTGTGACTGCTCGCCCCCGTTCAGGGACGATTTAGAAACGGAATCACGCCTGCCAAACGCCATAACCGGCTTTGCGCAAGGCAATGCCCAGTTCAATCTCCATCGCCTGGGCCGCCTTGTAGGGCATGGGGTTGAAACGTTCGTAAAGCTGCGGCAGCAGATGCAGGCCGTGGTTCAACACGTAACTGTTGTGCTGGATGCCCGCCTTGTGTTTGTCAAAACGCACATCGGGGTCCAGACCGGTCATGCCCACGTAGACGAAGGGTTTGCCCAACTGGTAATCGGGGTTGCACTTGCGAAAACGCGGCTCGTTCCAGACTTGGTCGGCCAGCTCAACCACATACACGTGATAGTGGTGGCTGCGCGATGGGCTACGTGGCCTGCCGGTTCGAGCCGCCAAGGCAGAAGCTCAGACTTTGGCAGTCGCCGCCTTGCGGTCCGCGGCGACTTTTTGGGCAGAGGGCCGCTCACCCAGAAATTTCATGTAGTCCTTGTAATTCACACCAGCGGCCAGCAACAGGTCTTCGCCGTAGATCACTTTGGTGGCCATGCCCACCAGCGGCAGGCTGGCGTAAGCCGCGCAGTCGGCTTGGGTAAAGGTGTCGCCTGCCACGTAAGGCGCGAATCTCGCCAGGCGCTTGAATGCAGCAATGTTTTTCTCCAACTGCAGGCGGATGCTGGCCTTGGTTTCGTCGCTCAGCACTACCCCGCCAAAAAAGGCCTGCCCGTAGAGTTGGCGCGCAGTGATCTCCAGGTGCCAGTCGATAAACGTATTGAGCTCGCTCACCTTGGCGCGGGCAAAGGCGTCTGCCGGCAACAAAGGCGGGTTGGGGTAAGCGGCCTCCAGGTAGTCCAGAATCGCCTGGCTTTCGCAAATGCCGCCTTGCGCGGTCTTGATAAACGGAATTTTGGCCAGCGGCGAGGCGGATAACACAGCCTCGTCGGTGCTTTTGGTCATGACGGTTTCTTCGGTGAACGCCACGCCTTTTTCAAGCAAAGCCATCTTGGCTTTGTTGTAGTAGTTGGAAACGGGAAAGCCGCACAGGGTGATCATGAAAATAACTCCGGTTGATGATGGGCAAAGTTTAGTCCCGCCACGCCCCTATCAGGTGCAACTACCGCGACAACCGCACCGAACCGGGGGCCAGGGCAATGCCGCCAGGCTGGTTATCGGCCATTCAAGGGATACGCCGGGTCGGTATACCCAGGTGTGGACGGATGGCCCGGTTTGACCAGGCTGTTGACCATGGCTTCGTCATCCGCCGTGAACACGTAGTCCAGCGCCGGCAAATAATCCTGCCATTGCGCCAAGGTGCGTGGCCCGGCAATCACGGAACTCACGCGCGGGTTGGCCAGCACCCAGGCGGTGGCGAATTGCGCGAGTGAGATGCCTTTGCCAGCCACATAAGCCTGGAGTTTCTGCGCGATCACAAGCGACTCTTCACGAAACTCGGTATCGGTGATGCGCCTGTCGCCACGGCCCGCACGGGTGGACGGGTCAGGCTTCTGCCCCGGCGCATATTTGCCGGTGAGCACACCGCGCGCTACGGGCGAATACGGCGTCACGCCAATGCCGTAAAACGCGCAGGCAGGCAGCACCTCCACCTCGGGCATGCGGTTCAACAGGTTGTAATACGGCTGGCAAACTACCGGGGCAGGCAGACCGATGCCGCGCGCCACATGCACCGCCTCGGCAATCCGCCAGCCCCGGAAATTGCTCACGCCCCAGTAGCGGATCTTGCCCGCCTGCAACATGTTTTGCAAGGCGTGAAGCGGCTCCTCCAAGTTCATGCCGTTGATGTCCAGGTGCATGTACAAAATGTCGACGTAATCGGTTTGCAGGCGCTGTAGGCTGGCGTCGATCTCGCGCAGCATCCAGGTGCGGGAAAACTGGCTCTCGTTCACCCGGTCGCTCATCTTGTTGCCGAGTTTCGTGGCCAGAATCCAGTCATGGCGCTGGTTTTTGAGCAGGTTGCCGACCATGGTTTCCGACGCGCCTTTGGTGTAAACGTCGGCTGTGTCGAGGTAGTTGACGCCATGGCTGCGGGCATTGGCCACGATGGCGGCGGCCTCCTCATGGGCAGTCTGGTCGCCAAACATCATGGTGCCCAGGCACAGTGTGGAGACTTGAAGGTTGCTTTTTCCCAGATTTCGATAGTGCATGGCGGCTGTATTGCAGGTTTGTTTGCCGCCATTTAACCCTAGAATCCCCGCCAAAGGAGATCGGATTGATGAATACTTTGATCGTTTTTGTTGCCATTTACCTGGGCATCACCATCGCCATCGGCTTGGTTGCAGCGCGGCGCGTGACCACCTCCAAAGATTATTTGGTCGCTGGGCGGGGCCTGCCGCTTTACATGAACACCGCCACGGTGTTTGCCACCTGGTTTGGCGCAGAAACCGTGTTGTCGGTCTCGGCCACCTTTGCCAAAGACGGTTTGGGCGGCATTGCCGGCGACCCGTTTGGCGCATCGGCCTGCCTCGTGCTGGCCGCGATTTTTTTCGCCCGCGTGTTTTACCGCATGGATTTGATGACCATTGGCGATTTCTACAAAAAGCGGTACGGCAAAGGGGTGGAAGTGCTGACCTCGCTGGCCATCGCAGCGTCTTACCTGGGCTGGACTTCCGCGCAGATGACGGCGCTGGGCCTGGTGATCCACGTGTTGTCCGGCGGCCTGCTGGACCTCAACACCGCCATCATGCTCGGTGCTGCCGTGGTGCTGGTGTACACGATTTTTGGCGGCATGTGGTCGGTCGCGTTCACCGACTTGTTCCAAACCGTAGTCATCCTGATTGGCCTCACCTCGGTGGCGTTTCTGGTGGGCGGGCAAGCCGGTGGTTTTGACAAAGTGCTGGCCCAGGCCACCGCCGATGGCAAATTCAACTTCTTCCCGGCCAGCTCAGACGCCAAGGCTTGGTGGGCCATGGCCGGGGCTTTTTTCACCTTCGCCTTTGGCTCAATCCCGCAACAGGACGTGTTCCAGCGCATGACCAGCGCGCGTGACGAAAACACCGCCGTGCGCGGCACCCTGATTGGTGCGGCCATTTATTTTGTATTTGCGTTCGTTCCGATTTTCATTGCGTATTCAGCCATCGTCGCCAACCCGGAAGTGGCCACACTGTTTGGCGGCGACGACGCCCGCGAAATCCAGAAAATCCTGCCCGACCTGGTCTTGAACAAAATGCCGCTGTGGGCGCAAGTGATGTTTTTTGGTGCCCTGCTGTCTGCCATTTTGTCGACCGCCAGCGGCGCGCTCTTGGCGCCCACTGCCACCTTCACGACTAACGTGCTGCGGCCTTTCGTGCCCCACATGAGCGACCGCACCTTTCTTTTGGTGCTTCGCATCACCTTGGTTACGTTCACCTTGGCAGCATTGCTGTTTGCACTGAACTCCCGCAGCACCATGTATGAGATGGTGCAAAACGCCTATAAAGTCACGCTGGTGATGGCCTTTGTGCCGTTGGTGGCGGGCGTTTATTGGAAGAAGGCGACGACACAAGGCGCGTTGTTGTCCGCAGTCATGGGCGCATTTGTCTGGCTGGCCTGCGAAAACCTGGCGCCAGAGGCCATGGTGCCCGCACAGTTGACCGGTCTGCTGGCGGCCGCCATTTTTATGGTGATTGGCTCACTGGTGCCCCAATTGGTCAAAAACGCGGGCCATCCGGTCAGCAAACACGTGATGGCCTGACGCCTAGGCTGCTTGGAGCCTAGCGCCGCATCGCCTTGCCCAAGTGGATACCGGCGTCTACCTTCAGCAGCTCGCCCGTGACGGTGCGCGCTCCTGTCAGCAGCCAAACGATGGCCTCAGCCACGTCTTCGGGCGATGAAGCGGTTTCCAGCGGGGCCATTTGCTGGCTGGTGGCCTTGATTTTTTCAAAGGCGGCCTCGCCCAATCCCTCGGAAAACCAGCGCGATGTGATCAAACCCGGGCAGACGGCGTTAACGCGGATTTCAGGTGCGAGTTGACGGGCCAGGTGCAGCGTCAAGGTGTTCAGCGCGCCCTTCGACAAAATATAGGGCACCGACGACCCGGCCCCGGAAATGCCCGCCATCGACGACACATTGACGACAATGCCGCGCGCCGCTTTGAGCGCTTCGACGCAGGCCCGCACCATCTGAAAAGTGCCCACGGCATTGACGGCGTAAATGCGTTGGAACTTTTCGGCATCCAGCGCGGCCCAGTTGGAGAGTCCGCCAAAATCGGTGATGCCGGCGTTGTTCACCAGCGCATCGATGCGGCCCCATTTGGCAAGCGCCGCCTTCGCAAGTTTGACGCAATCGGCATCCACCGCCACATCGGCCTGCACCAGCAACGTGTCCGCACCTGCCGCTTGGGCTGCGGCCTCTGAGGCGCGCGCCTCGGTTTCGCTGCGTGAATAATTGACCAATACGTTCCAGCCCTGCTGGGCCAGCATCAGCGCCAGTGCTGCACCCACCCCCGTGCCCGACCCCGTGATGAGCGCGACTTTGCGATCTGCCATGGCATCTCCTCATTGAATTGAATGCCGCATTGCATGGGCGGCTTGGTTTTGATTTTGCCTGAAGCTGACTGCCCCGCCCCATCCTAGCGACCCCACCAAAACCAGCGCAGGGCTTACACCGCTCGGTCGCCTGCTTTACGATGGCGGGTGATGCCTCTGCCAACCCCAACGCCAGCCCCCTCGCCCACCGATCTGGAGCGCACTGTGCAGTTGCGCCAAACCCTATTGACCCGGCTGCAGGCCTTCGATGTTCAGACGGCATCACCGCCAGACACTGCTCAACTGCGCCACGCCGCCGTGTGTGTGGCCATCATTGACGAAGGCCATGGCGGGAATCTGCCGAGCTTGCCCGCCCACCCCCGCTGGAGCACGCAGGCGGCCCTGTTGCTCACGCGGCGCACCGGCCATCTGCGCAACCATGCTGGCCAATGGGCGCTGCCCGGCGGGCGCATTGACACCGATGAGACACCCGAGCAGGCAGCGCTGCGCGAAATGCGCGAAGAGGTGAATCTGGCGCTGGATGAAAGAGCTGTGCTGGGGCGGCTGGATGATTTTGTCACCCGCTCGGGCTACCTGATTACGCCCGTGGTGGTCTGGGCCGGCGAAGCCCGCAATCTCGCGCCCAACCCCGATGAAGTGGCCAGCATCCACCGCATCCCGGCGCGGGAGTTTTTGCGCGCGGACGCACCCATGCTCGCCAAGGAAGCGCACAGCGATCACCAGGTGCTGCGCATGCCGGTCGGTGCCACCTGGATCGCCGCGCCCACCGCCGCCATCCTGTACCAATTCCGTGAGTTGTGTCTGCTCGGCCGCCCCACCCGTGTGGCGCACTTTGAGCAGCCCCAATTCGCCTGGAAGTAGAACTTGTTAACAGGGCCGGAACTAAGCCCTAATCCACCGACGCGCCACTGCGCTGGATGACAGGCGTCCAGCGCTTCAACTCTTCCTGCATGTAGGCCGCAAATTCGGCCGGTGTGCCGGGTTGGGGCTCCATGTGCTGCGCCCGCAGTTTTTCAATGATGTCGGGCGCCTTCATCGCGGCGACAAACTCCCGGTTCAGCCGGTCAATGATGGTGGGTGGCGTTTTGCCCGGCGCGATGACCCCAATCCAGGCGCTGGCCACCATGTCGAGCACACCGGTCTCGCGGAAAGTCGGCACATTGGGCATCAGGGGTGAGCGGGTTTGCGTGGAAATCGCCAGAACCTTCAGGCGGCCGGTTGGCACATGGGGCATCACCGCCAGCGGCGCCAGCGAAGCGATTTGCGTGTCGCCGGCGATCAGGCTGGTCACGGCGGCTGGCGACGAGGTGTAGGGAATGTGGACCACATAGGTGCCGGTGAGCGACTTGATCAGTTCCATCGACAGATGCGACAGGCTGCCAGCGCCAATCGAGGCGTAGTTGTAGCGGCCGGGGTTTTTCTTCAGGAGCGCAAACAGCTCGGGCATGGTGCTCACCCCCAGCACCGCATTCACCGCGATCACATTGGGCTGGTGCACGCCGAACGTGACGGGGGCAATGTCGGTGAACGGGTTGTAGGGCAGGCGCTTGTACAACACGGTGTTGTTGACCATGGGCCCGGTGATCGACACGCCCATGGTGTAACCGTCGGGCGCGGCCTTGGCTACCGCGTCCGTGCCCACATTGCCACCCGCGCCGACCCGGTTTTCGATCACGATGGGCTGCTTCAGGCCCACGCTGGCGCGCTCGCTGACGATGCGCGCAAACACATCAGGTGTCGAGCCCGCCGCAAACGGAACAATCAGGCGGATCGCGCGGCTGGGGTAGTCCTGCGCGGCGGCAGGCAGCTGCCAGCCCGCGCACAGCGCCATAAACAGGGGCACGGCGGCAAGCCGCCGGGTGAAAAGCCGTGTCAAGTCATGTCTCCTGTCCATTCGGTCTGCTCAAAATACCGCTGCTCGTTGGCAATGAAGGCCGCCACCAACGCGCGGTAGGCGGCTTCGACCACCTCGGGCAGGCCCTCAAACCCCCGATTGTGCAGTGCTGCCAGCGCCCTTACCTTGGCAAACACCTCTTGCTGGCGCGCTGGTGCGTTCACCTGAAAGGGGTCGCGCTTGAAACGCGCGGCGTCTTTCACGTACATGGCGCGCTCGGACAGCAGCGCGACGATGGCGTCGTCCAGCCGGTCGATGTTGGCGCGGATGTCGCCCAGGCTGTCACACAGCGGCTGGTAGCCCGCGTCGCGAAAACGCCGCACGGCCCGGCCTGAAGTGGAGGGTTCTTGTTGCATGGTCAGGCCGATCAGAAAATGAAATATACCGCGCCCACCGTGCGCATGCGCGGCGTGAATTCGCAAGGGCCGGATGACGGTTCAGCGGGGCCATGGTGTCTCTTGATTATGACTATCCGGTCTCGTTGGACTCGCCCACTTTACGCGAAAAGCGCCCGCGACGGACGTGCGCTTAACCGCTAAAGCACGGTGCCGTCGTTCACGCGCTGGTAACGCACCGAGCGTTTGTGCACGCGGTCCAGGCCGATGAATTCGCGGTTGGATTCGAACTTCAGTTCAAACGTGGCAAATGGCGTGAACGGCGCTGAAATGGCCTTGCCGTCCATCAGCAGGTAGCGGCGCTTGAGGTTGGTGCCGTCAAACCACCATTCACCCTTGTTCGCAAGCTCGCTGACTTTGCCTTCAGCGTCGACAGCACGCACCGTTTCGCGAAACTTGCCGTCAGGAAGCAGCACCAACAGGCGGCGCACATGGTGGGGGCCTTCATCGTAGTCGCGCAACCAGTAGCCGATCAGCCGGTCACGCGCGGCTTCGTCACTTGGGTCCACCAGCGTCTGGTCACAGCCAGCCAGGCCAAGCGCCGACAGCAGTAGCGCTAGAAGCAGGAGCGCTCTACGGGAAAAACGGCAGGTGGGGAACGAGGGCGACAGCACAGTGTGCAAGCTTATGCCTTTGCCTGCAACCCTGCCGCTAAGTGCGCTTCAGCAAATCAAAGTTGAGCAGCCGGGTGGAGATGTAGGTTTCAGCCAGAAAACACAGCAGCGCCAGCATGAAACTCACCACGCCCGCAAGGAAACCGAACACTGCCCAGCGAGCGCTTTGAAAACCCGTCATTTCACCCAGAAAAAGCAGGATGATGGTCAGGCCAATCAAAAAAGCGCAGGTGGTCAGCAGGGCAATGCAGGCATTGGTCAAACGCCCGCGCATCCGAAGCTCGGCCAGCTCGGACGTGATCGCCGCCCGAACCGCCGCATCGGTGGTGCCGCCCGCGCGGTTCTCCACCAAACGCGCCCGGTCGATGATGCGCGCCAGCCGCCCGGCCACCGCGCCGATCATTCCCGAAACGGCAGTGAGCAGAAACACTGGCGCCACGGCCAACTGGATGCCGTGGGTGATGGCGTCGGTGTCGAGCGGAAGGGCCATGGTCAATGCGGCAACGCCGGTCTTTGGCTAGCGCTGAAATGAAAGCTCACAACACTTCGAAAACGTCGTAGATCGGGCCACTCGCCACGCGCCGCCCGGTGGCCACAAACACGGCGCGGTTGAGCCACGCGTATTTGGCGGACGCCGTTTCAAACACCGGCACCGCCCGCATGTAATAGGTGGCCGGGTCGACCGCCTCGCCCCGCCCCAGCGCGTCAATCACTTCTTTGGGGCCGTGGCGCATGCCGTTGTAGTGCATGTAGATCAACGCGCCGTCGTCGGTTTTGAGCGTCAGGCGCACGTCCAGACACAACACGCCATCGTTGCGCAGCAGCAGCCAGTCGCCGCCCGGCGGCGCCACCACGGCGCCGCTCAGGCGTTCCCCGGCAAAACTGCCGCCCGCCACGGTGGCTATCTTGCGCACGCCATACGGGGTGGCGCCAAGGTCCTCAATGGCCGGGACATTCAGGGTGAGGGTGAAAACGGGGCGGGTCTGGATCATGAAGGTTCCCAAAAAACGAAGAAAGGCTGCCAGTCAGGCGATGGCCCACTGGAATTGTAGGACGCGACGCCATGTTCATGCGCGCTTGCCCGGAGTATCCTACGCGGGTCTGCATCCTCACCCTGGGGCCTGCAGCGGGCTTGACAAGAACCAACTGACCATGACGGATCCAACCTTACCGAAAGCAGCCGACAGCGAAAGCGCAAGGCCCGCTGGGACGGCTGTGCCCCAGAGCGATGCCAGCACTGAGGCAACAGCCGAGCCGCCCCGCGTCTTGCTGCACATGCCGGTCGATGTGCGAAGCATCTCGCTGGTGGTGCTGGCCACCCTGGCAGGCGTTCTGATGCTGCGCTGGGCCAGTGCGGTGTTTGTTCCGGTGATGGTCGGCATCCTGTTCAGTTACGGCCTCTCGCCCGTCGTGGATTGGCTGGCCAACCGCAAAGTCCCACGCGCGCTGAGCGCCGCCGTGCTGGTGTTGGGCATTGTTTCTGGCGTGGCTGGCATGGCCTATTCGCTGAGCGACGACGCGAGCCGGCTGGTCGAATCGCTGCCGCTGGCCGTGCAAAAGCTGCGCGAATCGGTGCGTGCGCACAAGGGCGGCTCGGACAACACCCTGGTCTCAGTGCAAAAAGCCGTGGCCCAGCTGGAGCAGGCCGCCGAAGAAACCAAACCCGCCGCGCCACCGACGCGTGGCGTGCAGCGGGTGCAAATCGAAAAGCCCAAGTTCGATGTGCGCGACCACCTGTGGACGGGCACCCTGGGCCTGCTGGGCATGCTCGGCCAAATGGGCGTGGTGGCGATGATCACCTTCTTCCTGATGGCCTCGGGCGACACCTTCCGGCGCAAGCTGGTCAAACTGGCTGGGCCGACCTTGAGCCGCAAGAAAATCACCGTGCAGGCGCTCAACGAGATCAACGACCAGATCCAGCGCTACATGCTGGTGCAGATTTTCACAAGCGCCATGGTCGGCGTGGCCACCTGGCTGGCCTTTATGGCCATTGGCCTGGAAAATGCGGCGGTGTGGGGCATTGCCGCAGCGGTGCTCAACCTGGTGCCCTACATTGGCAATGTGGTCATCACCGTCGGAGCGGCCATGGTCGGCTTTTTGCAGTTTGGTTCGCTCGACATGGCGCTGCTGGTGGCCGGCGTCTCGTTGCTGATCAGCAGTGCGGAGAGTTTTGTGCTCACCCCCTGGCTCACCAGCCGGGCCAGCCAGATGAACCCCGTGGCTATTTTTGTCGGCGTTTTGGCCTTTGGCTGGCTGTGGGGTGCCTGGGGGCTGCTCTTGGGCGTGCCGATCCTGATGGTGCTCAAGGTGGTGTGTGACCAGGTCGACGACCTCAAGGCGGTGGGCGAATTTTTGGGCAAGTGATCCGCCGCCGATCCCCCAAGGCCAGAGCCACACAGCTTGAAATTTGCGCTTTTGGAGCCATCCGTAC
>JANLYO010000230.1:0-33096 GCA_031365665.1 Rhodoferax sp. | reverse complement strand
GGCTGGTGGTGGTGGGCGCGATGGCGATGGCGATGTACGAGCTTTTCAGCGCCATTGAAAACCACACCACAGGCTGGGCGCATCGGGGTTCCCAAAACACTTGATGGTGAACCCGCAAATTTGGCTGGGCTAGACCCATGGCCTGGCATGCCAGCCTGAGGCTGGGCTACACACGTGAAGCAGGAAAAACCATTGCGCGTTTTTCGCACGAAGGCCCCTTGCGCATCCTGCAAAGCCTGTACCCGGAGGGCGACGGCGTTTGCCACAACGTGCTGGTGCACCCGCCAGGCGGTCTGGCGGCGGGTGACACGCTGGCGATCGACATCACCGCCGACGGTAACGCGCACGGGCTGATCACAACACCGGGTGCCACACGCTTTTACCGCTCTGACGGCACCTTAGCCCGACAAAGCACGCGTGTCCAGCTCAGCGACGCGGCGCGCTTGGAATGGTTGCCGCTGGAGGCGCTGTGTTACAGCGGGTGCATTGCAGAAAACCGGCTGCGGATTGAGCTGTCGAACGAGGCTGAATTCATCGGCTGGGATGTCACGGCCCTGGGGTTGCCTAACGCCCAGGCGCCCTTTGTGCTGGGCAGTTTTACCCAGCATATTGAAGTGCCCGGCGTGTGGCTGGAGCGCGGCCGTATGGACGCGCTGGATACGCGTTTGCTACGGGGTCCCCAGGGCTTGGCAGGCCACAGTTGCATGGCGGCACTTTTTTTTGTGGGCGGCACAAAAATTGACCGCACCCGCAAACAAAGACTGCTGGATGTGGCACGCGAGTTGATCGCTGGCCATGCCTTGCATGCGACGGCAGGTGCGACCAGCCCGAATGAGCAAGTCGTCGTGCTGCGTGCGCTCGCCCCGCTCGTCGAGCCGGCCATGCAACTGCTCAAAACCGTTTGGGCGGCGTGGCGCACTGAGGCTTGGGGAATAGCCGGTACTAGCCCTCGCATTTGGTCGACTTAACGCTTCACTTTGTGTAGCGAGTCGTCAAATTTTCGGACGTCAGACTTGCCGGGTTTTGCCGACCCAATACGGTTCACGCAGTTTGCGTTTGAAAATTTTCCCTGTGTCTTCGCGCGGCAAAGCGTCGTGAAAAGTGAAGTGCCTGGGCAACTTGTAGCGTGCCAGCTTCGCGCCCAGGTAAACCTCAATGTCGGCGACCTGCAAAGCCGCGCCCACCGAAGGCTGGATGGCACAGGCCAGCGTCTCGCCAAACTCGTCGTCTGGAATGCCAAATACGGCACAATCGGCCACGCCGGGCATCATCTGCAAGGCCGCTTCAATCTCGGCAGGATAGATGTTCACCCCGCCGCTGATCACCATGTCGGCCAAGCGATCGACGATGAAAAGGAAGCCATCTTCGTCCAGGTAGCCAATATCGCCCATGGTCTTGAGGCCGTTGACTTCCATCGCGCGGCGCGCGGCGTCATTGCCGTTGTAGGTGAAATCTGCCAACGCGCTATGGTGCACATAGATGGGGCCAGCCTGGCCCGCCGGAAGAATTTCGCCGTTTTTTCCAAGTATTTCGATCCGCACGCCAGGCAGCGCCTTGCCCGCCGAGGCGGGCTTGCGCAGGGCCTCCTCGCTGTCGAGCCGGGTCATGTAGCCGAGCTCGCTGGAACCGTAGGATTCGTGGATCACCGGGCCCCACCACTCGATCATCTGGCGCTTCACGTCGGGCGGACACGGCGAGCCCGTGGAGCCGACAAACTTCATGCTGCTGAGGTCGTAGCGCTGGCGCACGGCTTCGGGCAGGCGCAACATGCGCACGTACATCGTGGGCACCAGGTAGGCGTGGGTGAGGCGCAGTTGATCGATCATGCGCAAGGTGTCCTCGGCATCGAAGCGCTCTTCGATGAAAAGTTCAGCACTTTCAAGCGAAGAGCCAATGGCGTAGGAATTCGGCGCGCTGTGATACATCGGCGCGCTGACCAAAGCACGCATGCCCGGCTCAAAACCCATGCAATGGCGCAACAGGGCCAAGCCGGCTTGCACCTGCTGCGGGGTGGACGCTGCGCGGCGGATGCCTTTGGGCCGGCCCGTGGTGCCCGAGGTATAGAACATCGCACTTCTGGGCGGACTTTGTAGCACAGTTTGGGGTGTGGACGCTTCAGTTTGACGCGCTGTGCTGGCTTCGCGGAAACTTTCCCAAGTGCCTCCGATATGCGTTGGCGTGGCGTCGGTGGTGGCGGTGGAGGGCGCGTTTGAACCGGTGGCAAAACTCCTGGCCGCGCCCAGTTTCAGACCCTCCAGACCAGCGAGCAAACTGGCTTCGGCGATGAAAATTTTCGCACCGCTGTCGGTCAGGATGTGTTGCACTTCATCGGTCTTGAAGTGCCAGTTGACGGGGCACCAGTGGGCGCCAATCCAGCGGGCGGCCAGTGTCAGCTCCAACGCCAGCGGGCTGTTGGGCAACATCAGCGCAACGACATCCCCTTCGCCCACGCCGCAGGCCCGCAGCGCCGCCGCCGATTGCAAGTAGCGCCGGAAAAACACGTCCGGGTCAATGCGTTGCCCTTTGAAATGCACGGTGGGTTTCATCTGCGGCCTGTGGTTGGGATGGTTTACGGGCGGATTGGCAAAAAGTCCCAACCACATCCACAAGCCGAAGTGGCTTCGCATGCCAAATTGCTATCATTTAAAAATCAATAAACCCCCAAAACACAATGGTTTCGAGGGTTGAAATGACTGGTAGGGCGTGTAGGACTTGAACCTACGACCAAAGGATTATGAGTCCTCTGCTCTAACCAACTGAGCTAACGCCCCAACACAGCATGGGATTGTAAAGGGCGCGCCTTTTTTTGGTTTGTCTGAGCGCCCGGGGCCACTACTTCTGGTGGCTCAGGGCGTTGCTGACCAACTTGGCCGTGATGTCCACAATCTGGATCATGCGGTCATAGGCCATGCGTGTTGGCCCAATCACGCCCAGCGTGCCGACCACAAGGCCGTCCACCTCATAGGGCGCGCTGACGATGGACAAATCTTCAAACGGCACCACCTGGCTTTCGCCGCCAATGAAAATGCGCACGCCTTCGGCGCGGCCAGTCACGTCCAGCAGGCGCATCAACTGGGCTTTTTGCTCAAACAGCTCAAAGGCCCGGCGCAGGTGGCCCATATCACTCGAAAAATCCGTGACGGCCAACAAATTGCGCTCGCCGGAAATCACCACTTCGTCGCGTGATTCGGTGATGGCGTCAGAGCTGACGTTGACGGCTGCCTGCATCAGGCTCGCAATTTCAGAGCGCAGGCTTTCGATTTCATTTTGCAGCCGGGCGCGCACCTGCTCGATGGCCAGCCCGACGTAATGGGTGTTGAGGTAGTTGGCCGCCTCCACCAGGTTGGCTTGGGTGTAATCCAGCTCGGTGAAGATCACACGGTTTTGCACGTCTCCGTCTGGCGAGACGATGATCACCAGAATGCGCTTCTCGGAGAGCCGCAAAAACTCAATATGGCGGAACACCGAGGTCCGCCGGGGCGTCATCACCACGCCGACGAACTGCGACAGGCTGGAGAGCAGGTTGGCAGCGTTGGTGATCACCTTTTGCGGCTGGTCGGGAGCCAGGCTTTGGGTGGCGAACTGGCCGCGCTGCACGGTCAGCATGGTGTCAACGAACAGCCGGTAGCCGCGTGCGGTGGGGATTCGCCCAGCCGAGGTGTGGGGGCTGACGATCAGGCCCAACTCTTCCAGGTCAGACATCACATTGCGGATGGTCGCCGGGGAGAGGTCCAGCCCGGAGGCACGCGAAAGCGTTCGGGAACCGACGGGCTGCCCATCGGCAATGTAGCGCTCAACCAGCGCCTTCATCAACAACTTGGCACGATCATCCAGCATCGCTTCATTTTAGTGATGTAATTTGAGGATGAAGCCCAAATTTCGCCAGATTGCACTGATTGGCAAATACCAGACCCTCGCCTCGGGCACAACGGGCGCCGGGTCGCGCCATGGCCTTGAGGAGATTGCCAGCTTCCTGCACAGCCAAGGCTGCGACGTCGCGTTCGAGCAAGACACAGCCGCCAACATGGGTTTCACCGGCCACACGGTGCTGGATGTTGCCGGAATTGGCGCGCGTTGCGATCTGGGGCTGGTGGTGGGTGGCGATGGCACCATGCTTGGCATTGGCCGCCAGTTGGCGCGTTATGGTGTGCCGCTGATCGGCATCAACCAGGGGCGCCTGGGCTTTATCACCGACATCACCTTCGAGTCGTTCAAAAAAATGTTGACCCCGATGCTCGCCGGTGAATACGAGGAAGACCTGCGCAGCGTGATGGCAGCCCGCGTCATGCGCGATGGCCAGTGCGTGTTTGACGCTTTGGCGATGAATGAAGTCGTGGTCAATCGCGGGGCCACCTCCGGCATGGTGGAAATGCGCGTTGAGGTGGATGGCCGTTTTGTCGCCAATCAACGGGCTGATGGCTTGATCATTGCCACACCCACCGGGTCAAGCGCCTATGCGTTGTCGGCTGGGGGACCGCTTCTGCACCCTTCAGTGCCCGGCTGGGTGATGGTGCCGATTGCACCGCACACGTTGTCAAACCGGCCCATCGTGCTGTCGAATTCGTCTGAAATCGCCATCACACTGGTGGCAGGGCGGGACGCCAGCGCCAACTTCGACATGCAGTCGCTGGCTTCGCTTTTGAAGGGTGACCGCATCATCGTCAACCGCTCCGAGCACCAGGTGCGTTTTCTCCATCCAACCGGATGGACCTATTTTGACAACTTGCGCCAAAAACTTCATTGGAACGAGGGGGTAGCTTAGATGTCGCTGCGGCGGATGGTTCTGCGCGATTTTGTCATCGTGCGCGAGCTGGAGGTAGACCTCAGCTCAGGCTTTACGGTTTTGACGGGAGAGACGGGTGCCGGAAAATCAATTTTGATCGACGCCCTTCAGTTGGTCACGGGCGCGCGTGCCGACACGGCCTGCATCCGCGAAGGCGCAACGCGTGCCGATGTGAGCGCTGAATTTGACTGCCCGCCAGTTTTGGCGACCTGGCTCGCAGGATGGCTGGAAACCGCAGGTTTTGACCAAGCCGAAAGCCTGCTGCTGCGCCGCACGGTGGACAGCCAGGGGAAAAGCCGCGCCTGGATCAATGGCAGCCCCGGCACGGCCGCCCAACTACGGGAACTTGGCGAAGCGTTGGTGGACATCCACGGCCAACATGCCTGGCAGAGCCTGACACGGCCTGATGCGGCACGCGGATTGCTGGACGCTTACGCAGATTTGTCGCTGGAAAAACTCCGGCAGTTGTGGCACATCTGGCGCACAGCGCAAACCAAGCTTCAACAAGCACGCAACGCCCAAGACACTTTGCAGCGTGAACATGAACGACTCGCCTGGCAAATTGGTGAACTCGACAAACTCGCGCCGCTTGCCAACGAGTGGGACGATCTGAACACCGAACACAGCCGTTTATCCCATGCCCAAGCCCTGCTTGACGCCGCGCAGGGCTCAGTGGTGGCGCTGGACGACGAAGGCCAAAGCGCTTTAAGCGCTCTGAACGCAGCGCATCAGTTGCTGCAACATCAGGAGCAGATTGAACCAGCCTTCCGTGAATTGGCCGGTGTGCTGGCTTCCAGCATTGCCCAAGTTGAAGACACCGTGCACAGCTTGCGGGCCTACTTGCGCAAAACTGACCTTGACCCAGTGCGACTCGGCGATCTCGACACGCGTCTGTCCCAGTGGATGTCCTTAGCGAGACGCTACAAACGCCCGCCCGGCGAGCTGGGTGCCGCCTGGCTGGGTTGGAAGGACGAACTTGCAACGCTGGAGGCCAGTGCTGATTTGGTGGCGCTTGAACTGGCGCTGAGTCAGGCAGAAGCGGCCTATTTGGCTGAGGCCAAGCTGGTGTCCACGGCGCGGCGCAAAGCCGCACCCTTGCTCGCCAGTGCCATCACCGAGTCGATGCAGGGCCTGGGCATGCCCGGCGGGCGATTTGAAGTGGCACTGCAGGCCTTGGTCGAAGCATCACAACATGGCCAGGAAGGCGTGAATTTCCTCGTGGCAGGCCATGCTGGAAGCACCCCCAGGCCGGTGAACAAGGTTGCGTCCGGTGGCGAACTGTCGCGCATGGCGCTGGCCATTGCAGTGACGACCAGCCAATTGGGCACGGCAGGCACTTTGATCTTCGATGAAGTCGATGCGGGTGTTGGCGGAGCGGTTGCCGAGACGGTCGGGCGGTTGATGAAACAACTTGGGCGCGACCGCCAGGTGCTGGCCGTCACGCATCTGCCACAGGTAGCCGCTTGCGCAGACCAGCACCTCGTCGTGGCCAAACAGTTGCAGGGCAAACAAACCGTGAGCAGTTTGGCGGCTGTTCTGGGCGAACAGCGCGTGGCTGAAATTGCCCGTATGCTGGGGGGCGAACGCCTGTCCAACACGACCCTCGCACACGCCAAGGAAATGCTGGAATCGCAAAATTAATGCGCCCGGCAACAATCTGAAAATATCGAATCCACACAACCAAAGACTTGAACGCCATGGAAATTGTCTTGATCACCGGCATGTCCGGCTCTGGCAAATCAGTTGCACTGCATGCGCTTGAAGATGCAGGTTATTACTGTGTGGACAACTTGCCTCCGGAATTGTTGCTGCAATTCGTGATGCTCGAACAGGATCAAAAAGCCAATCGCCTGGCCATTGCCATGGACGTGCGAAGCGCCAATGCCTTGCCTCTGGTACCAGAGCAGCTCAAGACGTTGCGTGATAAAGGCATTCAGGTCAAGTCCCTGTTCCTGGACTCCACCACAGAAACCCTGGTACGGCGTTACTCCGAGTCGCGGCGCAAACACCCGCTCTCCCAGACCGACGATTCATCTGCCAAAGACGACCGGCGTGCCCTGGTGGATGCCATTGAGTTAGAGCGGGAACTGTTGGGTGACCTGCGCGAGCAGGCGCATGTGATCGACACCAGCATCATCCGTCCGTCGCAGTTGCAGGGCTACGTCAAGACAGCGGTGTCTGCCCGCAGCGGGCAACTCACCTTGGCCTTTGAGTCATTTGCATTCAAACGGGGCGTGCCGACCGACGCCGATTTTGTCTTCGATGTGCGGATGTTGCCCAATCCCCATTACGAACCTGACTTGCGTGCGTTGACGGGCCGGGACGAACCCGTTGCCGCGTATCTCCAGCGCCAGCCCGAGGTGGGCGAGATGCTGCGCCAGATTGACGCCTTCATTGCCTATTGGCTTGAATCTCTGGCACGCGACCACCGCAGTTATGTCACAGTGGCCATCGGCTGCACCGGTGGCCAACATCGGTCTGTCTACATCGTCGAGGAACTGGCGGACAGTTTTTCGTCAAAATGGGCCACCCTGAAACGCCATCGCGAGTTGGACGGCATGCCGGGGCGTTTTTCTCCTACCAGCGCGGGCTGGTTAAGCGCCTGATCCTGGTTTTCCGGAGATTGCCAAAAGCCGCTTGCGCACGGGGGCAGGCAAACCCAAAGTCGGCCATTGTTTGGGTGCAAACCACTGGCCCTCAATGCCATCAAGTGTGTCAGCGGGCAACTTCAACTGCACCACATGCAAGTGAAAATCCTTGTGCGTCAGCACGTGTTTGAAGCTTGGCTCATGCTGCAACTGACTTCTGAGCCAAGGCGTAACGACCGCCTCCAGCGCCTCGGCGCTTTCAAACATCGGAAAACAAAACAGCCCGGCCCAGACGCCTGGGGTTGGCCGCCGAGCCAGCAACACCGCGCCGTGTTGGCTCTGCACCGCCAACAACCAGATGGATTCAGCGCTGCGCTTGAGTTTTCGGGTCTTGACGGGGTATTTTTCGGGTGCGCCTTCGCGCCGCGCCACGCACACGTCCGCCAGTGGGCAGATCCCGCAGTGGGCTTGCTTGGCCAAACACACTGTGGCCCCGAGATCCATCATGCCTTGGGTGTAACGCGCAACATCGAACGTGATTTCCACAGCCGGAATCAGCGACTGCGCTTTTTCCCAGAGTTGGCGTTGATTTTTTTGCTGCGCGAGGTCGGCAGAAAACCCCAGCACACGCGTCAACACCCTTTTGACATTACCGTCCAGAATCGCCACGCGTTCCCCAAAACACAACGAGGCAATCGCCGCCGCAGTTGAGCGGCCAATGCCAGGGAGGGTTTCCAATTCCTGCGCGCTAGTGGGAAAAGCGCCCCCATGCCGTTCCGCCACCGCCCGGGCACACGCATGCAAGTTACGAGCACGTGTGTAGTAACCCATGCCGCTCCACAAACCCAAGACATCGTCTTGACTGGCCACCGCCAGTGAAGCCACATCGGGAAACCGATTCAAAAAGCGGGGGAAATACCCGATGACGGTGACCACCTGGGTTTGTTGCAACATGATTTCCGACAGCCACACGCGATACGGGTCACGCGTGTTCTGCCAGGGAAGCTCGTTTCGGCCATGTTGAACCTGCCAGCGCACAACCCGCTGTGCCAACCCACGAGTCGGATGGCTCAATTCAACGGGCAGTCAAATGCTGGCCAGTTTGGCCATGGGGCCTGCGCCCGCTTTGTTTTTTGACTTCGGCGCCGCGGAAGAGGGCGTCATCTGCGGCTTTGGCGTCATCAGGTAATTGGTCAACTCCAGCAATTTGGCATCGAGCTGGTTCAGGCTGTTCTCCTGCGTGCCGATCTCAGCAATACGTTCATTCAAGCCGCCTGTCGCCTGCTGAATTCTGTCAATCGCCTCGATGCGCCGGGTGAAGGTGCGCCGCCGCTCCCGCAATTGGGCATCCAGCTGGGCGGCAGCAGACTTGCTCCAAAGCTCGATGTCGCCCAGCGCCGTTTCATGGATCGTGCGCAAACGGGTGGCAAGCGCCCGGACCAGGCGGTCTGTGAATTCGGGCTGGGCCAGTTTGAAGGCATTGCTGATACCCAAATACTGCAAATGGCTCTTCTCCACCTGATCCAATCCGTGCAAATAGGGGCCCATGGTGGGTTCGCCGGGCACTTGCAATGAAAAGCCGTGCTCAGCGTTGAGTTGCCGAAAGGAAGCCGCCAGCATCGACTGAATTTCTGCGGTGCGCGTTTGCACCTGCGTCAGGCTTTCGCGCAGTCGACCAAAGGTTTCACCGTAAGCGCGTTTGATGCCCAGCTTGATGCCCTTTTGCTGCAACACATCGGTCAGCTGTGTCATTTCCTTTTTCAAATAGGCGGCGCCGAGAATATTGAAGATTTCACGCAACAGCTTCAGGTGTACCGAGCGCACCGCGTGGATGCGCGACCCGCCCATGTCAAAATCTGCCTGCTCCTGCGAAATTCGCTGGCGCATGTGTTTGATCACTGTAGAATTTTTGCCCTGCAAACCTTTGAGTTCGCTCAATTGATCGGACAGATCGCGCCGTCGGATGTTGATCACGCGGCCCGTCTCGGCGCGCAGTTCGCCAATCGCGCTGGCGACCGCACTGCCTAAAATCTCGTGCCGTTGGCCCATGATGCTTTTGGCCAGCGCTTCTTCCAACAGCGGCAAGCAACTCTGTTGCAGCAGTGCGGGCTGGTTCGTGACCTTGCCGACCAAACCTTTGTGTGCGGATACGGGGATCACCTGATCCACCGGAATCTTCAAAATCTCGGCGGTGGAAGCGCGCTGGCGGTCGATCTGCGCCTGCATTTGCTCATGGGTGCTCAAGGGATCCCACAGGGTATCGATCTTGTTGAGCACCACCAGCCTGGCGTTTTTGTGGCCTGCTTCCGTGATGAGGTGTTCATTCCAGATCGCCAAGTCAGACTTGGTCACGCCAGTATCTGCACCCAGTATGAAAATTACCGCCTGCGCTTGCGGAATAAGGCTGACCGTCAGTTCAGGCTCCGCGCCGATGGCGTTCAGGCCCGGCGTATCCAGAATCACCAGCCCCTGCTTCAATAGCGGGTGCGCGATGTTGATCAACGCGTGACGCCATTTGGGCACTTCGACCATGCCTTTGGCGTCGGGCATTGGGTTGTCCTGCGGCGACTGGGCGTTCCACAGGCCCAAGGCGCGTGCGTCGTCTTGCGTGACCTTGCGGGTTTCCGCCACTTTTTCCAGCGCTTGCGCCAGCTGCTTGGGGTCATTCACATCCAAGTCGATGCGTGTCCATTTCTCGGGCACCATGCGCCATTCCATGAGCGCTTGGGGCTGCAGACGGGTTTCAATGGGCAACAAACGCAGGCAGGGCGGCACGTCGGCGTCAAAGCCCATCTCGGTCGGGCACATCGTGGTGCGCCCCGCACTCGCGGGCATGATGCGTCTGCCGTAGGCTGCAAAGAAAATCGCGTTGATCAGTTCCGATTTGCCGCGTGAGAATTCCGCAACAAA
Organism: Rhodoferax sp.; assembly: GCA_031365665.1. GTDB lineage: Bacteria > Pseudomonadota > Gammaproteobacteria > Burkholderiales > Burkholderiaceae_C > JANYCG01. Next base: position 22,815 of record JANLYO010000230.1, on the reverse strand, counting down.
AGCCACCATGACCTTGTCAGACCGGACTTGGTTTTCCAGGCGACGCAGGCGCTCTTCCACGGCGGCATCCAGCAATTCGTGGTCTTTCATCCATTCGGACAAAAGCTTGAGCCGAAGCGCAAACTCGCGCCGCCAGGCACCGTGTTGGTCAAATTGTTCGTTGAAAGAAGTGGTCAATTCTGCCTCTCTGAGTCTTTCAATATAGCACTGTGGCGGGTTTTGAGCCTCATATTTTCTGACACTTTGGACAGAAAAAGGTGGATCGCTGCCCCTGACGGATGGCCTTGATAGGTGTCACACAAATGTTACAAGGCTCACCAGCACGGCCATACACCATCGCCTCAAGTTGGAAATGTCCAGCCTGCCCGTCGGCATTGGTGAAGTCGCGCAGGGTGCTGCCGCCCCGTTCAACAGCCCGCGCCAACACCCGCTTTATGGCCGCATGCAAGCGCACGGCTCGCGGTCGGCTGATGCGGTTGGCGCGGGTGGTGGGTCGAATGCCGGCAAAAAACAAGGCCTCAGATGCATAAATATTGCCCACGCCCACTACCAATTCGCCGGCCAGCAACACCTGCTTGACAGGCGCATGGCGGGTTTTGAGCCCAAGCGCGAATTTGTCCAGATCAAACCCGCCATCAAGATCCGACGACAGAGGCTCCATGCCCAACTTGCCCAGCAGTTTTTGCGCCACAGCCGAGTCCTGTGATGGCGCAAAAACCACGGCGCCAAAGCGGCGCGGGTCATTCAGCGTCAAACTGCCCAGATGGGTACGCATCCGGAAATGGTCGTGTGCGCCCAGTTCGGCAGGTGCACCAGGTGCCTGCACGAAACCGAGGCTGCCTGACATGCCCAAATGGATGAGCAGCAAACCGCGATCCAGATCAAGCAGCAGATATTTCCCCCGCCTGCGCACGCCCAGAACCTGCGCGCCCACCAGGCTGACCGACTCGCACCCCAAGGGCCAGCGCAGCGCTTTGCCCATGCTCACAGCAAGGACTTGTGCGCCTTGGATACGAGACGCAAAGCTCAATCGCGTCACTTCTACTTCAGGTAATTCGGGCATATGAGATCAGAATAGTGCTGGCTTGGATTATTATGTTTTGATGTTGCTTCACACTCTCATTTTTGCGCGCCCTGCCCGCTTGACGGGAAATATTGTGCGCCACGGCGCGGTAACGCTGGTTTTGGCCGCCATGGTGCCCTGCGCCTTGGCCCAGGCGGCCAGAGCGCCCGCCACCGCCGCGAGTGCCCCCACAGTGCCCGCCGCATCAGCGCTGGACGGTGAACTTTTCTATCAACTTCTGCTGGGCGAACTCAACGCTTTTGGTGGCGAAGCGGGTGCCGGCTATTCGTTGATTCTGGACGCGGCCCGGAAAACCAACGACGCCAAGCTGTATGAACGCGCCGTCACGCTGGCGCTACAGGCCCGTTCCGGCGAATCCGCCTTGCTGGCAGCCCGTGCTTGGATCAAAGCCATGCCCAGTTCGCGGGAAGCGAATCGTTATGTCTTGCAGATTCTGATCGGCCTGAACCGCATCGGCGAGACGACCGAACCGCTCAAAAGCGAAATCAGCGCCAGCACCGCGCGGGAGCGTCCAGCGGTGATCGCCGCGATTCCCCGCTTCTACGCCCGCGCCACCGACAAAAAACTGGCCGCCGCCGTTGTCGAACAAGCCCTCGCCGAATCCGTGGTCAGTCCGGCAACTGGCGCTGTGGCCTGGATCACCGTGGGCCGCATGCGGCTCGATGCGGCTGACACGCCGGGTGTGCTGGATGCCGCCCGCCGCGCGCAGACGCTGGACGCCAGCGCTGAAGGCCCAGCGGCGCTGGCCTTGTCCTTGATGAGCCCCAAAACGCCGCAAGCCGAGGAGATTGTGCGCAAATATGTGGCAGGCAAGCCGCAGCTCGAGATTCGAATGGGCTACGCCCGCGCGCTGATCGATGCGCAGCGTTACCCGGAGGCCGCGGCCCAACTGCAGGCCGTGACGACTGAAAAACCCGACCATCCGCAAGCCTGGCTGGTGCTGGGCTCGCTTGAGGTGCAGGATCGCAAGTTCGACCAAGGCGAGAAGTCGCTCAAACGCCATCTGGAGGTGGTGCAGGCCGACCCTGCCAGCCGCTCCCCCGAGGTGAGCCGTGGCCTGGCGCAGGCTTATCTGTCGCTGGCGCAGATTGCCGAGCAGCGAAAAGATTACGCGCTGGCTGAAAACTGGCTCGGCAAAATCGACAACGCAGACGACATGGTCAGCGCCCAGTCACGCCGCGCGACCATTTTGGCGAAGCAGGGAAAGATTGAAGAAGGCCGCAAGCTGCTGCGTGCGCTTCCCGAAAAAATCCCCTCGGACGCCCGCATGAAGCTGATGGCTGAGGTGCAACTGCTGCGCGAATTCAAACAATTCAAAGCCGCTTACGATCTTTTGCAGGAGAAAACCAAATCCGGCCCGCCCGACTACGAATTGCTCTACGACCAGGCCATGCTGGCCGAAAAACTCGGCCAGTTGGACGAAATGGAGCGCCTGCTGCGCCAGATCATCGCTGGCAAACCCGACTACCAACATGCCTACAACGCGCTGGGTTACTCGTTTGCAGAGCGCAATATCCGACTGCCCGAAGCGCGCGTGCTGATCGTCAAGGCGCTTGAGTTTGCACCGGGCGACCCCTTCATCACCGACAGCCTTGCGTGGGTCGAGTTTCGCAGCGGCAACACCAGCGAAGCGCTGCGTCTGTTGGAGGGCGCGTACAAGTCCCGCCCGGACGCGGAGATCGCCGCACACCTGGGTGAAGTGTTGTGGGCCAGCGGCAAACGCGAACAAGCCATGGCCGTCTGGCGCGAAGGCCTGACCTTGAGCAACGACAACGAAACACTGCTCGAGACACTCAAAAGATTGCGCGTTAAATTGTGAATTTAAAAACATTTTTTGCTAAATTTATATTCATTTTTTTAACATTTTTTGTAGCAGGATGTTCAATAATAGCGAGACCCAGCATAGAAAATAATTTTGAAAATATTGTAAAAATTAATAACTCAACAATATCTACCGAATTCCGCGGCCGCCTGGCATTAAAAATCGAGGCTGAACCAGGCTCCCAGCAGACCCTGGCGCAGATGTTTTCGGGTGGTTTTGAACTCGTCGGCAACGCGCAGACTGGTGTTTTGACGCTCTATTCGCCGCTTGGTGGAACGGTGGCCGCGCTGTCTTGGCGCCCAGGCGACGCCCACATGGAGGCGGGCCAGCAGGTGCGCCAATTCAACTCCCTGGCAGAAATGCTAGCGCATGCGACCGGCGCTGACCTGCCGGTCGCCAGTTTGTTTGCTTGGCTGCAGGGTGAAAATGCCAGCGCACCGGGTTGGGCTGCCGATCTGTCGCAATTTGCCAACGGGAAAATTGTCGCCAAACGTGCCCAACCGCCTCCGCAGATTGAGTTGCGGGTCATCCTCGATACCGAACCGAAAGCAGTGCCCAGCACGCCCGGATAATTCCGCCATGAAGGCCATCGGATGAAAGCCATTTATGACGTTTGCGCACCCGCCAAACTGAACCTTTTCCTGCACGTCACAGGCCGACGCGCCGACGGTTACCACACGCTGCAGTCGGTTTTCATGTTGATCGACTGGTGCGATACCCTGCATTTCGAACGCCGCCGGGATGGCGTGATCAGCCGCCAATACCACGGCAAAGGCGCAGCGCTGCCCGATGACGATTTGACGGTGCGCGCCGCCCGCGCCTTGCGCACTGCGGGGGGCGCTGGCCACACCGATTTGGGCGTTCACATCGGCCTGGAAAAACGCATTCCCACCCAAGCCGGCATGGGCGGCGGCTCGTCGGACGCCGCATCCACGCTGCTGGCTCTGAACCAGCTTTGGAACCTGAATCTGCCCGCTGCCACGCTGTTGGAAATCGGCTTGGCGCTGGGCGCCGACGTGCCGTTTTTCCTGCGCGGGCACAACGCCTGGGTGGAGGGCATCGGGGAGCAGATCTCGCCCATCGAATTGCCGTCGGCACGTTTTATGGTCGTCAAGCCCAAGGCCGGCGTCGAAACTGCGCAAATTTTCAGACACCCGGCTCTGATCAAAGATACCGCCCCTGCTATAATCATGGGCTTTGCTGCAAACCCATTCAAGTTTGGGCGCAACGACCTGCAGGCGGTGGCCCAAGACCTGTGCCCCGGCATCGGCGAAGGCCTGAATTGGCTGAAAGCGCGGGGGCTGCAAGGGCGCATGACCGGCTCTGGCAGTGCTGTGTTTGCAAAAATTGAGGACGAATGTCTCGGGCGAAATCCCGTAAAAAGTCCCGGAGATGGCGGGATTGAAATAAAAGTGTGCCGCAACCTACAGGCGCATCCCTTGGCCGGTTGGCTGGATGTAGCGGGTTTGAGCACGGCAAAGGTTGGAGTTGCCAACCTTGCGGGTTGAAAAGTTTTGGCTGGCAGCCGCAAGCTGTTGGCCGGTGTAGGGGAGTCGCCAAGTTGGTTAAGGCACTGGATTTTGATTCCAGCATGCGAAGGTTCGAATCCTTCCTCCCCTGCCAAGAATAATCGGTGCCAAGCATGGCTGGGCTCCAGGTTTGGCAGTTCTACAAGCTGGAAATTTCATGCAGGCTTCACAATCCCCTGATTTCATGGTCTTCACCGGCAATGCCAACCCGCAGATGGCGGCCGACATCGCCAAACACCTGAACATCCGGCTGGGCGACGCGACCGTCGGTCGCTTTTCAGATGGTGAAGTCACGGTGGAGATCAACCAAAACGTGCGCGCCCGCGACGTCTTCGTCGTGCAAAGCACCTGCGCGCCAACCAACGAAAACCTGATGGAACTGCTGATCATGGTCGATGCGCTCAAACGCGCTTCGGCTGAGCGTATCAGCGCCGTCATCCCTTATTTTGGTTACGCCCGGCAAGACCGCCGACCACGCTCTGCCCGCGTGCCTATCACCGCCAAGGTGGTGGCCAACATGTTGCAAGCAGTCGGTGTGGCACGTGTCCTGACCATGGACCTGCATGCCGACCAGATTCAGGGTTTTTTTGACATTCCGGTGGACAACATCTATGCCTCGCCCGTTTTATTGGGCGATGTGCGGCAAAAGAAATACGACGACCTGATCGTAGTCTCACCCGACGTGGGCGGCGTGGTGCGCGCCCGTGCGCTGGCCAAACAGCTCGGCTGCGACATGGCCATCATCGACAAACGCCGCCCCAAAGCCAACGTGAGTGAAGTGATGCATGTGATCGGCGAGATCGAAGGCCGCAACTGCGTGATCATGGATGACATGATCGACACCGCCGGCACATTGGTCAAAGCTGCTGAAGTCTTGAAAGAACGCGGGGCAAAAAAGGTCTACGCCTATTGCACTCACGCCATTTTTTCGGGGCCGGCCATTGAGCGCATCGCCAACGGCTCGGCATTGGATGAAGTCACCGTGACCGACACCATTCCTTTGAGCCAGGCAGCCATGGGTTGCCAAAAAATCCGCCAACTCACCGTGGCGCCGTTGATCGCAGAGACGATCGCGCGCATCGCCAAAGGTGAATCGGTCATCAGTTTGTTCTCAGATCAGGAAAACCTGTTTTAAAACGGGTTCAACTCATTTGGGGGCAATTCGCGGCTTCATCGGTTGAGCATCAACCGGTGCAGCCTTTTTGTAGCAGGAACCACACTGGTCGCGGTGGGTTCCCATTTTGGAGTTTGATATGAAATTCGTCGCTTTTGAGCGCGCCAAGCAAGGTACGGGTGCGAGCCGCCGTCTGCGCATTTCGGGCCGCACGCCCGGTATCGTTTACGGAGGCATGGGTGAACCGCAACTCATCGAGCTGGACCATAACGCCCTGTGGCATGCCCTGAAAAAGGAAACCTTCCACTCCACCATTCTGGACATGGAAGTAGCCGGCAAAGACAGCAAAGTGCTGCTGCGGGACGTGCAAATGCACCCCTACAAGCAACTGGTGCAACACATTGACTTCCAGCGCGTGGACGCCAACACCCTGCTGCACATGAAAGTGCCACTGCACTTCAGCGGAGAAGAAAACTCGCAGGCCATCAAGTTTGACGGCTGCATTGCCAACCACGTGCTCACCGAGATCGACATCAAATGTCTGCCCGCTGACTTGCCGGAATTCATCGCAGTGGATTTGAGCGGTCTCAAAAAGGGCGTCTCCTTGCATTTGGATGACGTGAAATTGCCCAAGGGCGTCACTGCTGTGACCCACGGCAAGAAAAACCCGGTGTTGGTCTCCGTGGTGATGATCGGCGGCGCTGAGCCGGCTGCTGAAGGCGTTGCTGCTGCTGCTCCCGCCGCTGGCGCTGCTGCTGCTCCAGCAGCTGGGGCAAAAGCTGCTGCTGCACCCGCTGCCAAAGCCGCCCCCGCTGCCAAGGCGCCTGCCGCGAAGGCACCTGCCGCAAAGGCCCCGGCTGCCAAGAAGTAATATTGGCAGCACTGCGGTCAACGGCCCGGCGTTCCGGGCCGTTTTTTTTGGGTGGCCTCTTTTTTCGCTTTTGTTTGGGTGGCTACTTTGGCACGTCCGCCGTTTTGGTTTAATCTGTCAAGTTTCGATTCAATGGCAATCAAATTATTTGTTGGCTTGGGCAACCCGGGCCCGGACTATGAAGCCACCCGCCACAACGCCGGGTTCTGGTTTGTGGACGCGCTCGCCCGCCAGCTCAATGTCAACCTGGTGATGGAGAAGAGCCATTACGGCATGGTGGCGCGCACCAATTTCCAGGGTCAAGCGCTCTGGCTGCTCAAGCCGCAGACCTTCATGAATGCGTCGGGAAAATCCGTCGCTTCATTGGCGCGGTTTTTCAAAATTGCGCCCGCAGAAATTTTGGTGGCGTATGACGAACTCGACATCGTTCCGGGCCAGGTCAAGGTGAAGTTCGGCGGCAGCCGTGGCACCCACAACGGCCTGCGCGACATTTTTGACCAGTTGGGCACTGGCGACTACTGGCGCCTGCGCCTGGGCATCGGCCACCCCGGCGTGAAATCCGAAGTGATCCATTGGGTGCTCAAGAAACCTTCGTTGGACCACAAAATCGCCATCGAACAGTGCATTGACCGCAGTCTCAAGGCGCTGCCGGATTTTGTCACGGGCGATATGGACAAGGCGACGATGCTGGTTCATACTGACAAAGCGCTGCGGCCCAAGCCACCGCGATTGCCCACTCTGGCGACGCCGGTGGACGGTGTCGCGCCCAATGAACTGCCAGAGCCTGCCGAACCCAAATAACAATGTGGAGACCCCGATGCGCCGTCAACTTTCACATCACTTGCACCATCAGCCGAGTCGGATTTCAGAATTCACAGTTGCTTTATTTTTTATAGCAATTTATGCACTATCAACAGGGGCTTCCGCGCAAAAGGTCTATCGATGCGGCAACACCTACAGCCAAGCACCCTGCCCTGGTGGTGATGCGGTAGACACCTCGGGTAGCCAGGTGCGGGCGCAGGCCCAGAAGGCGCAGTCTGAAGCAGCCAGGAGTGCCAAGGCGGCAGACAAAATGGAAAAAACAAGGCTTTCCCAGGAAAAACGCGATCTGGCCAAAAACGGCGCAACCGTGATTACCGCGCAACCTTTGCCCAAGGATGCAGCCCGAGAGCCCGAACCAAAAGCTGCGGCCAAACCCAAACGCCATCCGCCGGAACACTTCACTGCTAAAGCACCCGCTGAACCCAAAGCTAAGGCAAAGGCCTCGAGCACCAAAGAATAGAACCGTCAGCCGGTGCCAGGCGTTGGCACCAGTGCCTGTGTCTGCACCTGCAAGCGCCGGTATTTCTGCCAAAGCGTTTCACGGTCTTCCACGAACTGCAGGTTCACGGGAATACAAGCCACCGGGCAGACCTGCACACATTGCGGTTCGTCAAAATGCCCCACACACTCGGTGCATTTGTGCGGGTCGATCTCGTAAATCTCGACACCCATGTAAATTGCGTCGTTCGGGCACTCGGGCTCGCACACGTCGCAATTGATGCACTCGTCGGTGATGATCAGGGCCATGCGCGGGATTATCCTCCGGCGTTCTTGCCCATAATAGGGGCCAGACTATTTGACCGATGGGCCTCTTTCTCCTCAAACGATTCGCCACCCTGATCGCCACGCTGATTGGCGCATCCATCGTCGTCTTTTTGGTGCTGGAGATTTTGCCTGGCGACGCGGCCCTGACCATGATGGGGCCCGACGCCGCGCCCGAAGCGGTGAAGGCGCTTTCGGCCAAACTCGGGTTGGATCGCCCGCCACTGGAGCGTTACCAGACCTGGGTAGCCGGCATGCTCAGCGGCAATCTGGGCACCAGTTATGCCTACAGCTCTTCGGTATTGGATCTGATTCTGGAGCGCCTGGCCCTGACTTTCCCGTTGGCGCTGATGGCCATGTCACTGACCACCGCCCTGGCTCTGGCCGTTGGCATTTATGCCGCCATGCGCCACAACCGGCTCGGTGATGTCGGCCTGATGGGCCTGACCCAGGTCGGTATTGCGATTCCGAACTTCTGGTTTGCCATTTTGCTGATCCTGCTGTTTTCAGTACATTTGCAATGGTTTGCCGCCGGTGGTTTTCCAGGCTGGGAAGAGGGCTTTTGGGACGCCTTGAAAGCGCTGCTGCTGCCGGCCATTTCGCTGGCGGTGGTGCAGGCCGCCATACTGGCGCGCATCACGCGCAGCGCGGTGCTGGAAGTTTTGCGCGAAGATTTCGTGCGCACCGCACGTGCCAAAGGCCTCTCCCAACGCGCCACGGTCTGGGGCCACGTGTTGCGCAACGCCATGATTCCGGTGATCACGGTGATGGGTTTGCAGTTCGCCGAGTTGCTCGCAGGCACCATCGTGGTGGAAAACGTCTTTTATTTGCCCGGATTGGGCCGCTTGATTTTTCAAGCCATCTCGAACCGTGACCTGATCGTCGTGCGCAATTGCGTCATGTTGCTGGCCACCATGGTGGTGATGGTGAACTTCATCGTGGATATTTTGTACGCCGTGATCGACCCGCGCGTGAAGGCCAGCGACATATGAGCACCGCAGTGTCGCCTGCCGCCTCGCTGCCGAACTTTCCCACTCGGGCGCTGAAGCACCGCAGCTTTGTGATTGGCGCGGTGTTGACCTTGATTCTGGTCTGTGCCGCAGCTTTGTCTCTGGTGTGGACGCCCTGGTCGCCTTACGAGATCGACATGGCCCTCAAATTGCAAACACCCAGCGCATCGCATTGGCTGGGCACAGACCCTTTTGGGCGCGACGTGTTGTCCCTGCTCTTGGTGGGTGCCCGCAACTCGATTTTGGTGGGTGTGATCGCAGTCAGCATCGGACTGGCCGTAGGCGCGGGCCTCGGGCTGCTTGCGGCTGCAAAACGCGGCTGGGTGGAAGAAGCGATCATGCGCCTGGCTGACTTCACCTTCGCCTTTCCTGCGATCCTTTCGGCCATCATGATGACGGCCGTGTTTGGCGCGGGCATTGTCAATTCGATCATCGCCATTGGCATTTTCAACATCCCGAACTTCGCCCGCATCACCCGCGCCAGCGCCAATGCCGTGTGGGCGCGCGAATATGTGCTGGCCGCGCGCGCCTGCGGCAAAGGCCCTTGGCAGATCACGTTTGAACACATCTTGCCCAATATTTCATCGGTCTTGATCGTGCAGATCACGATCCGTTTTGCCATTGCCATCTTGGCCGAAGCTGCCTTGTCTTATCTGGGGCTCGGAACCCAGCCCCCACAACCCTCGTGGGGGCGCATGCTGGCCGAAGCCCAAACCCTGATGTTCCAGGCGCCGCAGTTGGCCGTGTTTCCCGGCGTGGCGATTGTTTTGGCGGTGCTGGGGCTGAACCTCTTGGGTGACGGCTTGCGCGACCTGATGGACCCGCGTTTGGCCCGCCAACGTTAGAACGGAGGCAAACAAAAAATGGCTCTGCTCGAAGTCAAGCACCTCAGCGTCCAATTGCAGACGCCACGCGGCCCGGCGCTGGCGGTGCGTGATCTGAGTTTCACGCTGGAACGCGGCCAGACGCTTGGTTTGATTGGTGAATCCGGCTGTGGCAAATCCATCACCGCTTTGTCGCTGTTGGGCCTGCTGCCAGACAAGGCCGCTGTGACGGGCAGCATCCGTTTTGGCACGCAAGAACTGGCGAACCAGAACGACGACGCCCTGCGCCAGATTCGCGGCAACCGCATCGGCATGATTTTCCAGGAGCCGATGACCGCGCTGAACCCGGTGCACACCATCGGCAGCCAGGTCGCAGAGCCGCTGCGTTTGCACCGGGGCGCTAACCAACAAGCGGCGCGTGCGCAGGCGATCGACCTGCTGGCGCGGGTCGGCATACCCAACGCTGCCAGCCGTTTTGACGCCTACCCGCACCAGTTCTCGGGCGGCCAGCGCCAGCGCGTCACGATTGCGATGGCCCTGGCCTGTGGCCCCGATCTGCTGATTGCCGACGAGCCCACCACCGCGTTGGACGTGACCATCCAAGGCCAGATTCTCGACCTCATCAGCGACTTGGTGCAGGAGCGCGGCATGGCGCTGCTCTTGATTTCGCATGACCTGGGCGTGATCGCCCAAAACGTCGCGCGCATGATGGTCATGTACGGCGGCAGCGTGGTGGAAAGCGGCCCCACTGAGCGCATCTTTTCAGCGCGTGCCCACCCTTACACACGCGGGCTGTTTGGCGCGCGTCCACGCTTGGGCGCAGCCCGCGGCGCGCGTTTGACCACCATTCCAGGCAGCGTGCCCGAGCTGGCGGATCTGCCAGTGGGTTGTCCGTTTGCCGACCGCTGCGGCTTTGCCATAAGCGACTGCGCGAACCAGCGCCCTACTGCGATCGATCTGGGCCAGCAACACAGCGCCAGTTGCATCCGGCTTGACGAAGTCGCTCTGCAGTTTGAGACCGCCTCCGCCGCCGAAAGCCAAACCGCATGACGCCCCCCTTGCTACAGGTCGGGCAGGTCACGCGCACCTACACCCTGCCGCGCGAGCGCCTGTGGGAAAAACCGCCGCTGGTGCACGCGCTGCAAGGCGTCAGCCTCAGCATCCACAGCGGCAAGAGCCTGGGTGTGGTCGGTGAATCGGGTTCGGGCAAGTCCACACTGGCCCGTTTGGTGATGTCTCTTGAGAAGCCGACCAGCGGCAGTGTGCATTTGCTGGGCCAAAACATGGGCGCGCTCGATGCTGCGGCACTGCGGGCCTCCCGCCGGGATTTTCAAATGGTGTTTCAAGACCCCTACGGCTCGCTCGATCCACGTCAGACCATCGAAAAAATCGTCTGCGAACCCCTCGCAGCGCTAGGTAAAACCAGCGCAGCTGACATGCGCGAGCAGGCCGCCCTGGTACTCGCCTCGGTGGGCCTGCGCACGCCAGATCTCGACAAATACCCGCACGAATTCTCTGGCGGCCAGCGCCAGCGCATCGCCATAGCGCGGGCCTTGATCACCCGGCCCAAATTGATCGTCGCCGACGAGCCGGTGAGTGCGCTCGATGTCTCCGTGCAGGCCCAGGTGCTGAACCTGATGCAAGACCTGCAGCAGCAGTTTGACGTCACTTACCTGCTCATCAGCCACGACCTCGCGGTGGTCAACCATCTGTGTGATGAGGTCGCGGTGATCTACCAAGGCCGCATCGTCGAGCAGGGTTCACCTGAGACGCTGTTTCGAAATGCCGCCCACCCCTACACCCGCGCGCTGCTGGACGCCGTGCCACGCATGGAACCCGCCGCCCCCGGGCAGCCGCGCAGGCGTACCACCCAGATCGCGCCGCGCCAGCACCCGCCAAGCGCCTGCCCCTACGCGTCGCGCTGCCCCCTGGCCACCCCCCAGTGCGACGCCAGCCGCCCCGAACTTGTCCCGCTGATTGGCGAACACCTCGTCGCTTGCCATTTGGTACATAATGGCACTGTATATAACCCCAGATAGACACCGTGAAATTGGTTAAACCGTCAACCCTGAATTCTCTTGAGCTGTGCGCAGGTGCCGGTGGGCAGGCTTTGGGGCTTGAACGCGCCGGTTTTGAACACGAGGCGCTGGTCGAGATTGATGCCGCCGCCTGTGCGACGCTGCGGCTCAACCGGCCGCATTGGCATGTGGTCGAGGGCGACCTCAGCCAATTTGATGCACGGCCCTTTCAAGGCATTGATCTGGTGGCGGGTGGTGTTCCCTGCCCGCCATTTTCCAAAGCCGGCAAACAACTGGGCGCCAACGACGAGCGCGACATGTTTCCACAAGCCATTCGGGTGGTGGACGAAACCCGTCCTCAGGCCGTCATGCTGGAGAACGTGCGGGGTTTGATGGACGCAGTTTTTACTGACTACCGTCAAAAAATCGTCCAGCAGCTCAATGCGCTGGGCTACTGGGCCGATTGGCATTTGCTCAACGCGGTAGACCACGGCGTCAGCCAGTTGCGCCCGCGGGTGATCTGCGTTGCTTTGCGCAAGGAGATCGCACCCTTTTTCAGTTGGCCCGCCCCGCAATTGCCCCGACCGCCCAGCGTCGGTGAGTTGCTGCATGATTTGATGCAAGCCAAGGGCTGGCGCGCTGCGGACGCTTGGCGCGATGAGGCGTGTGCCATCGCACCCACCTTGGTCGGTGGCAGCAAAAAACATGGCGGCCCAGACCTGGGCCCCACCCGCTCCCGCGCCGCCTGGGCCGCTCTAGGGGTGGACGGGCGAGGTTTGGCAAACGAAGCACCCGCAGCAGATTTTGAAGGCGCGCCCCGACTCACGGTGCGCATGTGCGCACGCGTCCAGGGTTTTCCGGATGACTGGCAGTTTGCCGGTAAAAAAACGCCGGCCTACCGGCAGGTCGGCAATGCCTTTCCGCCGCCAGTGGCACACGCTGTCGCCCAGCGCATTGTTGAAGCGATTGAAACGGCTGCCTCCCAGCGCCAGATGAAGCTGGCGGCCTGATGGCGCAGGACAAACCTGCCTCAATGCCCACGCCGGTGCCCAAGGGCGCCCGAGCCAAGTTGCGTGAGCACTTCCTTGCCAACCTCAACCGGGTGATGGACTCGGGTGAGCTGCGAACCGTGGCTGGCGACACCAGCGAGTGGGCGCGCCGCGTGCGTGAGTTACGTACAGAAGAGGGTTATCAAATCCTCACCCACAATGACCGAGCCAACTTGAAGCCCGGTGACTACCTGCTGGAGTCAGCCAAGCCGCAGCCCGCCTTCGCACGCGCCATATCGAAGGAAACGCGTGCTTTTGTACTCGACCGTAACGGCTTCACCTGTCAGATGTGCGGTGCGGTGGCGGGCGAGCCCCACCCCTACGACCCGAGCCGCACAACACGGTTGCACATTGGGCACGTGATTGACAAAAGCCTGGGTGGCAGCGACGAAGCGTCCAATCTGAAAGCCATTTGCTCGGTCTGCAACGAAGGCGCCGCCAACATCACTTTGCAGCGGCCCGATCTGGCAAAACTGCTGGTGCAGGTGCGCCGAGCCACTGCGGCAGACCAACGCGAACTGCTGCGCTGGTTGAGTGCGAAGTTTTTAACTTCATAAACTCAATACAATTTTATTTGCAACAAATTTGCAAATAAAACTTCGGATTCTAGGTCACGCATTTATTTAATATATTGCTATTATTATCAATATTAAATTGATCTAATTTTAATCTATTTTATTTTTGAAATTCAAAATAAATACAAATCCCCTGTCAAAAAAAGAGCGTCGCTTTGCGCCTCCGCCTCTTTCAACCGACAGGAGCAATGCCCGTCTACCCTGATCGATAAATCAAAATTGGTGATATCGTTTGACTACGTTCACTTGGAGTCAATTCATGATCAATCGCCGCCATGCCATCGCCACTTCTGCTGTCAGCAGCGCGCTGGCCACACTGCCCTTTGATTCGCTTGCCCAAAGCAAAAAGGATTCCGCTGTCATCGGCATGACGCTGGAGCCCTCGCCGGGCCTGGATCCCACCGGCGGTGCCGCGTCGAGCATCGCCGAGATCACGCACTACAACATCTTCGAGACCCTGACCAAGATCAACAGCGATGGCACCGTATCGCCGCTGCTGGCTGAAAAGTGGGAGATCTCGCCTGACCTGAAAACCTACACCTTCACCCTGCGCAAAGGCGTGAAGTTCCAGAATGGCGAGCCCTTCAACGCGGTCGCCGTGAAGTATTCCTTCGAACGCGCCGCAGGTGAAAAAAGCACCAACAAAGACAAACGCACCTTCACCACCATGGAGAGTGTGGCGGCCATCGACGAGCACACGTTGGTGGTCATCAACAAAGAGCTTGACCCTGATTTCCTCTTCTTCATGGGCCAGGCCACGGCCATCATCGTCGAGCCCAAATCGGTCGAGACCAATGCCACCAAACCCAACGGCACCGGCCCCTACAAACTCGATGTTTGGAACAAAGGCTCCTCCGTCGTGTTGTCCAAATGGGACGGCTACCGCAACACAGCGCAGGTCAAGCTCAAAAAAGTCACCTTCCGCTTCATCAGCGACCCGGCGGCGCAAGTGGCGGCGCTCTTGGCGGGCGACGTCGACGCCTTCCCCCGCGTCACGCCCAGAAGCGTTGCGCAGTTCAAAAACAACCCCAAGTTCCAGGTGCTGGTGAGCGGCTCGCGGGCCAAAACCATCCTGGCCATCAACAACAAAAAGAAACCGCTGGACGATGTGCGTGTGCGCCGTGCGATTGCCGCCGCCATCGACCGCAAAGCCGTGATCGAAGGCGCGGGCGACGGTTATGGCGCGCCCATCGGCAGCCATTACGTGCCGGGCGGCTTCGGTTATGTGGACACCACGGGCGTCAACCCGTTCAACATCGACAAGGCCAAAGCCCTGCTGAGTGAAGCCGGCATCAAAACCCCGTTGAACCTCACGCTGACGCTGCCTCCCCCGCCCTACGCACGCCAGGGCGGCGAGGTGATCGCGGCACAGTTGGCCAAGGTCGGCATCATCGCCAAGATTGAAAACGTCGAGTGGGCGCAGTGGTTGAGCGGGACCTACACCAACAAGAATTACGACCTCACCATCATCTCGCACGTCGAGCCCTTCGATTTGGGCAACTTCGCCAAGAAAGACTACTACTGGAACTACGAGTCCGCCGCGTTCAACACCCTGTTCGACAAGATCAAAAATTCCCCGCGCCCGGCGGATCGCGCCAAACTTTTGGGCGATGCCCAGCGCATGCTGGCCAACGAGGCCGTGCACGGGTTTTTGTACCAACCGCAGTGGATTTCATTGCACAACAAGAACCTCAAGGGCCTGTGGAAAGACATGCCGATTTTTGCCAACGATCTGGCGGCCTTGCATTGGTCATAAAGATGTGGCCCCCGCGGTTGCGCACTGCGTGTCGCTCCCTGCCCCAAAAAGCAGGCATGCCCTGCGCTTCGCTTGTTCGGGGGGCCGCATTTTTTCTTGGGGCGGCCCTACAAAAAAATATTCAAGTTGACGCCCTTGCATGACCTAAGCGCGCAGGAACTGCTGCGCGCGTACCGCTCCCACGCACTCTCGCCTGTGGAAGTCACCGAGGCGGTGCTGAGCCACATCAAGCGCTGGGAGCCGCACATCCACGCGACCTGGCTGCTGCGGCCTGAAGCTGCTCTGGCGCAGGCCAAAGCGTCCGAGGCGCGCTGGCTGAAAAACGCGCCCTGTGGCCCGCTGGATGGCGTGCCCGTCACCATCAAAGACAACATCGCCACCCAAGGCGACGCCACGCCGCTGGGCACCGCCGCCGTGCCGCTCACGCCCGCTCTGGCAGACGCTCCGCCCGCCGCCCGCATGCGCGAAGCCGGGGCGGTAATGGTCAGCAAAACCACCATGCCCGATTACGGCATGTTGTCCTCGGGTCTCTCGACTTTCCATGCGCTGGCGCGCAATCCCTGGAACCTGAGCAAAGGCCCTGGCGGCTCCAGCGCAGGTGCCGGTGCCGCCGCTGCGGCGGGTTATGGCCCGCTGCATATCGGCACCGACATCGGCGGCTCGCTGCGCCTGCCTGCGGGCTGGTGCGGCATTTACAGCCTGAAGCCCAGCCTGGGCCGCATCCCGATTGACCCGCCCTACACGGGCCGCGCGGCCGGCCCCATGACGCGCAGCGTGGCCGACTCGGCCCTGATGATGCAGGTGCTGTCGCTGCCGGATGCGCGCGACAGCATGAGCTTGCCCTACCAGGACATCGCGTGGAGCGACATCGACCAGGGCACTGCGATGTTGCGCGGCCTCAAAATTGGCCTGCTCGTGGAGGCCGGTTGTGGCCTCGCGGTCACGCCCGAGATACGCGCTGCCGTAGAAGCTGCCGCGCGGGCATTTGAGGCCGCCGGGGCCATCGTCACCCCGATGCGCCCCTTCATGACCCAAGACATGCTGGATGGCCTGGACTACAACTGGCGCATGCGCTCCTACATCGACCTGAACGCACTGCCCGCCTTGCAACGCGACAAAGTGCTGCCCTACATCCGCCAGTGGGCCGACAGCGCCAGCAGCCTCAGCGCCCAGCAGGTGTTTGTGGCCAGCAGCCAGCCATATGCTGTGCGCGTCGCCAGCGTGAAGGCCTGTAGCGCGTTTGATTTCGTGATCTCGCCGACCTCGCCCAATTCTGCCTTTGCCGCTGAGTTGCCCTCGCCCACCAACGACCCCCTGCACGGGCTCGAACACATCGGCTTCACGGTGCCCTACAACATGTCGGAGCAGCCCGCCGCGTCGATCAACTGCGGCTACACCGCCAGCGGTTTGCCCATCGGTTTGCAGATTGCCGGGCAGCGTTTTGACGACCTGGGCGTGTTGCGCCTCTCGCGCGCCTATGAGTTGCTGCGCGGCGCGCAGCGGCCCTGGCCAAGTGTGCCTGCAGCGCTGCCCCATTAGGCCGCCCGCCCCGCGCATTCGCCGTTCTTTGCCTGTGCATTCGACGCAAGGAGCCGCAACATGCCGACCGACAGCCTGGGCAACCCGGTCACTTTGCAGAACGCCAGCAGCCTGGCGGCGTTGAACGATTTTGTCGAAGGTGTGATCGCCTGCGAGGCGCGCTGCGTCAACGTGTTCCAAGTCGCAGCGACAGACCACAGCGCCATCGTGCAAGCCTGTTGCGCGGCGTTGCAACTTTTTGCTGAGTCGAGAGACGCCAGCTACGCCGCTGCGCCCTTTCTGCACCGCGCGCAGGCGGCCCTTGCCGCAGACACCCAAGTCACCCCGCGTGAGCGCCGCTTTGTCGCCGCCGTGGCCGCCTGGGCGGCAGGCGACATCGCCCGCGCGCGCGCGCTCCACGCCGAGCAGGCAGAAGAGTTCCCGCGTGATCTGGTCTCGCTCAAAATCGGCCAGTACCACTGCTTCAACCAGGGCGATTCTGCGGCCATGCTGCGCCTGGCGCTGGCGGCACAGGCGCGGGCAGCCGATGTGCCCTACTTTTACGGCATGTTGGCCTTTGGTTATGAACAATGCCATCAGCTCGATCTGGCCGAGCAGGCCGCCCGAAAGGGCATCCACATGTGCCAAAAAGAGCCCTGGGCGCAACACGCTGTCGCCCATGTGATGCTGACGCAGGGGCGCGTGCGCGAGGGCCACTCTTTCATGCAGGCGATGAGCCCCACCTGGACCGACCTGAACTCCTTCATGGTGACCCACAACTGGTGGCACCAGGCGCTTTTCGCCATTGAACTCAAACACCACGACGACGCCCTGCGCCTGTTTGACGAACAGGTTTGGGGTGTCGTCAAAACCTATTCACAAGACCAGGTGAACGCCATCTCGCTGTTGTCGCGCCTCGAATTGCGCGGCGTAGATGTGGGCGGGCCGGGTGGCGCACGCTGGCAGGACGTGGCGAGTTTCCTCATACCGCACACCCAAGACCAGCTATCGCCCTTTCTCGACCTGCACTACCTCTACGGGCTGGCCCGCGCGGGCAAACCGGAGGCCGACGTGTTGATGCGCAACATCGACACCCACGCACAGGCGAGCGCACAGCGTGATCCTGTCTGGCAACAAGTGGCCGCGCCCGCCGCGCGCGGCTTGCTTGCCCATGCCCGGGGCGACAAGGCGCGCGCCGCCCAACACCTGGCGCAGGCGCTGCCCCGGCTCATCGCGATAGGCGGCAGCCACGCCCAGCGCGACTGGTTTGAACAAATTCATGCTGACGCTGCGGCCCCAACGCGCGCCATCCATTGAACACTCGCCGCTATGCCCCAACTCCTCCTCCTGCCTGGCCTGGCCTGCAACCATGTGATGTGGCAGCGCCAGCTTGCTGCGTTTAATTCTCCCGTACCCACGGCGCTTTCCACCCCGCTTTCATCGAGGTTGAGCCCTGTGGTGACCGACGTTCACACGCGGTTTGACAGGCTGGAGACGATGGCAGCGGCGCTCCTGGCGGAACACGCAGGCGAGCTGATTCTGTGTGGCGCTTCGATGGGCGGCATGTTGGCGATGGAGGTGGCGCGCCAGTCCCCAGAGCGCGTCAAAGGCCTCGCGCTGCTGGGCACCAGCGCCCGGCCAGACACACCCGAGATGCAGCAGTTGCGCGAAGCCGCCATCCTCCTTTTTGAGCAAGGCCGCGCCGAAGAGGTGCTTCGCTTCAACCTGCCGATGGCGTTCCACCCGAGCCGATCAAAAGATGCCGTGCTCACCCAAACCTACATCGACTTTGTGCTGCAAGCGGGCGCGGCCCAACTCATCCAGCAAAACCGCGCCGTCATGGCCCGGCCCGATGCGCGTTTGCATCTGCCACAGTTGCGCTGCCCCACGCTGGTCTTGTGCGGCGACTCGGATCAACTGGTGCCACCGGAATGTTCCGAAGAAATAGCGGCGCTGGTGCCGGATGCCGAATTCACGTGCATTGCCAACTGCGGCCACATGCTGACGATGGAGCGGCCCGCCGAGGTGAACGCCGCCTTGCTGGCCTGGCTCAAAAATTTGGGTGGAAGGCCATGACGTCACGACACCGCGACCCGCCCGGCAAGATGTGAATTACAAATTAACTTCCATATTAATTTTATCTCTCGCCAACAAAATTTTAAAAATTTTAGGCCGCTGAGTCACGTGATATATAAATAGTTTGCTATTTATTATATAGCACATCTATTTCAACCCTTATTCCATTTCTACATCATTCGTGGCGTAGGCGCGCCGGCGGCGACAGTGGTACAGCACGGCCAGGAGGTGCAACGAGCTGCACGGATGATTTGGAAATGGAATCAGTCTTTGGGCAGTGTCTCCACCTTGTCCATCAACCGGCGGTACACCGAGGGTGAGACAAATTTTTCCACCTCACCGCCCAAGACGGCGATCTCGCGAACGAAGGTGCTGCTGACAAACTGGTACTTGTCGCTGGGCGTCAGAAAGACGGTTTCCACATCCGGCATCAGGCTGCGGTTCATGCCCGCGAGTTGGAATTCGTAGTCAAAGTCAGTCACTGCACGCAGGCCCCGCACCACGGCTTTGGCACCTTTGGCCACGACAAAATCGCGCAGGAGGCCGTTGTAGCTGTCCACCTCAATCTGCGGGTTGCCCTGCGCCACTTCACGCACCATGGCCAGGCGCTCATCTAAGTTGAAAAGCGCGTTTTTCTTGTGGTGCCCCGCCGCCACGGCGACGATGACGCGGTCAAACAGCTGTAGCGCGCGGCGCACCACGTCTTCATGCCCCCGCGTAAGCGGATCAAAAGTGCCAGGATAGACGGCAAGCACGCTATTGCTCATGGTAGTTTCCTAGGTTGCGGCCAAGGCTGGCCCATGCGCGGCATTATGCAGCGCGCTTGAGCAAATGTGCGTGGACTGCCCCGGCTTTCAAATGGCGGTGAACCAACAAACTAAAGGGTAAAAGCTGTTCATCTGTCCACTTCACAGGCGCTTCCAGATACACAAACCCTTCCGGCGCCACAGCCCGCCCAGCCGCCAGCAAGGCGGGCCCAAAAAGTTGCGAGTCAAAGGGCGGGTCAATGAAGATCAGGTCAACACTGGCCTCGCTCTGGGTTTTGAGCACACCGACACCATCACCGCGCAGCACCTGAGCGGCATCGGCTTTCAACTGCGCCTTGACCTGCTCCAGCATGGCAACCAGCGTTTTGTCACTCTCCACAAGCCGCACGTTTTTTGCGCCGCGTGAGGCCGCTTCAAACCCCAGCGCACCGGTGCCCGCAAATACGTCCACACATTGCCAGCCGCTCAGGTCACGCCCCAACCAGTTAAACAGGGTCTCACGCACCCGATCCGGCGTAGGGCGCAGGCCAGGCCTGTCCACCACCTTGAGTTTGCTGCGTTTCCACAAGCCGCCGATGATGCGGATTTCGTGGGCTTTTGCACCAACCGGGCGGATGTCTTGAGCTTTCCCAGCCACACTGCGCTTTTCTTGCACGTCGCTGCGCTTGGGCAAATCACGCATGTACGGCTTCTGCGTTCAATTTAATGCCAAGTGCCGCAACCACTTTAAGGATGGTCGCAAAACTTGGATTGCCTTCACCTGAAAGCGCCTTGTAAAGACTTTCCCGGCCAAGTCCGGTTTCTTTTGAAAGTTGCGTCATTCCCTTGGCACGGGCAATGGTGCCCAGTGCCTTGACAATGAAGGCTGCGTCATCCCCTGCTTCGTCAAAGCAAGCCTGCAGGAAGTGCGCCATATCGCCGTCTGTCGTGAGATAGGCGGCACTGTCCCATTTGCGAAGTTTGACTTTTGCAATGTTTGCCATGTCTGCCTTTCAAATTTGCCGCGCAATTTTCAGTGCGCCTTTGATGTCTTTCGATTGCGTTGATTTATCACCGCCTGCGAGCAAAATCACGATGTCCATGCCGCGCTGGGTGAAATAAACGCGGTAGCCTGACCCCACATGAATGCGCATCTCATAACCCCCCCGCCGACCTGCTCGGAATCGCCAAAATTGCCGTCCTCTGCGCGGTCAAAGCGCGCCTGGATGCGTCGCGCGGCCTGCTTGTCCTTCAACCCCGAAAACCAATCGTCGAAGTTTTCTGTTGTGTGGATGGTGACCATCTTGAGAGAATTGTATCATTTAGGATACGATTCATGCCCGTTCTGGGCGAGTCAGGAATTCAATCAGCCCGCCGTAACGCGGTTCAGGACCCGCCCCCCACCACCACCGTCACCATTTTGTCTGGCTGCAGTTTGCGCACAAAGGCCGCTTTGATGTCGGCCAGCGTCACCTTTTCCACAGCCTGCGTCCAGGTGTCGAGGTAGTCCAGGGGCAACTGGTACCAGCCAATGTTGGCGACGTTGTCCAGCAGTTTTGCGTTGGTGTCGATGCGCAGCGCAAAACCGCCGATGAGGTTGTCTTTGGCGCCTTGCAGCTCGGCTGCGGTGGGGCCTTCGGCGACAAATTTGGCCAAGACCTCGCGTGAAACCTGCACTGCCTGGTTGGCCTGGTCAGGGCGGGTTTGCAGGCCGAGCGTGAACGCGCCGGCATGCAAGGCAGGCGAGAAGTAGCTGTAAACGCTGTAACTCAGGCCGCGTTTTTCGCGCACTTCCGCGTACAGGCGCGAAACAAAACCGCCACCGCCCAAAATGTAATTGCCCACGGTAAGCGCAAAAAAATCCGGGTCATCACGTCTAAAGCCCGGTTGGCCGATCAGCACATGGGCCTGGGCTGAATCAAAGGCAATTTTTTCTTCGACACTTTGGGCCAGCGGCGCAACTTCGGGCACGGCTGCCCAGGCCGGGCAGATGGTGCCGAGCGTAGTTTGGGCGGACATCGAGGGCAAGGGCTTCACCTTGGCGAAGAGCAGCGTCACCATCGCATCGGCCTGGGCGCGTGTCACGGCACCCACAATCGTCACCACCGCGCGGCACGGGGCGACCATGCTGGCGTGCAGGTTCTTCATGTCGTCCAGCGAGATGGCGGCCAGTGATGCTTCGGTCACCTCGCGTCCGTAAGGGTGGCCGCCATACACGGCTTTTGAAAAGGCCCGCCCGGCCAGGGTGGCTGGGCGCGTATTCGCCTCCTTGATGCTGGCGGCGATGCGTTCGCGGTTGCGCTGCCAGATGTCTGGCGGGAAGGACGGCTCGCCGATCAATCGGGCCGCTAACGCCACCGCTTTGGGCAATAACTCGGGGTAGGTCAAAGAGCGCAGCGAAAAACCCATGCGGTCCGTGCTGGCGCTGGCGCCAAAGGATGCGCCCAGATCGGCCCAGGCCTCACCCAAGGCGTTTTCATCCAGCGCCGGGCTTGTGCCGCTGGCCCGCGCGCCCTGGCCGAGCAAACCCGCTGTGACACTGGCCAGGCCCTCTTGGCCCAACGGGTCACGGCGCGAACCGGCGTCGAATTCGATGCGCACATCGACCATCGGAATATTCGGGCTTTCGACCAGATAAATGCGTGTGCCTGAGCTCTGGGTCCATTGAACGACGGGGATGCCCGCCGCCGCAATAGACGGCATTAAAAGCAAACCAGGGCAAGAAACTAAAACGCAAACAGCTATTTTTTTAATCGTAGTCATGGAATCAATGCCTCGCGCCAGGGGCCGATGCGCGCGGTTTGCGGGTTTTATCAAGCGCCTGCGGCCGCAGGGTGGCAATGGTCAACTGGTCGTCGGCAAAGTATTTTTGCGCCACCTGCTGGACTTGTTGTGCGCTGACGGCACGCAAGCGGGCAATGAGGCGCTCACCGGCATCCAAAGGCTGCCCCTGTATCCAATAAACACCCAAGGTGCGCGCCTGGTTGAACACCGAGTCAAGTTTGTAGACTTCGCTGGCCACCCACTGGGTTTTGACGCGGTTCAGCTCGGCTTCGCTGACGCCTTCACGCGCCACTTTGGCGACCTGCTCCAGCAGTGCTTTTTCCACCTCCTCAGCGGTTTTCCCTTGTGCCGGCACGCCATCCAGGAAAAAAAGTTGCGGGCCACGGCCCCACAGGCCGTTGTAGGCGCCGGAGCTGTCGGCCACACGTTTGTCGCCCTGCCCCAAAGCCCGATCC
>JANLYO010000228.1:0-4811 GCA_031365665.1 Rhodoferax sp. | reverse complement strand
GACCCGCTCCAGGTGATCAAAACCGGCGACTGGGTCAAGGTGGATGCCACCAACGGCATCGTCACCGTTACCCGGCGCAACGAATCGTGAAATCGACATGACAACACACAGAAAACTACGCAGCAATTTCCCCAGAGGGTCTTATCTCTGGTCGGTGCGCAACGCGCAATGGCAGGCGTTGGGCCTCAGGGAAGAAGACTGTGAAAAGCCCAAAATCGCCGTGGTCAACTCCAGCAGCGAGCTGGCCAGCTGTTACAGCCATCTGGACAAAGTCGCCGCCGAGGTCAAACAGGCGATTCGCGATGCAGGTGCCCTTCCGTTCGAGATCCGCACCGCCGCGCCGAGCGACTTCATCACTGGCGCCGGCGCACGTGGCGCCTACATGCTGGGTGCGCGCGACCTGGTGACCAATGACATTGAAGTGGCGGTGGAAGGCGCCCAGCTTGACGGTATGGTCTGCCTGACCTCCTGCGACAAAACCGTGCCGGGGCAATTGATGGCGGCCGCGCGGCTGAACATTCCGACCATTGTCGTGCCGTGCGGCTACCAGGCCAGTGGTGAATATAAGGGCCATCACTGCGATATCGAGGAAGTTTTCATCGGCTCCATGCATGTGGTGACGGGCGCGATGGACGTGGACACCGTGGTCGGCATGAGCCGCGAGGCGATCCGCTCGCCGGGCGTGTGTTCCGGCATGGGCACCGCCAATTCAATGCACATCGTGTGTGAAGCGCTCGGCATGGCGCTGCCGGGCAGCGCCCCGGTGGCGGCGATGAGCCCCAAGATGATGGCCGACGTGCGGGCTGCCGGGAAACGCATTGTCGAGATGGTCTGGGCTGATCTGAAACCACGCGACATCCTCACGCCCGGCGCCTTTGCCAATGCCGTGCGCGCGGTGCTGGCGGTGGGCGGCTCGGTCAATTGCGTCAAACATCTGCAGGCTGTGGCGACCGAAGCCTGCAGCGACGTTGATGTTTACGGCCTGTTCGAAACCTTCGCCTCTTCCACACCCGTGGTCGCTGGGGTGCGTCCGGTGGGAGATCACACCATCGAAGCCTTTGAAGCGGCAGGCGGCGCGCGCGGTGTGCTGAAACAGTTGCAGCCTTTGCTGGCCAGCCAGGCCTTGAGTGTTTCTGGCCGCACGCTCGGTGAAGAGCTTGACGCCTTTGAACCGCGCGACATGCAGACCATCCGCGCCATGAACCAGCCTTTCGCCAAACTGCCCGCCATCGTTGTCCTGCGCGGCAACCTGTGCCCGGACACCGGCATTGTCAAGACGGGGATTGTGGAACGCAAAACCCGGCGCTTCACCGGCCCAGCCATCTGTTTTGACACCTCGGATGCCGCCGTGGCTGCGATCAAATCCGGCGAGATCCAGCCGGGCCACGTCCTTGTCATGCGCGGCGCGGGCGCCAAAGGCGGGCCTGCCATGGGGGGCGGTGCTTCACGGGTCGTATTTGCGCTCGATGGTGCGGGCCTGGGCGACAGCGCGGCACTGCTAACCGACGGGCATTTGTCAGGTTTGGTTTGCAAGGGTTTGGTGGTCGCCGAGATATCCCCTGAAGCCGCGATTGGCGGCCCGTTGGCACTTGTGGTTAACGGAGACAACGTGACGGTCGACCTGGACCAGCGACTGTGCGAGCTGCAAATTTCACCGGCAGAAATGGACCGGCGGCGCGCCGCTTGGACGCCCCCGAAACCCCAGTTTGACAGCGGTTGGCTGCAAATCTACCGTCGCAATGTCGGTTCAACCGCCACCGGAGCAGTTCTCGTCCGATAGTCCACAAGTTTCAATTTCATTCAACAAGGAGCAAACCATGAAAACTCTGTTCATCCGACCTTTGATCGCGATGTTGGTGCTGGCTGCGCTGGCGGCCACATCGGCTGTGATCGCACAGGAATTCCCCATCAAGGGAAAAGCCATTCGCGTCGTCGTCGCCTTCCCAGCCGGCATTGGCGTTGACGCGCAGGCCCGTGCTGTCACCCCCAAACTCTCGGAGTTGCTGGGTGTGCCCGTCGTGATTGACAACCGGCCGGGCGCAGGCACCTTGATCGCCGCACAGGAGGTGTTGAAGTCCGCGCCCGATGGCCACACCATTTTTTACAGTGCATCGAGCACCATGGCGCAAATTCCGCACACGCTGACCGCAGCCACCTTTGACCCGATGAAAGAGTTCACCCCGATCACCATGGGCGCACGTGGCCCATTGGCGCTGGTGGTGAACAACGCGCTGGGCGTCAAAGACGTCAAAGAGCTCATTGCCTATGGCAAGGCCAATCCAGGCAAGCTGAGTTTTGGCTCCTTTGGCATTGGCACCTCGGCCCACATCTTTGGTGACGTGTTTGCGAAAAACAGTGGCATCGAACTGACCCATGTGCCTTATCGCGGCAGCGCTGATCTCTCGGCAGATTTGCAAGAGAACCGCATCCAGATGGCGTTTGACGCGGCCCCATCTGCCATCAACAACGCCAAAAGCGGCAAAGTGAAACTCTTCGCCGTAGCCGCCCCGTCGCGCTGGCCTTTCCTGCCAGACGTGCCAACGTTTGCAGAGCAGGGCGTCAAAGACATCGACATTGTCAGTTTTCTGGGTTGGTACGGCCCTGCTGGCATGAGCCCGGATGTCGTGCGCAAACTCAACGCGGCCTTGGCCACCGCCATTGGCCAGACTTCCGTGAAGGAAAACTATGCCCTGGGCGCCTATACCGCCGAAAGCTCAAGCCCCCAGGAGCTTGCTGCCGTAACGCGGCAGGCCTTTGATGCGTGGGGAGCGCTGGTCAAACGTGCAGGCATTCAAAAGCAGTAGGTCATTGCCTGACCCGATCGACCATCGACCGACAGGTGCGGCGGCATGACACCGTCGTTCGACTACATCGTGGTCGGAGGCGGCGCGGCGGGCTGCCTGCTCGCCAACCGCCTATCCGCCAACCCGGCGCATCGGGTCTTGCTGCTTGAAGCGGGTGGCAAAAGTGACAGCCTTTGGTTCAAAATTCCAGTGGGTTACCGCTACACGATTGGCAACCCCGCGTCGGATTGGTGTTTGACCGGTGCCCCGGAACCTGGCCTCAATGGCCGCAGTGTGAAGCACCCGCGCGGCAAGGTGCTGGGCGGCTCGACAGCGATCAATGGCATGGTCGCCATCCGCGGCCAGGCCGCCGACTACGACGGCTGGCGCGACCTGGGGCTCGAAGGCTGGGGGTGGGACAAGGTCCTGCCCCACTTCAAACACCATGAGGACTATTTTGGCGGGTTCAGCGCGATGCACCATGTCGGCGGCGAATGGCGGGTAGACGCGCCCCGCACGGCCTGGCCCGTGCAGTTCGCGGTGCGCGATGCCGCCGTGCAGGCCGGCATTCCCGCCACTGACGACTTCAACACCGGCGACAACCTGGGTGTGGGCCTGATCCACGTCAACCAGAAGCATGGCCGCCGCTGGAGCGCTTATGACGCGTTCCTGAAGCCCGTTTTAAATCGCCCCAACTTGACTGTGCAAACCCATGCGCTGGTTGACCGCGTGCTCATGGGAGGGCAAGGCGAAGGACAAGGTGCCGTGGGTGTGGTCTGGCAGGACGCGTCAGACCCCGGCAGCACCCCTGTCGCTGCGTACGCGGCCAAAGAAGTGGTGCTCGCCGCTGGCGCGCTGGGTTCACCGCAAATCCTGATGCGCTCTGGCATTGGCCCTGGCGCGCACCTGGCGTACCACGGCATTCCTGTCGTTGCCAACCGCCCCGGCGTCGGTGCCAATCTGCAAGACCATTTGCAGATCGGCATGCGTTACCGGATCAGCAATGCCGACACGCTCAACGCCCACATGGCCTCCAACTGGGCCAAACTGCGCATGGCCGCTCAGTTTGCCTTGTTGAGTCGCGGCCCCCTGACCATGGCGCCCTGCCAGCTCGGCCTGTTCGCCAAATCATCGCCCGTGCTTGATCGTGCAGACATCGGCTTCAACGTGCTGGCGTTCTCGCGTGACAGTTTCCAAGCGCCATTTGACCCATTTCCCGGCCTGACCCTGATCAGTTACGACCTGCGCCCCAGCAGCCGGGGTCAACTGCGGCTGGCGGGCAAACACCCGACCGCCGCGCCCCACATTCAGGCCAATTACCTCACGACTGAGCGCGACCAGCAGGTGGCCGCCAATGCCATTCGCCTGACCCGGCGCATCATGAACCAGCCCGCCCTGCGCCATCACCGGCCGCAAGAGATATGGGCGGGCACCGGCGTGCCGGACAATGACGAGGCGGGCCTGATCGCCGTGGCCCGCGCAACCGGCGTGAGCATCTTCCACCCGGTGGGCACAGCCAAAATGGGGTGTTCGGGCGATCCCATGGCCGTGGTGGACACCCAATTGAGAGTGATGGGCGTGCACAAACTGCGGGTGATTGACGCCTCGGTCATGCCCAGCCTGGTCTCCGGCAACACCGCAACGCCTACCTTGATGATTGCCGAAAAAGGCGCCGCGATGCTCTTGGATTCACATTGACACACAAGGAGACACCATGAATACCCCCAATTTCCACCGACCCAGCCGCCGCCGCGCCCTGCAATGGATAAGCACGATAGGCACAGCGTCGGCTTCACTGGCCGCGCCCTTGGCTTGGGCGCAGGCTTTCCCGGCCAAACCCGTGCGCCTGATCGTGCCCTTCGCACCCGGTGGCGCGGCCGACGTGATGGCGCGCATCGTTGGCAAAGGCCTGGAGGCGCAACTCAAACAAACCGTGGTGATTGAAAACAAACCCGGCGCAGACGGCATCATCGCCTCCAACGAACTCATCAAATCGGCGCCCGACGGCTATACCATCATGATGGGCAC
>JANLYO010000208.1:0-55415 GCA_031365665.1 Rhodoferax sp. | reverse complement strand
CGCCGAGGGCGCCGAGGTGCTGACCGGCGGCGCGGCCCTGCCCGGCGCCGGCTACTTCATGCAGCCCACCGTGATGGCGCGCACGCGCGCCGACATGGCCATGGTGCGCGAGGAGATCTTCGGCCCGGTGCTGTCCACCTTCGCCTTCGGCGACGAGGAGGAACTCGACACGCTGGCCGCACGCGGCAACGACACGGCCTACGGCCTGTCGGCCAGCGTCTGGACGCGCGACCTCACCCGCGCGCACCGCATGGCGCGGCGGCTGAAGGCGGGCAACATCCGCGTCAACGCCCCCGTCGCGCCGGATTGCGCGATGCCCTTCGGCGGCATGAAGCTCTCGGGCTGGGGCCGCGAGAACGGCCGCGAGGGCGTGGAAAGCTTTACCGAGCTGAAGTCGGTGGCCATCGATCTGAACCCCTGAAGGAGTCCCCATGGACCTGGGCATCCGCGGCCGCAAGGCCCTTGTCTGCGCGTCGTCGCAGGGCCTCGGCCTGGCCTGCGCGCAAGCGTTGACCGCCGAAGGCTGCGAGGTCTGGCTCAACGGCCGTGACGTCGCCAAGCTGGAAGCCGCCGCCGCCGCGTTGCGTACAAGCAGCGGTGCAGCAGTACATACCGTCGCCGCCGACCTCGACAGCGAAGCCGGCCGCGCCGCGCTGGTGGCGGCCTGCCCCGAGCCCGACATCCTGGTCAACAACAACGCCGGCCCGCCGCCTGGGCAACTGGCCGACTGGGACCACGCCGCGTGGATGCGTGCGCTGGAGAGCAACCTCATCGCCGGCGTGATGCTGATCCGCGCGGTGCTGCCGGGCATGCGCGCGCGCGGCTTCGGGCGCATCGTCAACATCACCTCGGCGATGGTGAAGACGCCGCACGCGGCCATGGGCCTTTCCACGGCAGCGCGCGCCGGGCTCACGGCCGTCAGCAAAGCGCTCGCACGCGAGGCGGTGGTGGACAACGTCACCATCAACCAGCTGCTGCCCGAGCGCTTCGACACCCCGCGCCAGGAGTTCATGGCCCAGCGCATGATGCAGGCGCAAGGCATCACACGCGACGAAGCCCGAGCCCAGATCGCCAAGACGCTGCCCGTGAACCGCCTGGGTGACCCCGCAGAGTTTGGCCAGGCCTGCGCGTTTTTGTGTTCTGCCAAAGCCGGGTTCATGACGGGGCAGAATTTGCAGCTGGATGGCGGGTCGTATTCGGGGCTGGTTTGATTTGCCCCTCGCCAACTGCCAGCTCGCAGATTCAATTCAGTTGCTATTGTTATAGTAGCTGTCTGTTTATGTTTTACGAGGACTAGAGGCCGGAAAGACTAGATGCCACCCTCTGTTGAGGCCGCCTGAACCCCCGCAGCGCCGCTGGCGCTCAACTGTCGCAGGCCCTTCGGGCAACCATCTGCAGTACGCAACGATGGGGCCGTCGCTCAAACTCACTCCGCTTCGTTCGTTTTTACCTTGAAAGTGGGTACTACGCGCGCAAGCCGAAATAGCAATTGGTTTCTTGGTTTCTGCCATAGGCAATCGACCTCCCGTCGCCCACAGTGGCAATTGCAGATCAGCCCGTCCAGCCACATGTCCCCGTCGAGATTTCCCATTCACCCCGAAGACCTACATCACCCGATCCGAAATCACCTGCGCCATGGGCAGCGTCTGCTTGAAAGAATCCCTCTGCGCCAGCCGATCCGCAAACTGCGCCAGCCCCGAGTGCTGGTTGCGCCAAGCCAACTCCGCAAACCGCAGCGACACATAAGCCGTCGCAGTGCCCACAGCAATATCGCCTCGCGTGAACGATTCACCCACCGCCCACTCCCGCCCTGAAACCAGCCGGGCCATCTCAGCCAGGCCGCCTTCAATCTTGCGGCGCTGGCGGGCGAGCCAGGGCGGGCTTGTACCGGCTTCGCGGGTCTTTTCCATCAGCGAGAGAACCACCGCGTCACAAATGCCGTCGCACAAGACTTCGAGTTTGCGGGCCGCAAGGTGGCCTGCCACGTCTTTGGGCAGCAGCGGCGGCTCGGGGTGCATCAGCTCCAGGTATTCGAGGATGTAGCTGGATTCGTAAACGCTGCTGCCGTCTTCGAGCAGCAAGATGGGCAGCTTCTCCAGCGGGTTGTGGCGCGGCGTGGTGGTGGTGCTGTCCCACGGCACTTCGGTACGCAGCTCGAAAGGGATGCGTTTTTCCAGCAGCGCGATGCGCACTTTGCGGGCGTAGGGGCTGGGCGTGGCGCTGATCAACTGGTACATGGGCATGTTTCCTGGGTGTGTAAATAATTAATATGAGTGTTAATTATTGAATGAAATTGGGCGTTTTTTAAAAAAAATTCATTCTAAATGGCAGTTAGGCCACGTATATATTGCGCTAAATGCTATATTTAATATAGCAATCATGATTCGCGGCAAAATGTTCTGCACAAATTCGATCATGTCCCAAAGTTCCCGCTTGTGCCCCACAGTTTTTCGCGAGGCCATCTCTCCATGATTACGTTGTTCCACCACTCGAAGGCGCGTTCGTCGCGTTTTATTTTTCTGCTCGAAGAGCTCGAAGCGCCTTACCAGACCAAGCGGGTCTCCATGCGGCACCGCGACGGCACGGGCGCGGTGGACGCCGCCAACCCGCACCCGCACGGCAAGGTGTCGGCCATTGAAGGCGAAGGCGCGGCGGTGTTTGAGTCGCCGGCCATCGCGCTGTATTTGACCGACAAGTTCCCAAAGAACCGCCTGGGGCCGCTCGCCGACGAGCCGGGGCGCATGACGCACCCCAGAGTGTTCGGGTAAACCCTTGTTTACTCATGAGTAGTAATTAATTACTATTGCGGACATTGTAAATCTTGACGGTACAAGCCAACCCTTTTTGACAGCGCCTGACCGCGCCAAAGCGCCATGATCAACATCCCCAACTCCCCCTACACCCTGCCCGAAATGTACCAACCCGACGTGATGGTCGAGGACAACAAGTGGTACGCGCTGGGCAAGATGGGCAAGGTGCGCCCGCTCTTGTTTGACGTGGCCAATGGCGGCTGGGTCAGCATCTTGAAAGCCGAGGGCAAGGGCACGATCCAGCGACACCGCCATGCGTCGCCCGTCACCGCCTGGACGCTCGACGGCGCCTGGGGTTACCGCGAGCACGACTGGGTGGCCCGCGCCGGCAGCTTCGCTTACGAGCCGGCCGGCCACATCCACACGCTGTACATCCACCCCGATGTGGGCCACATGACAGCGGTGTTCCATGTGAACGGCCCGCTCGTTTATGTGGATGACGCGGGAAACCCGACCGACTATGACGATGTGTTCCTGCGCCTGGACCGTTACGCCAAACACTGCCGCGAAGTGGGCCTGGGCGACGACTATGTGCGATCGCTGATTCGTTAAATAAGAAAAGACCCGAGAGAGACAAGCCGCATGTCGAACAAAATGCACTTGATGCAGATGCTGATCCACACAGCCTGCACCCACACGCTCCTGGGCTGGGCCGACCCGAAAGACGAGCAGCTCGACGGCCTGCAAGACTTTGCCTATTGGCAAAACCTGGCCCGCACGCTGGAGCGTGGCAAATTTGATGGCGTGTTTTTTGCCGACAGCCCGGCCACACACGCGGTGTACAAAAGCAGCGTAGTGCCTTCGGTGCAATATGGCGCGTCTTGGCCCAACCATGACCCGATGCCGCTTGTGGCCGTGATGGCGGCGGCGACGAGACATTTGGGCATCGGCGTTACGCTCTCCACCACTGGCACCACGCCGTACCTCGCCACGCGCCGCATCTCAACTCTCAATTACTTGAGCCGTGGCCGCGTGGGCTGGAACATCGTCTCGGGCTTCAGCAATGCCGAACACATGGCCAACGGCATGGGCGTGCAGATGGCGCATGACGAGCGTTATGACCAGGCAGACGAATTCATGGCCATTTGTTATGAACTGTGGAACAGCGTGCCGCGCGACGCGATTTTGAAGAACCGGGCGACGGGGCAGTTTGCCGACCCGGACAAGATCAAACAAGTCGATTTCAAAGGCAAATATTTAAGTTGCAAGGCCGTGGCGCCGGTGTTGCCGTCTGACTATGGGCTGCCGCTGTTGTTTCAGGCCGGCTCCTCCGGCCGCGGCATGAAGTTCGCCATGGACCACGCCGAGGTGATCTTCGCCATCCAGGGCCATGTGTCGGGCATGAAGAAAAGCATGGAGCAGTTGCGCGTGGCATCCAAAGAACACGGCAAAAGCGCCGAGCCCAAGGTCTTGTACGGCCTGCAGCCGATTGTGCGCAGCACCGAGTTGGAAGCCAAACAACGCGCCGAAGCGCTTAAAGAGCGTATTCCGCTGGACGCCATCCTGGCGCGCCTCTCGGGCGTGTTTGGCGTGGATCTGAGCAAATTTGATCCAGAGATGCCACTGTCTGAAATGGACACGCAGGCCTCACGCGGCTTGATGTCGGCCACACTCACCGCAGCGGATGGCAAAGCTGTGACGCTGCGCGCTGCGGCGGCGCAATGGGCGCTGTCGGTGGCGATTCCACAGGTAATCGGCACACCCGAGCAGGTGGCCAATGAGATTGAACACGCCTGGCGCGAAACCGGTTGTTACGGCTTCAACCTGAGCCCCACTACCAACCCCGACAGCGTGGACGACTTTGTTGACCAGGTAGTGCCAATTTTGCAAAAGCGCGGCGTCTACCGCACCGAGTACGAAGGCGAAACCTTTCGCCAGAACCTGATGGCGTAATGGACACACCCGTCAAACCATCACCCCCCGCCATCGACTCGGCCGAGTTGCGCCGTTGCCTGGGCTCCTTCGTCACAGGCGTCACCGTCATCACGGTGCTGGACGACGACGGCAAGCCGATGGGCATGACCGCCAACTCCTTCAACTCGGTGTCACTGGACCCGCCCCTGATTGTGTGGAGCCTGCGCACCAATGCGCGGACCTTTCCGGTCTACAGCAAAGCCAAACGTTTTATCGTCAACATCCTCTCGGAAGACCAGGTAGAAGTCTCCAACCGCTTTGCCAAATCAGGCCCCGACCGTTTTGACGGCGTTGCCATCACCCCCGGCATTGACGGCCTGCCGCTGATCGACGGCTGCTCGGCCTACCTCGAATGCCACACGGAAGCGACCTACCCCGGTGGCGACCATTTGTTGTTCCTCGGTCGCGTCGAGCGCATCGTGGGCAGCGCGCGCAAGCCGCTGGCGTTTGGCGCCGGCAAATACATGGTGGTGCATCCGTATGACAATGGCGCAGATACGGGCGTGGGCTCTGGCAACGTGGCCACCCTTAACGCGGTGCACCTGGCCCGACCGATTCTGGAAGACCTGAACCGCGAGACCGACCAAACCGTCGGGCTGGGTGTCTGGGGCAACCTCGGCCCCACACTCATCTGGTGGATCGAAGCGCACAAAGCCCTGCATGTGCGCCTGCGTTGCGGCATGGTGTTGCCACTGCTGGGCTCATCAACCGGCAAGGTGTTTGCGGCGTTTTCAGAGCCGCAACTCACGGCGCGTTACCTGGACGCCGAGATTGCAGCCGTGCAACACATCCCTGATTCGCCCTTCAAGACCCGTGAAGCGGTTGACGAACATCTGGCCGTGGTACGCGAGCAGCGCCTGGCCTCGATTTACGACGCGATCATCCTGGATGTGAACGAACTGGGCGTGAACGCCGTGAGCGCGCCGGTGTTTGACGCCGCCGGCGCGATCGTGCTGGCGCTGACCATGATGGGTGAAGCCAGCTTCAATGAACACGACCCGGCCGTAACCAAGCTGCGCGATGCCGCCCTGCGCCTGTCCACCCGTTTGGGGCACCGCCCATGAGCACAGTACTTGATAAACCGAGCGCCTGGAACCGCTGGGGCCCGGACGACGAAAAGGGTGCACTGAATTTCATCGGCCCGGAAGAAGTCAAACGCGCCAGCGGCCTCGTGCGCACCGGCGAGGTGTTGCGCCTCGCACAATTGCTCTCCAGCAAAACGCCTGTGCCCGCACACCGCTGTGGCCTGCAGCACTTCATGGCGCGCGACGGCGGCGACTACGCCATTGCAGGCAGCAGACGCCCAGGTGGATTCCAGTTTGCCGAAGACACGGTGGTGATGCCGCTGCACATCGGCACCCACATGGACGCCTTGTGCCACGCCTGGTATGACGACAAACTCTACAACGGCTACCTGGGCGACAGCATCCGCAGCACCACGGGCGCGGCACGTTTGGGCATCGAAAAAATGCCACCCATCTTCACGCGCGGTGTGCTTTTGGACTTTGTCAAACTCAAAGGCCGTGTGCTGGCGCCCGGCGAATCCATTGGTCGCGCCGACATGGAGGCGGCTGCGATCGCCGTTGGCCTGCAGGTGGGCCGTGGCGACGCAGTCTTGCTGCGCACGGGCTGGCTGGAGTCGCAAAAGGGTGTGAAACAACCCGATTTCAACGTGGAGTCCGGCATCGATGTCGGCGCTGCCACCTGGCTTGTAGAGCACGACGTGGCCATGGTGGGTGCCGACAACTATGCGATTGAGGCCATGCCCTTTCCCGAAGGCAAGGTGTTTCCGGTGCATCAGATGTTGATCCGCGACTTTGGCATGCCGCTGCTCGAAGGCCTGATGCTCGACCCGCTGGTGGCCGCTGGCCGCCATGAATTTCTGTTTGTCGCCAGTGCCTTGCCCATTGTGGGCGCCACCGGCAGCCCCCTTTCCCCGGTCGCAGTCTTATGAAAAAACGCCCTCTCGACGGCATTCGCATCCTGGAAATCGCCTCCATGATCTTTGGCCCTGTCGCAGGCCAGTACCTGGGTGACATGGGTGCCGATGTGATCAAGCTGGAACCGCCTGAAGGCGATCTCACGCGCTCCATCGGCCCGCGCCGCTCGCCCAAAATGGGCGCATTTTTCCTGACCAGCAACCGAAGCAAGCGCAGCATTGTGGTCGATCTCAAACGTCCGGAAGGCCGCGCCATTCTGCTGAAACTGGTCGCCAAGACCGATGTGCTGCTGCATTCCATGCGCACCCCGGCCGCCAACCGTCTGGGCATGGACTACGAGACCTTGTCCGCCGCCAACCCCGGCTTGGTGTACTGCCACCTGACCGGCTATGGCGATGACGGCCTGTACGCGGGGCGGCCCGCCTATGACGACATCATTCAGGCGGCGTCGGGCCTGGCCATGCTGCAAACTGTGGTGGCCGGCCAGCCACGTTTCATCCCAACCATCGTTGCCGACAAAATCAGCGGCGTGCATGCGGCCTACGGTATCGTGCTGGCGCTGATGCACCGCGCGCGCACGGGCGAGGGTCAGCAAGTTGATGTGGCGATGTTCGAGACCATGGCCGCGTTCAACATGCTGGAGCACCAGTGGGGCCATGTATTTGAGCCGCCGGTGGGGGACATGGGCTATCTGCCCGTGGCCACAGCAGCGCGCCGGCCCTATAAAACCAAAGACGGTTATCTGGCGCTGCTGCCTTATTCGGACGCGCATTGGCGTAGCTTTTTCGTGCTTGCGGGCGAGCCGCAGATCATGAAGGACGAGCGCTTTGCCACCTTTGCAGCGCGGCAAAAACATTTTCGTGATGTGTGGGACGAGATCGAGCGGCAAGTCGCGCGCAAAACCAATGCCGAGTGGCTCGCCCTGCTCAGCCCCCAGGACATTCCGTTCTCGGTGGTGAACACGCTCGAAGACTTGACGACCGACCCCCATCTGGCCAGCGTCAAGTTTTGGGAAATGATGGAACACCCCACCGAGGGCATGTTGCGCATGCCGCGCAATGCCATCAGCATGAGTGCAACCCCGCCCGACATCACGCGCCTGCCGCCCAATCTGGGGGAGCATAGCACCGAGATTTTGCGTGAATTTGACTACGCCGACGATGCCATCGCGCAACTTCTGGCGCCAGGCGGCGTCTGCGCGCCGCAGCTCTGATCGCACACTTGATGTTGAACAAGCCATGATTCCACGCACCCTCTTCAGCCCGGACCACGATGTCTTTCGCGACACCGTGCGCCGCTTCATTGCCGAACACGTCACGCCGCACCATGCCGATTGGGAAAAAGCCGGGCAGGTTCCGCGCTCACTCTGGCTCCAGGCCGCTGAACTCGGCCTGTTGTGTTGCAACGTGCCGGATCAATACGGCGGCATGGGCGGCGACTTTTTGCACAGCACCATCCTGATTGAAGAAATGGCGCGCGCTGGCGCGACCGGGCCGACTTTTTATTTGCACTCCGACATCGTGGCGCCCTATCTGGTGGACTTCGGCACCGAAGAGCAAAAACAGAAGTGGCTACCCAAAATGGCCACCGGCGAAGTGGTGGTGGCCCTGGGCATGAGCGAGCCTTCGGGCGGCAGCGACGTTCAGGCCATGCGCACACAAGCCATCCGCGACGGTAACGACTACGTCATCAACGGGCAAAAAGTGTTCATCACCAATGGCCACAGTGCCGAACTCTTGTTGCTGGCCTGCAAAACAGACCCGAAAGCACGGGGAAAAGGCGTCAGCCTGATCCTGGTCGAGACCGACCGGCCAGGCTTCACACGCGGGCGCAGGCTTGAAAAAATTGGCTGCAAGGCGCAGGACACGTCAGAGCTTTTCTTTTCAGATCTGCGGGTGCCCGTCAGCAACCTGCTCGGGCACGAGGGCGGTGGCTTCGCCATGCTGATGACGCAACTCTCGCAGGAGCGCCTTATCCAGGCGATCCGCGGTGTGTCCAGCTCTGAAGCGGCCTTGCAGTGGACGATTGACTATGTCACTGAAAGAAAAATGTTCGGCCACACCCTTGGTGATTTTCAGAACACCCGTTTCAAATTGGCAGAATTGCATGCCGAAGTGCTGGCGCAGCGCGTTTTTGTCGATCGCTGCATTGAACTGCATCTGGAAGGCAAGTTTGATTCCACTGACGCTGCCGCCTGCAAGCTGGTGACCACCGAGCTACAGGGCCGGGTGATAGACCAATGCCTGCAGTTTTTCGGCGGTTGGGGTTATATGTGGGAATACCCGATTGCCCGCGCCTTTGCCGACGCCCGCATGTGCCGCGTCGGTGGCGGTGCAGGTGAGGTGATGCGCCAGATCATTGGCAATGCGCTGTTGCCCAAAGCTGGCAAAGCCAATTGAGCATCTGCCATGAATGACGATATCCGCGAAGCCGTGATAAGCCTCAAACGCGAGCGCATCGTGGCCGCTGCGGTCGATCTGTTTTATCAGCATGGTTTTGGCAACACCACGCTGGACCAAGTGGCGGTTCAAATGGGTATGACCAAACCCTTCATCTACGCCCACTTCAGTTCGAAAACAGAATTGCTGGCTGGCATCTGCGCGCAGGGCATCAGCGTGTCGCTGCTGGCGATTGACCGGGCGCTGGCATCCGGCGGTTCGGCGCGGGAACGCCTGACGGCCTTCGCCAACGACTTCATGCTGGCGGTGCTGGAGAGCCAGAAACACATTGCGATTTACACCCGTGAAGAGAAGAATCTGGAGCCTGCCGACCGCGCAGGCATCCAGAACATGCGGCGCGAATTCGACCGCAAACTCACCGGCTTGCTCGATCAAGGCGTTGCCAATGGCGAGTTCGCGATCGAGGAGACACCCCTGGCGGCACTGGCTATGGGTGGTGTCGCGAGTTGGGCCAGCGTTTGGTACCGCCCCGGCGGGCGTCTGCCTGCCCAGGACATTGCTCGCCAAATGGCGGGGCTGATGCTCGCCATGACACAAATTGACAAGCCTGCAGCGGTTGCACGGCGTCCATCACCCCAAAAGGAAACCACACGATGATTGCAAGACGCACCCTCATTCAGACTGCGGCGGCTGCGGCTGCCGTCGCGGCTACAGACCTGGTTTCCCCTGCATTTGCGCAGTCCGCCAACTGGCCGGAAGCGGCTGTCAAAATTGTGGTGCCGTTTACCGCAGGTGGCGCTTCCGATGTGTTGACACGCGCTCTGGCAGAAAAACTGCAGGGCAGGCTTGGTCAAAATTTTGTGGTCGACAACAAAACCGGGGCTGGCGGCAACATTGGCATGCAGGCGGTTAAAAATGCCCCCGCTGACGGCTATACGATTGCATCCGCCACCATAGGCACCCTGTCAATCAACCAATTCCTGTTTTCCAATTTGGGTTATGACCCGGTGAAGGATTTCGAATACGTGTCGATGATCTGGCAGAACTGCAATGTATTTGTGGTGCCTGCGCAGCATCCCGCAAAAACCGTGCAGGAATTCATCGAGTGGGCGCGCAAACAGCCCAAAGGCGTAAGTTTCGGTTCGGCCGGCGTGGGCACCACGCCGCACTTGGCCGGAGAATTGTTCCGGGTGCGCGCGAACTTGCAGGCGGTGCACATCCCGTTTCGGGGCGCGGCCCAATCGATGCCGGCCTTGATTGCCGGTGACACCGACTTTGCCATCGACAATATTGCCAGCTACACGCCATTGATCAAGTCCGGCAAGGTCAGGGCACTGGCGGTCACGGCGCCGGAGCGTTGGCCCACCATGGCCGATATACCGACTATGGCTGAGGCGGGTGTGCGAGATTTTGTCATTACCTCGTGGGGCGCCTTTGTGGTGCCCAAAGGCACACCAGCGGCGGTGGTCAACAAGTTGTCTTCAGCCATCCAGGCGATTGCTGCAGAGCCTGCAATGCAGCAGCGTTTTCTTGACACCGGCGCACGATCTGTATCCAGCACGCCGCAGGAGACAGCGGCTTTTGCCGAGCGCGAACGCGTGAAATGGAAAGAAGTGGTTCATTTGTCTGGCGCGAAGTTGGACTGACGATTCCACAAGGGAGACTGTTTTGACTTTACGAGATAAGGCCTGTGTTACCGGGATTGGCGAGACCGCGTATACGCGTGGCTCACCCAAAACCGCATTTGAGTTACAGATTGAGTCCTCGCTCAAGGCCATTGCCGATGCGGGTCTGATGCCCAAAGACATCGACGGCATCATCCCCATTGGGCTCGTCAGCGGCACGGCAGACGACTTCATCGACAACTTCGGTTTGCCAGACCTGCGGTTTTCAGCGGTGGTGCCGCATGGTGGCGCAAGCCCGGCGATGGCATTGCAGTGCGCAGCGGCGGCTGTTGCCAGCGGGGCCTGCAATCATGTGTTGATCACCTTTGGCCGCAACGTGAGCGCAGCGGCCAACAAGGCAGGTGCCCGCATTCACAACATGCCCCAGTTCCACTTCGTGACGGAGTTTGAGTACGCCATGGGTGCCATTGCCCCAGCGCAACTTTATGCCCCGATGGCTCGCCGCCACATGGAGCTGTATGGCACAACGGTTGAGCAGTTTGGCGAAGTTGCTGTCGCCTGCCGTGAACATGCCCTGCTCAATAGCAACGCCGTGATGAAGAAACCCATTACTCTCGAAGACCACCGCAACTCCCGCATGATTGCCGACCCGTTTCGTCTGCTCGACTGCAGCCTGGAGAGTGATGGTGGTGCGGCTGTCGTGATCAGCGCCGCAGAGCGCGCAGGCGACTTGCGGCATCGAAAGGTCTACATCTCGGGCGTGGCGGAAGGCCATCCTGATTCACCCGGCGCCATTACACAGCGCCCTGACATGACGAGCCTGGGGCTGGGCAAGGCAGCGCGACGCGCGTTTCAAATGGCCGGCGTGACACCCGCCGACATTCAAGTGGCAGAAATTTACGATTGCTTCACTTACGCCGTCATCCGCCAGTTGGAAGACATGGGGTTTTGCGCAAAAGGCGAAGGTGGCCCGTTTGTACAGGGTGGTCGCCTCAAATTGGGCGGCGCATTGCCTACCAACACCCATGGCGGACTCTTGTCGCAGGCGCACGTATGGGGTTTGAACCACATTGTGGAACTGGTGCGGCAGTTGCGTGGCGATGCCGGCCGGGCTCAAGTCAAAAATGCAGAGCTGGGCCTGGTAACGGGTTACGGCGACATGGGCGACGGCGCGCTGGCGATCATGCGAAGGGGCTGAACATGTCAAACCTCCCACCAAGCCCTGCGTCCAAGCCGGCCCCCGCCACCAGCGAACTGGCGCGGCTCTATTGGGAAGCTGCTGCACAAGGTCGGCTCGTCCTTCAGTCTTGCAGTGCCTGTGGCAAGGTTCGGCACTATCCGCGCCTGCTCTGTGATGCCTGCTACAGCGATGCTGTCACCTGGGTGCCCTCCGACGCGCGCGGCAAAATCCATAGTTGGACGACGGCCCACCACGCCTTCCATCCCGCTTTTGTGGCGGAGTTGCCCTATCTTTTGGTGACCGTCGACCTGGATGAAGGTGTGCGTGCCTTGGGCCGCTGGCGCGGCAGCGCAACCATGGCCATCGGGCTGCCGGTCATTGGCAAATTCGAACCCCGTGATGGCGGCGTTGATTTGGTGTTCTCGCCAACAGTCTGAAGTTATACTCGCGGGTATGAAAAAAGCCCCCGCTTCCAAGAGCGCTCCGACCAGCGTCAAATCCGTTGGCGCCCGCTCCATCAAGGCAAAGAACCCCGCTGGCGGACCCAGCTCCATGGAGGACATCCGTGAAG
The DNA here is from genome assembly GCA_031365665.1 of Rhodoferax sp. Lineage (GTDB taxonomy): Bacteria > Pseudomonadota > Gammaproteobacteria > Burkholderiales > Burkholderiaceae_C > JANYCG01. The sequence goes on along the minus strand of JANLYO010000208.1, from coordinate 42,976 downwards.
CGGTGACCCGCCTCAAACGCGAGCGCATCATTTCCACTGCGGTCGAGCTGTTTCACAACAATGGCCTGGGCAACACGACACTTGAAGCCGTGGCTGACAAGATGAACGTGACCAAGCCGTTCATCTATTCACATTTCAGGTCTAAAAGTGAATTGTTGGCGGAAATTTGCTCACATGGCATCCGCGCCTCGCTCGACGTCCTGAACCGGGCCGTAGCCTCAGACGGCAGCACGACGGAAAAAGTGCAGGTCATGGTGCGCGACTTCATGCTTGCGGTGCTCGAAAACCAGGGCCACATCGCCATTTATACGCGGGAACAAAAGCATCTTTCCAAGGTTGACAGTGATGCCATCGACAACATGCGGCGCGAGTTTGACCGCAAGTTTTCAGCTTTGCTCAACGAAGGTGTGGCCAACGGCGAGTTCATCGTAGATGACGTTCAAATGGCGTCACTGGCGATTGGTGGCATTGTCAGTTGGTCTTATGTCTGGTACCGCCCGACTGGGCGCTTGAGCGCAGAGGAGACAGCAGAACGCATCACAAACTTGGTGCTGGCGATGGTCCAGGCCAAGCCAGGGCGCAACCCGGCTGGCGCCAGCCAGGCTTCTGCAAAACCCCCACTCAACGCCAAGGTCAAGTCCAAAGCCAAACCGTCGTTGGCGACGCAAGCCCTCAAACCATAACGGTTGGGGTTGCCAAAGGAGCCAACACCTCGGCATTGTGCTGGCCCAGAGCCGGGGCCTGACAGCGAATCGTGCCGCGCCCGCCGTCCATCAGCAAGGGTTGAGGCACAAAGGTCTGCGCCCCATGGGGCCCTGCGACTTTGACCGCCATGCCGCGTGCCACCATTTGCGGATCCGGCAAAACCTCATGCAGCCGACGCACCGGGCCAAAGGCAATGCCGAGTGATTCCAGTTTTTGATACAGCGGGCCATAACGCCAAAGCGCGATGGCGCTACGCAGGCGGGGCGTAATCTCTCTGGCGCGGTCGCTGCGGTCGGCTTCATTCAAATCCGCAAATTGCGCCAAACCCAGGAGTGCGCACAGGTCGGCCCACATCTTGTCTTCACCCGCGATGCTCAGCGTGATCTGCTGGCCGTCGGCAGTGGCAAACAGGCCGTAACCTGGATCCAGCGGCGGCAGGATGCGTGTCGGCAGCTTGTTGATGGGCGGCACGAGGAACGGCGTCATCCAGCTCACCAGCGAATCCAGCATCGACACGTCAATCGAGCTGCCCTGGCCGGATTTGGAGCGCTCAAACAGCGCGGACACCACCCCCATCGCCGCGAACATGGCTGACGAAATGTCGGCCAACGGCAGCACCGGCAGCGCCAGCGCAGCCTCCTGGCCCACCGGCACATCAATCATGCCGGCGGCGGCCTGGATGCTCAGGTCGTGCCCGGCAACGCCCGCCTGCGGGCCGTTTTGCCCAAACGAGGATATTGACACATAGATCAAAGATGGCTTGCGCGCCCGCAAGTCGTCCGCACCAATCTTCAGGCGCGCCATGACACCAGGACGGAAACCTTCCATCACCACATCGGCCGTGTCGACCAGACGCAAAAAATCTGCGTGCCCGTCTTTGGATTTCAGATCCAGCGCCACCGAGCGTTTGTTGCGGTTGAACGATGCGAACAAACCTGCAAAACGCCTGGACGGGTCACCTTTTCCTGGGCGCTCCACCATGATGACGTCCGCGCCCAAATCCGCCAGCAACATGGTCGCATACGGCCCCGGATACTGCTCCGCCATGGTGAGCACCCGTACACCAGCCAGGGGAAGATTTTTCATTTGTAGTCTCCTGCACAGCGTGATTCACAATCCGCCACGCAAATTATTGCGCAATAGAATTATTTTGTACTTGTGAGTATATCATCGTAATTTTCGGTATAATTTTCGAAATTGCACAATTTATTTCGAACTTTCGAAATAATCTGCAACCTGAAATGGACGTCTTGCAGGTCATCCAGCTTTGACTTCCAAGGGCGGCAGATCACAGCAACTCTGGACTATCAGAAAGTGAAAGTGGAACATGGGAAAACACACTCAAGTCGGGGTTGTCGGGAGCGCTATTTTTGCGCCCCGGCATCCTGAACGCACCTCGCTCGAAGAGGCCCTGCATTTGGTCACAAAAGCGGCCTTGCGCAATGCCGGCATGGCCATCGATGACATTGACGGCATTGTCGTGGCGTCCTGTGACCAGCTCGACGGCCGGGCCATTTCCATCATGATGGCCTCGGGCTCAGTCGGTGGCGTTGGCCGGGACATTCTTTCGACGCCTTCGAGCTCCGAGCATGCCTTTGTATTGGCGGCGCTGCGGGTGCGCTCCGGCATTTACGAGACGCAATTGGTGGTCTCCTGGAGTCCGCTGGAAGTCAACTCCATCAGCGAAACGCAGCGGCTCTCCAATGACCCGTATTTTCACCGCGCGTTGCCGCTGGATGATTTGGCAGCCCATGCCCTGCAAGCCAACGCGCTGGAAGCCCAGGTGCCGGGCTTGCGCCAGGCCGCCATTGGCGTGACTGAAAAGAACCGTCGCCACGGGGCGCAAGCCCACCCGGAGTACGCCCCCGCGCCGCGCGAGCCTATGCTGATTGCCAATAGCAAGATGCTGCGCTGGCCCATCACAGAAGGCATGGTGGCGCCCCCCGCTTTCGCCGCAGTGGCTTTGGTGCTCGCCAGCGGTGAGTGGATCAAGGCGCGTGGCGGCTGCAAAACGGCCTGGGTGCACGGCACGGGCTGGGCCACCGAAACCGCTTTTCTCGGTGACCGCAACCTGTCCACACTGCCTTCACTCAAAGCTGCAGCAGCGCAAGCCTACGCGGAAGCCTCTGTCAACGCCCAGCAGCTCGATTTCGACTTGGCTGAGGTGGCAGATGCCACCCCGTACCAGGAGTTGGTGGCGCTGGAAGGCCTTGGGTTGTGCAAACGTGAGCGCTGGGTTGACGCTGTGAACCAAGGCCAATTCGCCATCGGTGGCAAGACCCCCGTCAATCTCTCAGGCGGTGCCACATCTTTCAACCCCGTCTTTTGTACCGGCCTGATGCGCATTGCCGAAGCGGCAGACCAAACCCGAGGCTGCGCCGGGGCCCATCAACGGCCGGCAGTGCGCAAAACCGTCGCCCATGGCGCGAGTGGTTTTGCCATGCAATACAACACCGTGGTTGTTTTCGGCCACGAACCCAGGGAGATCAAGCAATGAAGGCGCCCCGTGTAGGCATTATTGGCATCGGCCAATCTGAATTCAAGGCACGCCGACGCGACGCCAATTACCCCGAGCTCGTGCGTGAGGCAGTCAACCTTGCCTTGGGCGATGCCAAACGTGGCCTCGACGATATCGAGGCCGTGGTGTATTCGCTCGCACCCGATGCGCTCCTGGGCATCGGCAATGCAGAGCGCCTGGGCGTGGACGCGGTCGGCGCACGTAACAAACGCTTCATGCGCATCAACACCGGCGGCTCCACTGGCCTGTCGGCGCTGGCGGCAGCGCACTCGCACATACTGGCCGGCGCATGCGACCTGGTGCTGGTGGCGGGGGCAGACAAAGTCGGCGAATGCGGCGACTCGCAAACTATCTTGAACAAGATTTGGGATCCAACATACGAACGCGCCTTGCCCCTGGGCACCATCACCATGTTGGCGATGTCGGGCATGCGTTACATGCACAAATACGGCATGACGCAGGAGGACATGGCCGCCATCGTGGTGAAAAACCGCCAGCACGCCTCGCTCAACAAAAACGCGCACCTGCGTGAGCTGACGACGATCGACGAGGTGATGAATTCACGCATGATCTCCTGGCCGGTGAAACTCTTCGATTGCTGCCCGCAGTCCAGCGGCGGCTGCGCCATGGTGCTGGCGTCCGAAGAGTACATCGCCAAAAACAAACTGGAAGCCGTGTGGATCACCGGCGTGGCACACAGCTCGGAGAGTTATTTCATCGGTGACCGCATGGGCAATGGCTTCACGGCCGACCATGCCGATGCACAGGCGCTGGGAGAAGCCTGCCACAGAGCCTACAAGATGGCCGGCGTAACCGACCCAGTCAAACAAATTGACGTGGCCGAAATGTACGCGCCCTTCAGCAACACCGAATTCCACGCCATCGAGGCGGCGGGCCTGGCGGCGCTGGGGCAGTCTCCGGCGATGCTGCGCGAAGGCTACTTCAAAATTGGCGGCGGCAACCCGGTGAATCCGTCGGGCGGCGTTCTGTGCGCCAACGCGATTGCCGTGACGGCGATGGTCCGCGTGGCCGAGGTAGCCCTGCAAGTCTGGGGCCGCGCAGGCGGCCATCAGGTCAAAGGGGCCCAGCGCGGCATTGCCAGCGGCAATGGCGGCGACCACCAATTCTTCGGCGCGATGGTCGTTGAAGCCTAATCCCCAAATTTGTAAAAAGCACACAGAGGAAATCGACATGGAACTCATGACGCGCACCGAAAACTGGAACATCACCTACAAACACGCGCTGGGCGAAACCGCCAGCTGGTTTTTCACGCAGATCCGCGACAAGCAGGAAATCTATGGCCGTCGCGACCCGAAATCCGGCCGCGTGCTGGTTCCGCCACGCGCCTTCTCAGACGAAACACTTGAGCCAACCAATGAATGGGTGCAGGTGGGCCCGGAAGGCAAGATCGAATGTTTCACCATCGTGTACGAGGCCTTCAACAACCTGCCCGATCCGCCCTATGCCTTTGGCTACGTGTTGCTCAAGGGCGCTGATACGGCCATTGGCGGTTACTTCAAAGGCATCGATTTGAAAGATGGTCCCAAGGCCGCCGCCCAATTGGCCATCGGCACGCCGGTGATTACACGGTTTGCCAAAGAGCGCACCGGCGACGTTCTGGATTTCTGGTTTGAATTGGTCAAATGACCCTTGGATTCAGGGCCTGAGCTCAGGCCTTGAACTCAATCTGCTGATTTTCTGGATTCGGCATCACGGCTTTTTCCATTGACCTGAGGTAGACATGATATGGCACACACACAAGACAGCGTCGTATTGAAACGCAGGGCCATTGTGAAGGCGGGCGTTGCCATGCTGGGCGGCGCCACGCTGGGGCGGGCTGCCGCGCAATCGAATGACAGCCCGATCAAAATTGCGGTGGGATTTCCACCCGGCGGCTCGGGCGACCTGTTCGCCCGCATCCTGGCAGACGCGCTGCGCGAAGAGTTGTCCCGCCCGGTGTTGATTGAAAACAAACCCGGCGCCGGCGGCTTGACGGTTGCAGTGGGCTTTTTGCGCGCACCGAAAGATGGCAGCCAACTGATGTTGGCCACAGGCTCCACGGCCGTGTCTGCGCCGATCTCCCGCGCCAAACCGCCCTACAACCCTGTTGAAGATTTTCAGTGGATCGCGCACCTCTCCAACGCGCCTTTCGTGATCGCTGTGAACCCCGCCCTGCCGGTCACCGACTTGAAAAGTCTGGTCGCTTACGCCAAGGCCCGCCCGAACAAGCTCTCCTACGGGCACGCGGGTCTGGGCACCACGGTGCATTTGGCCGCTGAACTCTTCAAGGAACAGGCGGGCGTTGACATTGCCGATATTGCCTATGCCGGCAGCGCAGGCGCGATCACCGACACGATTGCCGGCAACGTGCATTTCATTGTGGAAACCTCGGGCGCACTCTTGCAACACCACAAGGCCGGCAAGTTGCGCATCATCACCACCATGGCCGAGGCGCGCGAAAAAATCGCACCGGATATTCCCACCTCTCGGGAAGCCGGCTATGAGCTGCTGGCCGGCACGTCGAACCTGCTGGCCGCGCCCTTGGGCACACCACGCGAAGTCGTCGAGCCCATCGCCCGTGCCGTGGGCCGCGTGATGGAGCGCTCCGCCATCCAAGAACGCCTGGCCCAACTCGGCATCCAGCCCATTGCCAAATCCAGCCCCGCCCAGGCACAGGCCTATGTGGCCAGCGAAGTAGCACGTTGGTCTGTTGTCGTGAAGAAGCTTGGAATTGCCCTGTGATTTGCGGAACTTTCAATTGTTAATATGTATGTTAATTTTAAGTTTCCCATCGGCGAAATCTGAATAATTTTTAGAAAATGTGGCTCTAGTCCACGTATTATTTGGATATGTAGCTATCATTTATATAGCATTTTAATTCACCATGTCTGCGTCGAAATGTCCCCACACCCAGCCAAACTGCGGCATTGCCCGCTGCATGGCGCATTGAAAGAACGCTCCCATGCGCACAGCTCTTTGTGAAAGGCTTGGCTGCGAACTGCCCATCTTCGCGTTCTCCCATTGCCGTGACGTGGTGGTCGAGGTCACGAGGGCCGGTGGTTTTGGCGTGTTGGGCGCATCGACCTTCTCACCCGAACAGATCGAAGCCGAGCTGCGCTGGATTGACCAACACGTGCAGGGCCGACCGTACGGCGTGGACGTCATCATTCCCACCCAATACGACCGCGAAGCCGAACGCAGCACCGACGACCTTGAAAAAATGATCCCAGAGGAGCACCGCGCCTTCATGGACAAACTCCTGTCGGACGCGGGTGTGCCGCCACTGCCGGAAGATGAACGCGCACGGGTGCACAGGGAAATCGTCGATGGCCGCGGCAACATGACACCCGATGGCGCGCGTCGTTTGCTGCGCGTGGCGCTGGCGCATGAGCAGGTCAAGTTTGTGGTGAGTGCGCTGGGTTCCCCGCCGCCCGATGTGGTGGCTGAACTGCGCGCACGCAAGGTGGTGATTGGCGCCATGTGCGGCAAAGGTGAACACGCCGCGCGCCACGTCGCTTCGGGCGTTGAAGTCATCATCGCCCAAGGCACTGAAGCCGGGGGCCACACAGGCGAGGTCGCCACCATGGTGCTGGTGCCGCAAGTGGTGGAGGCCTGCGGCGACCAGGTGGCCGTGCTGGCGGCGGGCGGCATTGCCAGAGGCAGCCAGATTGCCGCTGCGCTGGCGCTGGGCGCGCAAGGCGTGTGGTGCGGCACCCTGTGGCTGGGCACCCGCGAAAGTGAGCTTGATCCTTTTGAAAAGCAGGTGCTGTTTGCGGCGCGCACGGAAGACGCCGTGCGCAGGCGCGCCCGCACTGGCAAACCGGTGCGCATGCTCAAAAGCAATTTGTCGGAAGCGTGGGAGAAAGTCGGCGCGCCCGCCTATCTGCCCACACCGTTGCAAGGCATCCTGTACAACGAGGCCCATGCCCGGGTGGTGCGCGCCAAACGCCCCGACCTGTACTCCTTCCCGGCAGGCCAGGTAGTGGGCATGATCAAGGAAGAAACCTCCGTGCGTGAGGTGATGCTGCAATTGCAGATGGAATACCTGGATGCCATCGAACGCCTGCGTAAATTGAATCCAGTGGACTCTTAAACCTTTTGGTTTGAACCGGCAAGGAACCCGATGAGCGACGAAGTATTGGTGGAACACATTGACGGCATGGTGGTGGTCACCATCAACCGGCCTGAAGTCAAGAATGCCGTGAACCGCGCCGTGTCCTACGGGGTATGTGCGGCAATTGACGAGCTGGACCACCGCAGCGACTTGCACATCGGCATTCTCACGGGGGCTGGCGGTACATTCTGTGCGGGCATGGACTTGAAGGCGTTTCTGCGCGGCGAGGTCACCCGCGTCAAAGGCCGTGGCATTTTGGGCTTGGCCATGACGCCACCACGCAAACCGCTGATTGCCGCCGTGGAAGGGTTTGCATTGGCCGGCGGCTTCGAATCCGTTCTCGCCTGCGACCTCGTGGTCGCCGCCCGCAATGCGCAGTTTGGATTGCCCGAAGTGAAACGCGGCCTGGGCGCAGCAGCGGGCGGCCTGATGCGGCTGCCGCGCCTCATCCCGCAACGCATCGCGATGGAGATCGCGCTGACGGGCGACATGATTTCCGCCGAACGGCTGCACCAGTACGGCCTGATCAACGCCCTCGTCGAACCCGGCCAAGCGCTGGAAGAGGCCAAGGCTCTTGCGCGGCGCATCATGGCCAACGCGCCCCTGGCAGTGGCCGCGAGCAAACAAGTGATCGTCGAACAACGCGACTGGCCGCTTGCTGACATGTTTGCCCGCCAGGAGGCGATCACTGGCCACTTGTTGAAGTCTGCCGATGCGCGTGAAGGCGCGACGGCTTTCGCTGAACGCCGCAAGCCGGTTTGGACGGGCACTTAGTTTTTGTCCGCGCCAGCCTCACGCTTTGCCCACCACATTTTCTGGAGTGAACACGATGCCCGCACTGGATCCGCAAGTTGAAGCGTTGCTGGAGATGATCCGCAAGGCGGGCGCCCGCCCATTTGAAATGCTGACGCCCGCAGAGGCACGTGCGGCTTATGCCGCCGGCCGGGACGTGATGCAGCCTGCCGCAGAAACGGTCGCCAAGGTGCGTGATTTGAGCATTCCGACCGCCAATGGCGACCTGAAACTCAGGGTCTACCGTGGCAAGGGAACCCAGGCTGGCGACGCCATTCCTTGTATGGTATTCCTCCACGGTGGCGGCTGGGTCATCGGTGATTTGGAAAGCCATGACCGCTTTTGCCGCGCGCTGGCCAACCGCGCGGGCATCTGTGTTGTGGCGGTGGACTACCGGCTCGCACCCGAGCATCGCTTCCCCGCAGCCATTGACGATTCCGCTGCCGCCTTGAAATGGGTCAGCGACAACGCAGCCGGGTTGGGCATCGCACCTGGACGCATTGGCGTTGGTGGTGACAGTGCAGGTGGCAATTTGGCCGCCGTGTTGGCTTTGATGGGACGTGACGGCACTGCGCCCGCAACGATGTTCCAGGCGTTGATCTACCCCGTGCTGGATTTGACGGCAAGCAGCGATTCGTATCGGCGGGTGACCTCCGGAGTGCCGCTGACGGCGGCCACGATGCACTACTTCATCGACCACTACACCCCGCAAATGAGCGATCGGCTCGATTGGCGCGCCTCACCCGCAAAAGCGGCCAGCTTGAAAGACGCACCGCCCGCGTTGGTGCTCACCGTTGCCCACGACCCCTTGTGCGACGAAGGCCGCGCCTATGCACAACGCCTGGAGGGCGAGGGCGTGCGGGTAACCAGCGTGCACCTGAGCGACCATATGCACGGCATGGTGATGCACGGCAAGCTAATCCGGGCCAGCAACCTGGTGGTCGACCATATCGGCGCTGTGATCGGCGCTGCGATGCACCACGGGAACCCGGTGCGCTAAACCCGTTTCGGGGCAGTTGCGCGCACCTCTCATTAGGAAAAACCCATGAGTTCTACAAAAACACCAGAAACCGGCCAGTTTGATGCAGTTGTCATCGGCGCAGGTTTTGCAGGTCTGTACATGTTGCACAAATTACGCCAACTTGGGCTTACGGTGCGGGTATTTGAGACGGGGGACGGCGTTGGCGGCACCTGGTACTGGAACCGCTACCCCGGCGCCCGCTGCGACGTTGAAAGCATGCAGTATTCCTATTCATTTTCAGAAGCGCTGCAGCAGGAATGGGAATGGACCGAGCGTTATCCCAAACAGGCTGAGATTCTGCGCTACATCAATCACGTGGCAGACCGGTTCGGCTTGCGCGGCGACATTCAGTTGCAAACCCGGGTGGCTGCCGCCGCTTACGATGAGGCCACTCACTGCTGGACTGTTAAGACCGACAAGGGCGACACCGTCAGCGCGCGTTTTCTAATTTCGGCGGGGGGTTGCCTGTCAGCCGCACGGGTTCCTGACATGCCTGGCCTGGCCGATTTCAAGGGCAAGACTTACCACACGGGCACCTGGCCCCATGAGGTAGTCGATTTCACCGGGCAACGTGTAGGCGTGATCGGCACCGGCTCATCCGGCATTCAGAGCATTCCGGCCATTGCGGGCCAAGCCGCCCAGGTGGTGGTGTTCCAGCGCACGGCGAACTTCAGTATTCCCGCGTGGAACCGGCCTCTGCCGCAGGACGAACAGCAAGCTTGGAAGGCTCATTACGCCGAGCACCGAAAAAAGGCCAAAACAACGCGATCCGGCATCCTGTATGAATACAGCGCCTTTGCCAGTGACGATGTCAGCGAGGCAGAGCGGCAAAAAGAGTATGAGCGGCGTTGGGCCCGAGGCGGCGCCAACTACACGCACGCCTTCAACGACATCTACTCCAACAAAAAGGCCAATGACGATGCGGCTGAATTCGTGCGCAACAAGATCCGCAGCGCTGTCAAAGACCCCGAGGTTGCCAAGCTGCTGGCCCCAACAGACCATGCCATCGGCACAAAACGCATTTGTGTGGACAGCGACTACTACGAAACATTCAATCTGCCCCACGTCAGCCTGGTGGATCTGAAAGCCACGCCGATTGAATCCATCGCGCCACAGGGCATCCGCACCCGCGCCGCCACTTATGAGCTGGACTGCATCGTATTTGCTACCGGTTATGACGCCGTCACCGGTTCGCTGGACCGCATCGATATCCGAGGCAAAGGCGGCCTGGCGTTGAAGGACAAATGGACCGCCGGCCCGCGCACCTATTTGGGCTTGATGACGGCGGGCTTCCCCAATCTGTTTCTCATTACCGGCCCCGGAAGCCCTTCGGTTTTAACCAACGTGGTCATGGCCATCGAACAACACGTCGAATGGATTGCCGACTGCATCCAGCAGATGCGGGCCAGCCACACCGTCATCGCTGAACCCACTCAAACGGCTGAGGATGACTGGGTCCATCATGTCAACGAGGTAGCGTCCAAAACGCTTTTCACCGGCACCCAGTCCTGGTACATGGGGGCGAACATTCCCGGCAAACCGCGTGTGTTTTTGCCGTACATCGGCGGCCTGGGCGCTTACACCGATATCTGTAATGAAGTCGCTGCAAACGGATACCGCGGGTTCCAGTTTGAAGGTGAACCAGCGTTGTTTGAGCGGGCTGCATAGGGACTTCAACATGAAACGATTCACAGGACAGGTTTTTTTGATTTCAGGCGGCGCGCGAGGGCTCGGCGCAACGCAAGCCCGTCGGCTTGTCTCCGAGGGAGCGCAGGTGGTTCTGGGTGACGTGCTGGTCGATCAAGGGCAAACACTCGCGGCTGAATTGGGCGCGGCCTGCACCTTCCTGCCCTTGGACGTGACCGACGAAGCCCAATGGGCAAGTGCTGTGGCCGCAGCAGAAAAGAAGGGGCCGCTGTCCGGACTGGTCAACAACGCTGGCGTGTTGATCATGTTGCCGATGATGGAAACCAGCGCCAAAGCATTTGAACAGCTCACCCGCGTCAATCAGCTGGGTACTTTTTTGGGGATGCGGTCTGTGGTGCCTGCCCTTGAACGAAGCGGCGCAGGCACCATTGTCAACCTGTCGTCCGTCGCAGGTTTGCGCGGAACGCCCAATGCCATGGCTTATTGCGCCAGCAAATGGGCCGTGCGCGGAATGACCAAAGGCGCTGCGCTGGAACTTGCTCCCAAGAACATCCGCGTGAATTCGGTACATCCAGGTCCGATCGATACCGACATGATGCGGGTTCGTGGAGAGGAAGAGAACAACACGAGGGCACAACGTATTCCAATGAAACGTTTCGGCACAGCGCAAGAGGTTGCGGGGCTGGTGCTGTTTCTTCTTTCTGATGAAAGTCGCTATATGACCGGTTCAGAACTGGCAATTGACGGTGGCATCAGTCTTTAGCGGGTTGAGGGCAAGGAGTTTCAAGTGGATCGTTTTTCGGGCAAAGTTTTTCTGATTTCTGGCGGCGCACGGGGCTTGGGCTCAGCGCAGGCGCGGCGGCTGGTGGCCGAGGGCGGCAAAGTTGTCATCGGTGATGTTCTCACGGATGATGGACGGCAGCTTGCCAAAGAACTAGGTTCTGCTTGCGTTTTTCAGCCGCTGGATGTCACCAGCGAAGCGGCTTGGCGGGATGCAGTCGCGGCAGCCCAGCAGCTTGGAAAATTGTATGGGTTGGTCAACAACGCCGGGGTGTATTCGCCCGTTTCGATGCTCGACACGGATGCTGCCGAGTTCGAACGCCACACCCGGATCAACCAGTTGGGCACATTCTTGGGCATGCGCTCCGTGATCGCGGCGCTGGATCAAAACGGCGGCGGCGCCATTGTGAACATGTCCTCCACGGTGGCTTTGCGCAGCGCGCCCAACGCCATCGCCTACACCGCCAGCAAATGGGCGGTGCGCGGCATGACCAAAGCGGCGGCACTTGAACTCGCGCCGAAGAACATCCGCGTCAATTCGGTGCACCCCGGACCGATTGACACCGACATGCTCAACGTGCGCTCACGCGAAGAGAACCTGCGCCGTGTCCAACAGGTGCCGATGAAGCGCCTGGGAACCAAGGAAGAAATCGCGGCATTGGTTTTGTTTTTGCTGAGCGACGACAGCCTTTACATGACGGGCTCTGAGCTCGCGATGGACGGCGGCGCGGCGCTCTGAAAAATCAGGGAAAACACTTATGCAGATTTCCTACTGGCCCATACCAAAAATCTACTGAGTGGTATAATTTTCGAAAAAGAAAATCTAATTTCGAAATTTCGAAATTAAATAGATGAGTAGGCCCAAGTAACACCGTCAACCACCGCACACCAGGAACGGGTGCACAACATTGGAGACAGCATGACAGTCAATCCAGCAGGCAGCGCCCTCAAACAAGGGCAAGAGAATTCCGGGGTCAGATTCGGCTCAGTAGTCGGCAAGATTGCCGCCACATTGGCCTTGGCTGGCTTGGCGACGGGAGCGCAGGCACAGTTTGAATCGCCGGCAGACGGCGTTTACAAAGACCGCATCGACTGGGGCGTGATGATGGACTTGAGCGGCCCGGCTTCCGCATCACAAGGCATCTGGACCAACGGCTTCCAGGCCTACATGCGCAAACTCAATGAGACGGGCGGCGTCAATGGCCGCAAAATCAACGTCTTAGCTGAAGACAGCCGTTTCAACCCGGCGCAAGACAAAATCAATTACGAAAAATTGGTTGGCCAGACACCTGTGCTGGCGATTTCCGGTATGGGCTCGTCCAGCTCGCAGGTTTCCCTGGCACCCACCATCCGATCTGGCAAAGTGCCAATAGTCGGCACTTACACCAGCACCAAGCCGCTATCTGAGCCCGTCTCGCCGCTGGTCTATGGCGGCTTTTGCGGTTATCCGCAAATGGCCCAAACCGGAGTCGGTTATTACACAGAGCTGCTGAAGCTCAAAGCGCCCAAGGTTATGGTGGTGTCGATTGAAAGCGCGGGTGGCACTGAATACGCGCAGATGGTTGCCGCAGCTGCCGCCAAGCTGGGCGGCACGTCCAGCCTGGTGACGATGAAAATCACGGCGGCTGACGTCACGCCGCAGGTGCTTGAAGTGATCGCACAGAAACCCGACTTCATCACGATTTATGGCGTGCCCAATACTGCCATTCTGACCATGAAGACCATGCACCAGTACGGCCTGAAAATCCCGGCGTTTGGCATCTCATACTTGCTGGCACCGCAGATTTACGCCGCCATGGGGCCGGATGCGGGCGCCAACTACAACGTAGTGAGCTGCTTCACACCTGGAGGCGCAGATCAGTCACCTGGCAGCCGGGACATGATGGCGGCCGCTGAAAAATACAACCACGGCGCGATCAAAGAAGACATCAACTATGTGGCCGGCTGGGCTGTCGCTCAAATGTCTGCGGAGGCTATCGCCAAGACCGGCCCCGAGCCGACACGCGCCAAACTGATCGAGTCCATGAATAAGGGCTTCTCGGTGGACACCAAAGGGCTGGCCGCACCCATCACGTTCTCCGCAGACAACCACACCGGACCGGTCGCGTTCCGGATGATCGGTTATGACTTCGGTGCCAAAAAATACAAGCCTTATGGCGAGTTCGCCGACTACCTGAAATACACCAAGTAATTTCAAGGTCTGCCCCTGCAAAACTGCCCCGACACCCTAGTCCAAACTCAATCAAAGGTTCACGATGTTCGCCCAAGTACTGTTCAGCGGGCTGGCCTTGGGCAGCATCTATGGTTTGGTGGCGCTTGGATTCGCGGTGGTTTACAAAGCCACCGACGTGTTCAATTTCGCGCAGGGCATGTTTGTGGTGTGTGGCGCATTTTTCGCTGTGACGGCGATCACCCTTTTGGGCCTTCCGTTTCCGCTGGCCATTGCCGCCATTGTCGGCAGTTGCGCAGCCCTGGGTGTGGTGGTGCATGTGCTGTTGATCCAGCCTTTGGCAGGACGTCCGATGTTGTCAGTCATCATGCTCACCATTGCGCTGTCTATTGTCTTGCGCGCGGTGGTCGAGATCAGCTACGGTCCGCAGGGGCGCACCCTGGTAACGCCGCTGCCTGCCAGCATTTTCCTGATTGGCGGCGTGCGGATTTCCCAACTGCATCTGGTGGCGGCACTGGTTAGCTGGGCCTGCATGGCGGGATTCTTTGCGTTTTTTAGGTTCACCTCGGTCGGCCTCTTGATGCGGGCCACCGCAGACAACCACGAGGCCGCTGTCGTCTCCGGCGTCAAAGTCAACGTAATGAACCGGCTGGCCTGGGCCATCGGCAGTGTATTGGCGGGTATTGGCGGTCTGTTTTTGGGTCAGCTTCAAATTGTTTCCACAGAGCTGGAAAGCATAGGCCTGCTGGCTTTGCCGGCGGTAGTGATCGGCGGCATGCAGAGCATTCCGGGGGCCATCATCGGCGGGCTGTTGGTGGGGCTCATTGAGCAATTTGCCGGCACCTACATATCGCCAAAATCAAGCGATATCCTGATTTACGTTTTATTGATGCTGATCCTGATGGTTCGCCCATGGGGCCTGTTTGGTCAGCGCGAACTCGGGCGCGTCTAGCGTACATCGGCATCCTCCGCCTGAACGTCCACCTAATCACATGACATCCACTGCTTCCATACCCGTGCCCGGCATCCAGGGAACGACGGGGAAAAATCCCTTGCGCTGGATTTGGCTTGTCGCCGTCATCGCGCTGCTGTGTTACCTGCCGGTGTTGCTGACTGACCGGGCGATTTTTGGTTTTCGCCTGTCCAATATCCAGTTGCTCAACCTGGGCTTGAGCCAGGTCAACTTGATGCTGATCGCCATGCTGGGCGCTTTGTCGCTCAACTATTTGACAGGCTGTGCAGGCTTGATTTCAATCGGTCACGCGGCATTTTATGCCGTGGGCGCGATGACCGCTGCCATCACGGGTTCGCAATGGGGTTGGCCATTTCCGCTGGTATTGGTGGCTGCAGGCATTGCGGGTGCGCTGGCCGGGGTATTGGCCGGCTTGCCGTCACTTCGAGTGCGCGGCCTGTATTTTGTGCTGTCTACTTTCGCGGTGCATTACATCGTGGTGTTTGCGTTCATGGAGTACCAGTTCAAATTCTTTGACGTGGTCGGCGTGCCCTATAAACCGGCCTCGCTCGGCCCCATCGATTTGAATACGCCCATGCGCTGGTACTTCTTCCTGCTGCCCTTGTTGGCGCTGGTTTACTGGCTGCTCAGCAACAGTTTGCGCACCCGTGAAGGCCGCGCCATGATGGCCATGCGCGACCACGAACTGGCCACGACTTCAGCCGGCGTTGACGTGCGTTTCCTGCGCCTCAAAGCCTTTGGACTAAGTTCGGCCATCGCCGCCATGGCAGGCGCCCTGTATGCCTATTTCCTGACCAATGTCACCTCCGAGTTCTTTGGCATCCAGTTTGCGATCCAGTTCATCGCCATGATCATTGTGGGTGGCATGGGATCCTTGCCCGGTTCGCTCGTGGGTGCAGCGGTCTGGTTGCTGCTGCCTTCCATCATCACTGGAGTGGCTTCGCAGGCCAGTGATTCGACCGGCCTGATGCGCGTCTTGCTGATCGACCACAAAGCCCAGTTTGTGCAGGTCATATTCGGCATGCTGGTGATCCTATTGCTGATCTTTGCTCCGGGCGGCATTGCCGGCATGGGCGCCAAATTGCGCGCCCGGTTTTTGGCATGGCGGAGCCGGTGATGGACAACGCACTTGAAGTCAAAGGGCTGTCGGTCGGTTATGCGCGCAAAGGGCTGGCGCTTGAAGACGTCAACTTGGTGGTTCCCAAAGGGCGCATCGTCGCTTTGCTTGGCGCGAACGGCGCCGGCAAAACCACGCTGATCCGCGCCGTGTCGGGTTTGCTGAACCTGCACCACGGGCATGTGACGCAGGGAAGCGTAGCGCTGGCCGGCCAGTCCATCCTCGGAATGCCATCGCACCGCCTGGTTCGGCTGGGTATGGGCCAGGTGCCTGAGGGCCGACTGGTGTTCAAGCAATTATCCGTTGAAGACAACCTCAATGTCGGGGCGGCGGTGCTTCCACGCTCGGCAGTGCGTGAACGCATGGACGCCGTCTACCAGCTTTTTCCACGGCTTTTGGAAAGGCGCCAGCAAGCCGCTGGCTGGCTCTCGGGGGGGGAACAGCAAATGCTGGCGCTTGGTCGCGCTTTGGTTGCCTCGCCGAAGCTTTTGTTGGTCGACGAACTCTCTTTAGGGCTGGCGCCTTTGATCGTCAAAGCGATTTATGAACAATTGCGTGTGGTCGGCGATACCTTGGGCACGTCGATGTTGATCGTCGAACAAAATGCGCGCCTCGCACTTGAGTTTGCCCAAAGCGCCTACGTGCTCGATCGCGGTCGCATTGTGCTTTCAGGCGCGTCCGCCGATGTGGCGGCAAGCGAGACCATGAAAGAGTCGTATCTGGGCGCGAAACGCGACAAACCGGCTGCCGCCACAGCAACAAATCACGCATCCCCATGACCCAACCCCTACTCGAAGTCAGCAACCTGCTGATGCGGTTCCAGGGCATTACTGCACTGGACAACGTTTCGTTCTCGATGGCCCCTGGGTCGATTACCTCCTTGATCGGCCCCAATGGAGCTGGCAAGACGACCATGTTCAACTGCGTGACCGGCATGTACACGCCAACCAGTGGAAAAGTTAGCTTTGACGGGGCGGATATCACAGGCGAAGCGGCGCATCTGGTGTCCCGCCACGGCATCGCACGCACCTTCCAGAACCTGGCTTTGTTTGCCGGGCTTACGGTCATGGACAACCTGCTGGTCGGCGCCTACCGCCAAGGGTCCTCCGGTCTGCTCCAGGGCGCATTTCTGAGCCCACGCGCCCGTTCGGAGCAACGTGCCGCTGTCGCAGCGGCAACCGAGGTGCTGGAGTTCCTGGGTCTTTTGGACATGGCCAATGTGTTGCCAGGGGAATTACCCTACGGTCGGCAAAAAGAGGTTGAGTTTGCCCGCGCCCTGATGCAGAAGGCCCGCTTGGTGCTGCTGGATGAACCGATGGCCGGCATGAGCACACCTGAGAAAACGGCCATGACTGCGCTCATCCAGAGGGCACGCGCCCAGTTTGGCATGAGTTTCCTGATCGTTGAACACGATATTCCGGTGATCATGGACATCTCCGACAAAATCGTCGTCCTTGATTTTGGCAAGAAAATTGCCGAGGGCACGCCAGAACAAGTGCAGGCCAACGAAACCGTGATCGCGGCCTATTTGGGCACAGATTCCTCGGCCGAGGCGGCATAGCCCGCCTGAAAACCCGCGCCAGCATGCGGAAACATTCCCGCACCATGCTGATGCCCTGAACTGCCCCACGATTTCAACCCGCCTCGCACCTACATACCCGGAGACTGAATGGCATCCAGCAAAACTTTGAGTGACGATACGGTAGTCGCCACCAGCAAGCTGCCAACCTACGCGGCACTTGCCCACGATATCAAAAGTAGTGGCATTGAGGTCGTGTTCGGACTCATGAGCGACGACACCGCCTTGTTTGTCACGACCCTGGATGCCCTGGGCGTCCGCTTCTACGCCGCGCGCCACGAAAACAATGCGATCGCGATGGCGGAAGGTTATTCGGCGGCCACCGGCAAACTGGGCGTGGCAATCATTGGCCGAGGCCCGGCCACCGCCAACGGCATGCATGGCGCAGCTTACGCGCAGCGTACCGGCAGCAAAGTGCTGATGATTTTTGGCGCCAGCTCCGTGGTGAATTTGGCCGTCGGTGGCGCAGAGGCCGATACCAAGGAATTCAACTCTGCCGGTGTGTTTGCCGCCGCCGGTTTGAAAACCTTTGTCGCTGCTGACTCCGACACCGCCCGCTTGACATTGGCCAATGCAATCGGGGCGACCCGCAATGGCGGAAGCGTTGCATTGCTTTTGCCCATGAACGTTCAGTTTGGTCTTGTCGACTATCCGGGCGCCTTCGGCGTTGCGGCACCCGCAGAACCGCCGTCTCGCCACACCTACAGCGCGCGTTCAGCTGCCATTGAATCCGCCACCCACGTTCTGCAAAAAAGCAAAAACCCGCTGTTTGTGGTGGGCCTGGGCGCCCACCAATCCGGAGCCCGTGAAGCCATCGAGCGATTGGCTGAACATGTGGGCGCCGTGCTGGCCACCACACTCAAAGCCAAAGACATGTTTCGCGGCCACGCCTACAACGCGGGGATCGTCGGCTCTTTTTCACATGCGGCAGGGCGTCGCCTGTTTGATGAAGCCGACTGCATTGTGGCCTTTGGCGCGGGTTTGAACCAGCGCACCACCAGTTTCGGCACCTCATTGCCCAGCCAGGTGCCAGTGATTCAGGTCGACGTAAAACAGGCCCATATCGGACGCTGGTTCCAGGCCGATGTGGCACTGATTGCGGACGCCAAAGACGCTGCCGACCAATTGCTTGCAGCAATCCCGACTCGAACGGCGGCAGACAAACCGTTTCACTCCGACGACACGCGGCGGCGTCTGGCCCATATCGATCTTGCCAGCGAATTCCAACCTGCGCCGACGGCGCGCACCATGGATCCACGGTCCATGGCGATTGCCCTCAACACCCTATTGCCGATCCATCGCAATGCGGTGTACGACGCTGGCAATTTCCTGCAAATCATGCCCTACATCGACGTTCCGGGGCCGGATCACATCAAAAACACGGTGGACTTCGCTTCGATTGGCATGGGTTTCGGCACGGCCATGGGTTTTGCCGCCGGCACGCCGGGCTGCACCACGGTTCTTTTCATCGGTGATGGCGGTTTTCTCATGAGCTTGAGCGAACTGGAAACTACTGCGCGCGAAGGCATCCCTTTGGTGATCGTCGTGATCAATGATGGCGCTTACGGCGCTGAACTGCATTACCTCAAGATGCGGGATATGCCCGTGTCCACCGCCGTATTTGCTGACATTGACTTCGCACCCGTGGCGCAGGCCTTTGGATTTGAGGCCTTCACGGTGCGCACGCTGGAAGAGTTGGCCAAACTGGCGCCGACCCTGAAGAACCCACAGGGACCGCTCTTACTGGACTGCAAAATCAACGCCTCGATTGCAGCCGCATTTTTGCTGGAAACCGTCGAGCACGAACGCCGCAGGGCCTAAACAACGCGGTCGGACGATGCAGCCCACACGACACTTCGACGTTGTCATCATCGGCGCCGGCTTTGCCGGGCTGCACATGCTGCACCGTCTCCGAGAACTGGGGTTTTCCGCCCGCGTGGTGGAAGCGGCAGCCGACGTGGGAGGCGTTTGGCACTGGAACCGTTATCCGGGCGCGCGCTGCGATGTCGAAAGCTTGCAATATTCCTACTCTTTTTCCAAGGAGTTGGAGCAGCACTGGGAGTGGACTGAAAAATACGCGGCCCAACCCGAAATTCTGCGCTACATCCAGCATGTGGCCACGCGCTTCGATTTGCGCCGTGATATCGATTTCAATTCACGTGTATCAGCCGCCTCACTGGAAAAATCAGGGGCTTGCTGGAACATCCTCACGGAGAACGGCAATGCCTACTCCGCACAGTTTTGTGTCATGGCTACTGGCGCGTTGTCAATTGCTCGTTTGCCAGACATCGCAGGCATCTCAACATTTGGCGGCAAGATCTACCACACGGGTGCCTGGCCGCATAAGCCCGTCGACTTCACGGGTTTACGTGTAGGCGTCGTCGGCACCGGTTCTTCTGGCATCCAGGTTATACCCGCCATCGCAGGCCAGGCCAAACAATTGACGGTGTTCCAACGGACGGCCAATTTTTCCATTCCGGCCTGGAACGCGTCCCTGAAGCCGGAGGATCAGAAAGCGTGGAAAGCCAGCTATCGTGAGCACCGCCAGCGCGCACGCGAGGTGGGCACGCTGTACGAATTCAGCGACAAAGCGGCATTCCAGGTGAGTGCAGACGAACGTGTACGCGAGTACGAGCGCCGGTGGACCAAAGGTGGCGTCAATTTCGTACACGCCTACAACGACTTGATGGTGGACAAGACTTCCAACGACACCATTGCGGAATTTGTGCGCCACAAAATAAGGGCGCTGGTGAAAGACCCGGTTGTGGCGGAGTCGCTGTGCCCGACAGATCATCCGCTGGGAACCAAACGCATCTGCGTCGATACCGGGTATTTTGAAATCTTCAACCGAAACAATGTTGAACTGGTCGACCTGAAGAAAACGCCCATTGTGGCGGTCGGCCCATCCGAGATCCGCACCACTGCGGCATCACACGAACTCGACGTGATCGTCTGCGCTACCGGTTATGACGCCTTGACCGGCGCCGTGCTCAATATCAACATCAAGGGTCAAGGTGGAATGCCTTTGTCGCATAAATGGGCCCATGGGCCACGCACCTACCTGGGCCTGATGACGCACGGATTTCCCAATCTGTTCATCATCACCGGTGCGGGCAGCCCCGCCGTGCTGGTGAACATGGTCGTTGGCATTGAGCACCATGTGGAGTGGATCTCGGACTGCCTACAGCACCTGCGCAGCCGGGCGCTCAATCGCATCGACGCGACAAAAGCTGCGGAGGACCGGTGGGTGGAGCACGTCAACCAAGCCGCCAACAAAACCCTGTTGCCACTGGCCAACTCCTGGTTTTTGGGGGCGAACATACCCGGCAAACCACGTGTGTTCATGCCCTACGTCGCCAAGATTGGCCTGTACCGCAAGGAATGCCAGGAAGTTGCAGATCAGGGTTATGAAGGTTTTGAGCTGGCCGCTGCACCATGAATCCAGACCGATACCTGAGAAGTTTTGATGTGCTGGGCCTCTTGGTTCAGTTCAAGGGGGGACTGCGCCTGACGGAAATCAAAGATGCCCTGGGTTTACCCGTCAGCAGCGTGCACAACATGTTGCAAACTATGGTGGCAGCCGAAATGCTCACTGCAGGCCAAGACCTTCAGTACGCGATTGGTCCGCGGGCCGTTGGCATTGCCTTGTCGATTGTCAGTTCGCTGGATGTGCGCACGCTTGCGCGGCGCCATCTGCTGGAGCTGGCCAAATCCGTCGGAGACGATGTTTATTTGGGAATCAATCTGGGCCAGCGCGTGTTTTACGCCGATCGCTGCATGGGCACTCAGCGCATTTCGCTTGATATTCGGCTGGGGGAATCGCTGTTTCTGCACAGCACCGCTACCGGCAAACTGTTTGCGGCATTTGATCCACAACTGGCGACCCGCGCCTTGTCTGGCACTTTGAAGAAGTTGACCGCCAACACCATCACGCAAAGTGACGCACTCGAAGCCGAATTCAAACGCATTCGCCACCAAGGTTATGCGAAAAGCAATGAAGAGGGTGTGGATGGCATTGTCGGGTACGCGGTGCCGATCCATCAAGTCGCGGGCCACCTTGCTGCGGCCATCCACGTCTCAGTCATTGGCAGGCGCGCCACCAAAACCCACGAGCGCAAACTGATCGGTGCAGCGCTGCAATGCGCCAGCCAGGTCGAACGAAGCCTTGGCAATTTCAAGCCACAAACCACCCTAACACACTGATGCCGGAGGAACACACCATGAAACTTGGTTTTTTTACAATGCCCATGCACCCGATCGGCAAAGACTGGCAACGCTCGCTCAACGAAGACCGCGAGGCCTTCATCCTGGCGGATGAATTGGGCTTCACCGAAGGCTACGTCGGCGAACATGCCACCGACCCCGAAGAAAACATCACCTCCTCAGCCCTGTTTTTAGCGACCCTGGTGGACGCAACCAAACAAATGAAGTTGGGCACTGGCACCCTCAATATGCCCAACCACCACCCGGTTGCCATTGCCGGACATATCGCGATGCTGGACCATCTGTTGGGCGGGCGCTTCATTTTGGGCATTAGCCCGGGGGCGCTCCCCTCCGATGCCGAGGCTTTTGGCAACATGGACATGGCCCGTCCGGCTATGTTTTTGGAAGCGATCAACCAAGTCTTGCAAATCTGGACTAATGAGCCGCCCTACAAAATCAAGGGTGATTATTGGAACGTGTCAACGGAACGCACCTACTTGCCTGAAACGGGCATGGGCACGATCCCGAAGCCACTGCAACGCCCGCACCCACCGATTGTGGTGACGGCTGTCGCCCCGTTTTCCCAAGGCATCGCGGAAGCGGCTGCGCGCGGTTGGGATCCGATGTCGGCCAACTTCTTGCTGCCGGTATGGGTGAAGAGCCACTGGGGCAAATACGTCGAAGGCTGCGCACGCATCAACCGCGTGGCTGACCCGGCCAACTGGCGTGTCGCCAAAACGGTTTTTGTGGCCAAAGACGATGCCGCCGCCGCCGCTTATGCCTTGGGTAACGACGGCCCCTACTACTACTACTACCGCAGCTTGTTCAACAAACTCAAGCGCCGTGGTGCCTTGGGCGTTTTCAAAACCGATCCCAAACAAGCCGACGACACCGTCACACTGGAGCAAGTGATTGCCAAACTTGTCATTCACGGCTCCCCCGCCAAAGTGGCGGATCAACTCCAGGCCCTGAAGCAAGAAACAGGTGAATTTGGCACCCTGCTCTACGCTGGTGTGGACTGGACTGACCGCGATCTGGCGCGCAATTCGATGATCCTGATGGCGGAGAAAGTTCTGCCTATGGTCAACGCCTGAAGCCAATACCGATACCGATCCAGAGAAGTGTGAAAGCGATGCCATGACAACGATGCCCACCCCTGTCACCATTCCCGCTTTGCTCGACGCGCAAGCCCAGCAGTTTGGCGACCAGGAGGCCGTCGTCTGCGGCAGCACCCGCCTCACTTACGCGGCGCTTCGCCTGGAAGTGCGGCGCGCTGCGAAAGGGTTCGCGACGCTGGGCGTCAAACGAGGCAACCATGTGGCGATCTTGATGGGCAATCGGCCCGAATGGATCATTGCCTTCCTCGCCTTGCAGCAACTCGGCGCAACCGCAGTGGGCCTGAACACCTGGGGGACACCGCGCGAAATGGCATTCTCCCTGGCGCATGCCGAAGTGGATGTGCTGGTTGCTGTGGACCGCTTCCGCAAAAATGATTACCGCGCCATGCTCGATGGCATGCAGCCGCTGGCCACCAGCTTTCCGAAGCTGCGCAATATTGTGTGGTTGTCAACAGACACGCCCCCCGCATCCAGGCCGGATGGGCAAATGGCCTGGGATCAGGTGATGGCCTTGGGTGACGGGGTGAGCGACAGCGCCATCGATGCCATGGGCCAAGCGGTGCAGCCCGATGACGTGGCGCTGTTGCTGTACACCTCGGGCTCGACGGCGGCGCCCAAAGGCATCCTGCTGCACCACCGTTTGTGGATTCAAAATGCCTGGCATATTGGCGAACGCCAGCATGTGACGCACAAAGACCGGCTTTGGCTGGCGGTGTCGCTATTCTGGAGTTTTGGCAGCGTCAACGCCCTGCCCAACATCTTGAGCCATGGCGCCTGTGTCGTGCTGCAAGAGCACTTTGACGCAGAAGAAGCCCTGGCATTGATTGAGCGGGAACGCTGCTCCATCCTATACGGCACACCCAATATGGTGCTGGCACTCAAAGACCACCCCAGCCGCGCCCGTCGCAACCTGCGCAGCCTGCGCAGTGGCGCGATGATTGGCACGCCCGAGCAGATCATGATGGCGGTGGATCTGGGCGCCCATGAGATTTGCAACGTCTACGGCTTGAGTGAAACCTACGGCAATTGCGCAGTCACGGACGCGTCGGAGCCCCTGGCGGTGCGCATTCAATGCGTGGGACAACCGCTGCCCGGCGTCACCATGCGTATATGCCATCTGGAAACCGGCTTGCCGGTTGGAGCGGGCGAGGTGGGCGAAATCCGCGTGAAGGGGCCACTGTTTTCCGCTTATTACAAAGAGCCCCAGAAGACTGCGGAAGCCTACGACGCGGATAGGTTTTTCCGTACGGGCGACCTAGGGATGCTTGACGAGGCGGGCCGCCTGTATTACCGTGGCCGCCAGAAAGAAATGGTCAAGAGCGGCGGCATCAATATCGCGCCGATCGAAGTGGAAGAAACCCTGATGCGCCACCCCAGCGTTCGCACCGCGTATGTCATTGGTGTGCCTGACCCGCTCCTTGATGAAATCCTGGTGGCCATCGTCATCGCCCACGAGGGCCATACGCCGGATCCGGTCGAGTTGAAGCGTTTTTGCAAACAGGAGCTGGCCGCTTACAAGGTACCGGCCAAATTCCACCTGGCTACCGACGCTGAACTGCCTTTGACCACCACCGGAAAAGTTCAAAAAATGCATTTGCACAAACTGCTTAAGCCGGGCGGTTAACCGCCCAATTGCCGGGGGCTGGCGTGGCGCGCCCGGCGCTTAGCGCATCGAATTACAATTTTTGGATGAGCCCCGACCGCTACCTGCGCAGCTTTGATGTCCTGAATCTGCTGGTTCAACACAAAGAAGGCCTGCGCCTGACAGAAATCAAAGACGCACTGGGTTTGCCGGTGAGCAGCGTGCACAACATGTTGCAGACCATGGTTGCCGCCGAGGTCGCCACCGTGAGCGACGATCTGCGTTACGCCGTGGGGCCGCGCGCCGTGGCGCTGGCCCTGCGCACCTTGCAATCGCTTGACACCCGTACCGTGGCACGGCCTTTTCTGCAAGACTTGGGCAAATCCATCGGTGACGACGTCTACCTCGCGTTGCGCGTCGGCAAACGTGTCTTTTATGCCGACCGTTGCCTTGGCACGCAGCGCATTTCGTTGGATATCCGCCTGGGAGAGCCGCTGCTTTTGCACAGCACAGCCACCGGCAAACTGTTTGCAGCTATTGACCTCGCCTTGGGGGCGCAGGCACTGGCAGGTCAACTGAAAAAAGTGACACCCAAAACCATTGATGAACCGCAGCAACTGGAACGCGAGTTTGCCCGCATCCGCCAGCATGGTTTTGCCAAAAGCAATGGGGAGTCGGTCGACGGCATTGTGGGTTATGCCGTGCCGATCCGCGACGTAGCCGGGCAAATCGTGGCGGCCATCCATGCCTCGGTGCTGAGCCAACGTGCGACCCCAGCCCATGAGCGGAAACTATTGTCGGCCGCCCTGGAGTGCGCACGGCAAGTGCAACGCCAGATGGGCGTTCAGGATTAGATCATTCCGGCTGCATGCCCGCAGCCTTGATCTTGTCGCGCCAGGAGACCAATTGCTGCGCCATGTAGGCCTGCAGTTCAGCTGAAGTGCCCGGAAACACGTCCGCACCCAGCGTGGTGAGCCGCTCATTGACTTCTTTGCGCGTCAAGATCCGGTTGATGGAGGTGCTCAATTTTTGCGTGACATCCCCCGGCATCGCGGCCGGGCCGACAATGCCCACCCAAGCCGCCAGATCGAAGCCCGCCAGGTTGGCGCTGGCAGCCAGTGGCGGCACCTCAGGCGCGAGCGAGCTGCGGGACTCGGTGGTGACGGCCTGTGCGCGCACCCGGCCGGCCTTAAGCAAAGCCTGGCTCGAAGAAAAATCCACAAACAAAAACGCCACTTCTCCGCCCACCAGCCCAGTGAGCGCCTGCGGCGTGCTTTTGTAGGGCACCGCCGTCGCGTTCAGCCCGGCCAGGCTGTTGAACGCGGCACCGGCAATTTGGCCCGTGCTGTTGCCGTAGGAGATATTGGCCTTCCCCGAATTGGCCTTGGCATAAGACACCAGTTCCGCGACGGACTTGGCCGGGTTCTCGTTGGCGACCGCAAGAATAAAGGTGGCGCTGGCCACCCGCGCAATCGGGGTGAAGTCTTTGATCGGGTCGTAGGAGAGTTTTTTGAACAAGTGCGGGTTGGCGGAATTCACCGTGTTGGTGGTGAGCATCAGCGTATAGCCGTCGGGCGCGGACTTGGTGACGAACTCTGCCGCAATCACCCCCGAGGCGCCGGGTTTGTTGTCCACCACAAAGGCCTGCCCGTATTCCGTTTGCAGCTCTTGCGCCAACAGGCGGGCGATGATGTCGCTGGCGCTGCCGGCCGCAAAAGCCGTGACGATTTTCACGGGCTTGGCGGGCCAGGCCTGCGCCATGGCTGCCGTGCTTGCCAGGGCCGCGGCCAAGACGGCACAGGACGCCAGTGTCCGCTGCACACTCTTTGAGAAACGGTGAATCGCCATGCTCAGTCTCCAATCCAAAAGATAGGCCACTATAACGAGACCACACCCATGATGGTGCCATGCAGGCAGTCCCTGCCAGCGCCCAGCCGCCCTGGTTTTTGTCTCGTTTGTCCATGGCCTTGGCCTTGGATTGACACCCGTTGGTGAGGCGCCAATTATTGACAAATGGGCGGTTGCGGCCAACATGCCAGGGGCTGGCGGGGCAAGATTGGTGCGGCTGGCGGGGATCGAACCCACGACCCTTGGCTTCGGAGGCCAATACTCTATCCACTGAGCTACAGCCGCGCTTGGGGGAAGCCTTGAATTGTAGGGGTTTTCACAGGTGCGCCCGCTATAATGCCGGGTTGATTTCAAGTCTACAGACCATTTTGAGGAAACCATGAGCGACCACAGTCACGCCGCAGTGCATGAAGAGGAACACACCGGCCCGATCAAAACGCCCAAGCAGTTGCTGGTCGCCGTTTTCTTTTCATTCGTGGCCCCGGTGTTGATCATCATTGCGCTGGTCTATTACGTCGTGTCAGACGCAAAGCCGGCCGCCGGCACCGTGGACATGGGCAAAACAGTCGCAGAGCGCCTTCAAAAAGTCGGCTCGGTGGAAATTCGTGACGCCAACCGCGAGCTGAAAAACGGCGCTGCGGTTTTTCAAGCCCAATGCACCACCTGCCACACGGCGGGCGTGGCAGGTGCCCCCAAAGTCGGTGACGCCGCCGCGTGGGCCCCCCGCATCGCCACCGGTTACCCGGCATTGTTGACCTCGGCGCTCAAAGGCAAAGGCGGCATGGCAGCGCAAGGCGGCGGCGATTTTGAAGACCTCGAAATCGGTCGCGCCGTCGTTTATATGACCAACGCCAGCGGCGGCAAGCTCGAAGAACCCAAGGCAGCGGTACCTGCGGCAGCGGCTTCAGAAGCGCAAGCCAGCAAATAACGCGAAGCCTTCGGTTTGAATAAAAAAGCCGGAATTGCTCCGGCTTTTTTTATGGGCTATTTTTTCCCATTAGGTCACGAAAATAATTACCTTATTGCTATTATAATTTATATATTTTATTGAAAATTTAACTGTTTTTTAATCTAGGATTTTTTTTAAATGAAAATTGCACGTCTATTTTAGACGATTCAATGACCTGTGGCTCCCACAGACCCGCCTCCACCGCCGTCGCCACCAACTCTACATCCTGGGTGTGCACCAAGCCAAAACCAATATCGGTGTTGAGATAGACCCGGCCGAGCTCATCCAGCCAACACGATTGCACTTTTGCCTCTTGCCCCGCGTGGGTGCGCACCAAGACGCCGTCTGAAACGCTGGCGCTTGCGTCCAACCGCCATATCCACGGCGTCGCCTCCAGCTCCACGTAAACCCGCTGCGGCCCATTCTGGAAGAACCATTGGCCCCGTTCGTCACAGGCGTAGTTGCGTTGGATGAAGTCGATCAGTTTTTCGTGCTTGAGCAGCGAGCCCTTGCTGTGCGGCAGGCCGCTTTGGAACGCGCCTGCGGCCTGCGCCCGGTCGTCCCGCATGTACCAGTTGCCGCGCGCATCGAGCCCAAGCCAGCCATAACAATGCGGCACATTGGGCCACTTGGCCATCGCCTGAACAACCATCGGATCCATGGCGCTATTTTGCCCTCAGGACTTCGGTGGCTCTAAGGGCTCTGGCAGGCCCAGCCGTCCCAGCCATGTTGGCCAGCCAGTGCCCCACGGTGTCGGGCAAGGCGCGCAGGTGCGCCGGAAAACCGCCTGAAGGAAACCCGACATGGCCGCCGTGTGCGGGTTGCCACAGCCTGACCCACGGGCCCACTTCGTTTTGCACCGGCAAACAGGCCGCCGGGATGAACGGATCATTCAGCGCATTGACTACCAGCGCGGGAATGCGGATCCGGTGCAGGTGGGGTTTGGCCGAACCACGGTGCCAATAGTCGTCGGTGTTTTTGAAGCCGTGCAGGGGCGCGGTGACGATGTTGTCGAACTCGTACAGGTCGCGTGCCCGCAGCATCGCATCGCGGTCAAACAGGCCGGGGTGCTGGGCCAGTTTGCGCAAGGCCTTGGGTTTCATCGAGTTGATGAACATTCGGGTGTAGACCAGCCGGTTGAACCCGCGGCCAATCGCCCGGCCACTGGCCGCCAGGTCAACAGGTGAGCACACACTTGCGACCGCGCTCACTGTTTTGGATGCTTCTTCGCCTGCTTCTTCGGCCCAGCGTAAGAGCGCATTGCCGCCGAGCTAGATGCCCAACGCGACGATGGGGCCGGCATGCATGGCGCGCAAGCGCGCCAATATCCAGCCGATTTCTTCATAATCACCCGAGTGGTAAGCACGCGGTGCCAGGTTCATCTCGCCGCTGCACCCCCGAAAATGCGGCACGCAATAGGCCATGCCCCGTTGGCGGGCGAATTCCGCGAACGATTGAGCGTAGTGGCTGCCTGAGGAGCCTTCCAGGCCGTGGAACAGCACCAGAAGCGGCGACACGCCGAGCGATAACGCGGGGACACAATTTTGCGACGAGCCGCCTCCAGCAAAATTAGCCCCCTCGGGGAGCAGCGACGACACGCAGTGCGAGAGCGTGGGGGCCACACTCCAGTCTACGTCGATGAAATCGGCGTCGGGCGTTGTCCAGCGCTGTCGGGTGAATGTGGGCGGCACGTTTTCAAAACGGCGGGCGTACAGGGCGCTCCAAATGGTCTGGACGTTGCCGCCTGGCAGCCACACAGGTGCTTCATAATTCATAGCTGACTTAACCATAGGACTTAACCCACAGGCACACATTGCTTACAGGCACAGCGCAAAACCCGCTAAAACCATATCGACAGCTCAATGCAACACCGACGGCGCTTCATTGACCTCGTCTGCATGGTTTTGCATGCCTGGACTGGCGTGGTGCGCCACCATCCGCCAGCCCTGGGGGGTGCGGTGGTAGACGTTGGTGGCCAACACGTAGGCGTGGGCGGGGCCGCCTTCGAGCATGACCTCAATACGCTCCACCAGGTTGTGCACCGCCGATGCCAAAGACTCAACCCGACGCACATGCAAGGGCGCAGCGCGGATGCTGCCGTTGGAGAAAAGCGCATCAAAGGTGGCACGGATGGCGCCCAGGCCCACCACGCGCGGGCCACCGGGGTGAACGCAGAAGATTTCGTCGTCGTCAGCCCAGCAGGCCATGAGTTTTTCAATATCGCCGTTTTGCAAGGCTTCGTAAAACGCAGCCTCAACATCATCGGCGCTGCCGCCCACCAGGACGGCTTGTTGTTTGGCTTTGGGCATACGCCTGATTTTGCACCGACTTGAATTCTCGGGAATCGACGGCAGGTATGCTACCGTACGCGCCCAAACGCGCCTGGCCTGCCCTGGCTTCACTGAACTGGAGAATGTGATGAAAAACTGGATCAAGACTTTTGCCACCGTCGTCGCCCTGCCGCTTCTGTTGGCCGGGTGTGGCTACAACGACTTCCAGCGGCTCGACGAGCAGACCAAATCAGCCTGGAGCGAGGTGCTCAACCAGTACCAGCGCCGCGCTGACCTGGTGCCCAACATTGTGGCCACCGTCAAGGGCGAGGCGGCCTTTGAGCAGGACACGCTGACCAAGGTCGTGGAGGCCCGGGCCAAAGCCACGTCGATCCAGGTCACGCCTGAAACGCTGAACAACCCGGAAGCTTTCAAGAAATTCCAGGCCGCGCAGGGCGAACTGGGCAGCGCCTTGAGCCGCCTGATGGTGGTATCCGAGCGTTACCCGGACCTCAAAGCCAACCAGGGCTTCCGTGACCTGCGGGTGCAGCTCGAAGGCACCGAGAACCGCGTCACCGTGGCGCGCAACCGCTATATCCAGACCGTACAGGACTACAACGTGCTGACGCGCAGCTTCCCGAGCAATCTGACGGCGATGGTGTTCAGCTACGCCGTCAAGCCCAACTTTGCGGTGGAGAACGAAAAAGCCATCTCTGCGCCGCCCACCGTGGATTTCTCGAAAAAGCCCTGAGCAGGCTTGCTGCATTGGCGCCGAATGGCCCGGTTTCTGACTATCTTCTGCCTGGCCCTGGCCGGGCTGATGCCTGGCGCCTGGGCGCTCGATGTTTTGCCCGTCCCCGCGCTCACGGGACACGTTGTTGACCAAACCGGCTCGCTGGACGCCGCGCAGAAACAGGCGCTGGAGCAAAAACTCGCCGGCTTTGAGCGCGAGAAGGGCTCGCAGATCGCCGTGCTGATGGTGCCGACAACGCAGCCGGAAGACATCTCGGGTTATGCCAACCGCGTTGGCAACGCCTGGAAAATCGGCCGCAAAGACGTAGGTGACGGCGTTTTGCTGATCGTTGCCAAAAATGACCGCAAAGTGCGCATCGAGGTGGCCAAGTCACTCGAAGGTGCGATCCCCGACCTGGCTGCCAAACAGATCATTGACAGCGCCATCACACCGAATTTCAAGGTCGGCAATTTTGCTGCGGGTCTGCTGGCCGCCAGCGACTTGATCATGGCGCGCATCCGCGCGGAAGGCCTGCCTGCGGGCACGGGCACGCAGGGTGAAGCAGGCTCTTTCGCGAGTGGCAACGCGGACCGGGGCAATCTGGAAGACCTGGATTGGCTGGGCGGCCTCATTTTTCTGTTGTTTGCCGTGCCAGTTGGTGTTTCGGTGGCAACGGCTTTTTTTGGGCGCAAATTGGGTTCTGTGGTGGCGGGTGGCGGCGTCGGGGCGGTGGCGTTTTTCATCACCACCAGTGTGGCGTTGACTTTTGTAGCTGGCGCTGCGGCGCTGCTTTGGGCGTTTTTCTCGGGCAGCAGCGCGCTCAGGCGGGCGGGGGTGAACCAGCGCGGGCGCAGGGGCCTGGACACCGGCGGGCTTGGCGGCGGCTGGGGCTCCGGTGCCAGTTCAAGCGGTGGATTCAGCTCGGGCGGCGGCTTCAGTTCCGGAGGTGGTGGCGACTTTGGCGGCGGCGGCGCCTCGGGCGACTGGTAAACCATCATGTGGAAAAAACTCAAACGCATTCTCAGGCACCGCTGGCTCGACGAGTCAGATGCCCACCGCGCCGTGCCGCCCGACATGCTGCAGCGCCTCGGGCGGCGTGTTTCAGCGAGCGAGCGGCGCCATACCGGTGAGGTGCGCATCTACGTCGAAGCAAGCCTGCCCTTGAGTTATTTGTGGCGCAATGCCAGCGCCCGTCAACGCGCCGTGACGCTCTTTGGCAAGCTGCGTGTGTGGGACACCGAGCACAACAACGGTGTGCTCATTTACCTGCTGCTGGCGGATCGGGCCATTGAGCTGGTGGCTGATCGCGGACTCAACCGCGTGGTGTCTGCTGACGAATGGCAAGCCATGGTGAAGAATCTCGCCGTCGCATTGGGCGAGGCACGGTACGAAGACGGGCTGACGCAGGCTCTCGAAGAGGTTTCTTCGGTGCTGGTGCAGCACTTTGCGCTGGCGACCGGTGAAGCCCGGCTCAACGAACTGCCCAACGAACCAGTTGTGGGTTAAGCGCCGAACACACCGCGCAGGCGCAAAGAAAAAGCCCCGTTCCGAAGAGACGGGGCCTTGGGCGTAAAAAATGGCGCTTATTTTTTTTGGCGGAATTTGCGCAGGGCCGCAATTTGGGCAGCCATGATGGCCAGCTCCGAGGTTGCTTTGGCCATGTCGATTTCGCTCTTGGCGTTCTTCAAAGCCTCTTCGGCCGCGACTTTGGCTTCATTGGCCTTTTCGTCGTCCAAGTCTTTGCCGCGCACAGCCGTGTCAGACAACACGGTCACGCAGTTGGGTTGCACTTCCAGAATGCCGCCTGCGACGAACACAAACTCTTCAGAGCCGTCTTCCATTTCAATGCGCACCGAACCCGCCTTGATGCGGGTAATCAATGGCGTGTGCCGTGGGTAGATGCCAAGTTCGCCCGCTTCGCCCGGCAAAGCCACAAATTTAGCCTCCCCCGAGAAGATGGACTCCTCGGCACTGACAACATCAACGTGGATGGTTGCCATGATCAGGCTACTTTCTTGCTTTTCTCGATGGCTTCGTCGATGGTGCCGACCATGTAGAAGGCCTGCTCCGGCATGTGGTCACACTCGCCATTCACGATCATCTTGAAGCCACGGATGGTCTCGGACAGGGGCACATATTTGCCGGGCGAGCCAGTAAACACTTCGGCCACGTGGAAGGGTTGCGACAGGAAACGCTGGATCTTGCGGGCACGTGCCACAGCCAGTTTGTCTTCTGGAGCCAAGTCATCCATACCCATGATGGCGATGATGTCGCGCAGTTCGCGGTAACGCTGCAAGGTGCCTTGCACGGCGCGGGCCGTGTTGTAGTGGTCTTCGCCCACGACTTGCGGCGACAACTGGCGGCTGGTGGAATCGAGTGGATCCACAGCAGGGTAGATGCCCAAAGAGGCAATGTCACGGCTCAGCACCACGGTGGAGTCCAGGTGGGCGAAAGTGGTCGCGGGGCTGGGGTCGGTCAAGTCATCGGCTGGCACGTACACCGCCTGGATCGAGGTGATCGAACCGACTTTGGTCGAGGTGATGCGCTCCTGCAAACGGCCCATTTCCTCAGCCAGCGTGGGCTGGTAACCCACCGCCGAAGGCATGCGGCCCAACAGCGCGGACACTTCGGTGCCGGCCAGGGTGTAGCGGTAGATGTTGTCCACGAAGAACAGAACGTCTTTGCCTTCATCTCGGAAGGATTCCGCAATGGTCAAACCCGTCAACGCGACG
This sequence comes from Rhodoferax sp., assembly GCA_031365665.1. Classification (GTDB taxonomy): domain Bacteria; phylum Pseudomonadota; class Gammaproteobacteria; order Burkholderiales; family Burkholderiaceae_C; genus JANYCG01. The sequence continues at coordinate 10,125 of JANLYO010000208.1, read as the reverse complement.
CGCAGGCGGTTGCCTGGGGGCTCATTCATCTGACCGTAGACCATCGACACTTTGGAGTCTTCGAGCTTCTCCAGATTCACCACGCCGGAGTCGGCCATCTCGTGGTAGAAGTCATTGCCCTCTCGGGTGCGCTCACCCACACCGGCGAACACGGACAAACCGCTGTGCGCCTTGGCGATGTTGTTGATGAGCTCCATCATGTTCACGGTTTTGCCGACGCCAGCGCCGCCGAACAGGCCGACCTTGCCGCCTTTGGCAAACGGGCACACCAGGTCAATCACCTTGATGCCGGTTTCCAGCAGTTCCTGTGAGGGGCTCAGCTCATCATAGGCAGGCGCTTTGCGGTGAATCGACATGTGCAGGTCGGCATTGACCGGGCCGCGCTCGTCGATGGGCGCGCCCAACACGTCCATAATGCGGCCCAGCGTGGCTTTGCCTACCGGAACCATGATCGCCTGCGCGGTGTTTTTGACCATGGTGCCGCGACGCAGGCCATCAGAGGAGCCCAGCGCAATGGTGCGCACAATGCCGTCACCCAGCTGCTGCTGGACTTCCAGCGTCAGATTGGAGCCGTCCATCTTGAGCGCATCGTAAATTTTCGGCATTTTGTCGCGCGGGAATTCCACGTCAACCACAGCACCGATACATTGAACGATCTTGCCTTCTACACCTGCGTTTGCATTAGCCTGAGCCATTTGTTTTGCTCCAAAAATAAAATCAATAATTCTTAAACTGTGGCGTGTGCCCGTGGAATCACACCGCTGCGGCCCCGGCCACGATTTCCGAAAGCTCTTTCGTGATCGCTGCCTGGCGCGTCTTGTTGTAAACCAGCTTCAACTCGGCAATCACGTTGCCGGCGTTGTCGGTGGCGGCCTTCATGGCGACCATGCGGGCAGCGTGTTCGCTGGCCATGTTCTCGGCAACCGCCTGGTAGACCAGGGCTTCGGCGTAACGCACCAACAATTCGTCTATCACCACCTGCGCATCGGGCTCATAGATGTAGTCCCAGGCGTGTTGCGTGCCGCTGGCTTTGGTTTCTGCCTGCATTTTGGCGGCAGACAAAGGCAGCAGTTGCTCCAGCACCGGTTCCTGGCGCATGGTGCTGATGAACTTGTTGTAACTCAAGTAAACAGAGCTCACTTCGCCTTTGATATACGCATCGAGCAGCACCTTGACCGGGCCAATGAGTTTGTCCAGATGGGGTTTGTCGCCCAAATGCGTGACATGAGACACGACTTTGGCGCCAATGCGATTCAAGAAGCCAAGACCCTTGCCGCCAATCGCCACTGACAACGGCGACTGGCCAGCGGCTTGTGCTTCACGCAAGCGCAAAGTCACCGCCCGGAACAAATTGGTGTTTAAACCGCCGCACAAGCCCTTGTCGGTGGTCACCATGATGAATCCCACCGATTTTGCGTTCGGATTGGGCTTCAAAAATGGATGCACATACTCAGGGTTGGCTTTGCCAAGGTTTGTGGCAATGTTGCGGATTTTTTCGCTATAGGGCCGGGCTGCGCGCATCCGCTCCTGCGCCTTGCGCATCTTGGACACGGAAATCATTTCCATGGCCTTGGTGATCTTCTTGGTGTTTTCCACCGATTTGATCTTGGTGCGTAGTTCCTTGCCTGATGCCATAAAAGCCCCTTTATTTTTTCAAAAACAAGGTTCAGGCAAACGACTTCTTGAAAGCCGCCGTGGCAGCTAGCAATTCGGCTTCAGCGTCTTTGTCGAGAGCTTTGGAGTCTTCAATTTTGGACAGCAAGGCGGCGTGTTTGTCTTTGAGCCAGGCGTGCAAACCATGCTCAAACGCCAGGACTTTGTTGACCGCGATGTCGTCCATGAAGCCTTTGTTCACTGCGAACAGTGACGCGCCCATCAGACTGATGGGCAACGGGCTGTACTGGGTTTGCTTGAGCAATTCCGTCACGCGGGCGCCACGATCCAGCTGCTTGCGGGTGGCTTCGTCCAGATCAGACGCAAATTGCGCAAACGCGGCCAGCTCGCGGTATTGGGCCAAGTCGGTGCGGATGCCGCCGGATTGGCCCTTGATGACCTTGGTCTGAGCGGCAGAACCCACGCGTGACACCGAAATACCGGCGTTGATGGCGGGGCGGATACCGGCATTGAACAGTGAGGTTTCCAAAAAGATTTGGCCGTCGGTAATCGAGATCACGTTGGTGGGCACGAAAGCGGACACGTCACCGGCTTGCGTTTCAATGATGGGCAATGCCGTCAATGAACCGGTTTTGCCTTTGACCTCACCCTTGGTGAAATCTTCAACATATTTTTCATTTACGCGGGCGGCACGTTCCAGCAAACGGCTGTGGAGATAAAACACGTCGCCGGGATAAGCTTCACGACCCGGCGGGCGGCGCAATAGCAGCGACACCTGGCGGTAAGCCACAGCCTGTTTGGACAAGTCGTCGTACACAATCAGCGCGTCCTGGCCGCGATCCCGGAAGTATTCGCCCATGGTGCAGCCTGAGTAGGCGCTCACATACTGCATGGCGGCCGACTCAGAAGCTGTGGCGGCCACGACAGTGGTGTAGGCCATCGCGCCAGCCGCTTCCAGTGAACGCACCACGTTTTTGACCGACGAGGCTTTCTGGCCAATCGCAACGTAGATGCAGGTCATGTTCTGACCCTTCTGGTTGATGATGGCGTCAATGGCCACAGCCGTTTTACCAGTCTGGCGGTCGCCAATGATCAGTTCGCGTTGGCCGCGACCCACTGGCACCATGGAGTCGATTGACTTCAGCCCGGTTTGCATCGGCTGGTCAACCGATTTACGCGCGATAACACCAGGAGCCACCTTTTCGATCACGTCGGTCATCTTGGCGTTGATCGGACCTTTGCCGTCGATCGGCTGGCCCAGTGCGTTCACCACGCGGCCCAGCAACTCGGGGCCGACCGGCACTTCCAGAATACGGCCCGTGCATTTGACGGTATCGCCTTCAGAGATGTGTTCGTATTCGCCCAAAATCACGGAACCGACCGAGTCGCGCTCCAGGTTCAGGGCTAGGCCGTAGGTGGGCAAACCATCGCTGCCGGCCGGGAACTCCAGCATTTCGCCAGCCATCACGTCGGACAGGCCGTGAATGCGGCAAATACCGTCGGTCACGGACACCACGGTGCCCTGGTTGCGGATGTCGCTCTTGGCGCTGAGGCCCTCGATGCGGGTCTTGATCAGTTCAGAAATTTCTGCTGGATTGAGTTGCATGACTCGTATCCTCTTTTAAAGTTAATCAGGCAAACCGGTTGTGGCCAAAGCCTCAAGCGGAAAGCGCCACTCTCATTTGTTCCAGGCGGGCTTTGACCGACGTGTCCAAGACCTCGTCGCCGACCACCACACGAATGCCGCCAATCAAATCAGGCTGCAGGGCAACCGTCACATTGAGCCTGCGGCCAAAACGCTTCTCAAGCGACGCCGTGACGTCGGCCAAGGCGGCTGGGTCAATTGCAAATGCGCTGTAAACGCGAGCATCCGACGAGCCGCTTTGGCTGTTCATCAGCGCGTGAAACTGCGTGGCAATTTCAGGCAAGGCGTTCAAACGACCGTTTTCGATGACGGTGCGCAGGAAGTTTTTGGCGATCTCGGGCAAGTCCACTTTGACCACACCGGCGATCACGTCAAACACCTGCGTGTTGGTCACATTGGGGTTGATGGCGAATTGCTGCAACTGCTGGTTTTCAGCAATGCTTTTCAAAGCGCCAACCCAAACGGCTGTTGCACCCACGTCCGATTTGGAGGCCTTGAACAAGGCCTCGGCATACGGGCGGGCAATCGTGGCGAATTCAGCCATGGTGTGTACCCTCTTCTACAGCTCAGTCTTCAAGCGGCCAAGCAGGTCAGCGTGAACCTGCGGGTTGACCTCTTTGCGCAGAATCTGCTCAGCGCCCTTGACGGCCAATGAGGCCACCTGCTCGCGCAGGACTTCACGCGCCTTGACGGTTTGCTGCTCGGCTTCGACGCGGGCTTGGGCAATGATCTGATTGGCTTCCGCCGTGGCTTTGGCTTTGGCCTCTTCCACGATGGCTTGACCACGGCGCTCGGCGTCCGCCAGACGCGCGGCGGTCTCGGTGCGCGACTTGGCCAGTTCGTCTTCCACACGCTTGTTGGCGTTGGTCAACTCGGCTTTTGCCTTGTCTGCCGCTGCAAGGCCATCAGCGATCTTGCCGGCGCGCTCATCCAGCGCAGCAGCAATGGGTGGCCAGATGAATTTCATCGTGAACAACACCAAAAGCGCGAATACGATGGCTTGCGCCACCAGGGTTCCATTAATGCTCACAGTCTTTCTCCGTTTAGCGAAGTGCCTGGGCAAAAATTACTTGGCCAGGGTCGCGATTTGGGCGAGGAACGGGTTGGCCGTGGTGAACCACAGGGCGATACCGGTGCCGATAATGAAAGATGCGTCGATCAGGCCCACCAACAAGAACATCTTGGTCTGTAGTTCGCCCATGAGTTCGGGCTGGCGTGCGGCTGCTTCTAGGTACTTGCTGCCCATGACGCCAATGCCGATACAGGCACCCATAGCGCCCAAACCGATGATGAGGCCAGCAGCCAGCGCGACAAAACCAATAACTTCCATGATGACTCCTTAAAGAACTAAAAAAAACAAAACACTAAAACCCAAACCAACCAAAACAAACTCAGTGAAAAACTCAATGTGAATCGTGTGCCTGCCCGAGGTAGACAAATGTCAACATCATGAACACGAAGGCCTGCAGCACGATGATCAGGATGTGGAACACGGCCCAGACAAAACCTGCGCCAACATGCAACAACAACAAGGCCAGACTGCCCGGCGCAAAAGAGAAGGCCCAGGCGCCGCCCAGCAAGGCGATCAGCATAAAGAGCAACTCGCCCGCATACATGTTGCCGAAGAGCCTCATGCCGTGGGACACCGTCTTGGCGACAAATTCGATCATCTGCATGGCGAAATTGACGATGCCCAGCAGCAGGGCAAAAACCGGGTTTTTGCTGGTGCCAAAGGGGGCTGTGACCAGTTCGTGCGCCCAGCCGCCTGCGCCTTTGATTTTGATGTTGTAGAACAGGCAAATCAGCAGCACCGAAACCGACATGCCCATGGTGACCGAGAGGTCAGCTGTAGGCACGACACGCAAATACGCATGGTGCGGGTCATGGCCCATCTTGGCATAGACCCAGGACCAGATTTCCGGCAGGAAGTCCAGCGGCAACAAGTCCATCGAATTGAGCAGGATGATCCAGACAAAAATCACCAGCGCCAACGGGGCGACCATTTTCCGGCTGTTGGCGTTGTGGACAATGGATTTGGCCTGCGCGTCGACCATTTCGTACAACATCTCGACCGCCGCCTGGAAGCGGCCCGGCACGCCAGAGGTCACGTTCTTGGCGGCGCGGTAGAGCAAAAAGCAGCCGACCACGCCCAGGAGGATCGAGAAAAACAGGGAATCAATGTTGAAGACGGAAAAGTCGACGATGTCCGTCTGCTTTTTGTTTTGCCAATGCGTCAGATGGTGCGCAATATAGCTGCTGGCGGTTGGGGCGGATGCTTCTGCGGCCATTTTTTGAAATCTTTAATATGCTTAATTTTCAAACGAATTCTTCAAACCAGAGTCTTCGAACTGCCTTGCTCAACCAACTTCGGTTTGGGCTGCACCAAAAGCGCCACCCAATACACCTTTAAGGTCACCACCAGACCCGCCAGCAACGCCAGCCACTCCAGGTCAGCAACCATGCGGGAGGCTGAAAACAACATCACCACGGTGATGACGATCTTGACCGCTTCCCACAAAAAAAATCCCATTCCAGCCAACGCCTGCGCAGGTTCTGCCCCGGTTTCGCCAGTTACCCGGCGTTCAAACTGCCGAACCAAGCCCCGCGCAAACAAAACTGCGGGAATCACCACCGTTGCCGCGCCATAAGCCGCCGACCAACCGGCTGCGGGCCTTTGCGTCAACAGCCAAGCCGCCAGGGCCACCAGCACGCCCACCACTGCCTGCAAACCCACCACTTGCCACGCCGTCACAGCGGGCATGTTTTGGCGCAAGTTCTGCGCTTCCTCAGCATTCAACCGCCGGTACTGCGCTGCTTCCAACTCGTCGTCGTCAAAGCTGCTGTTTGCCATGTGCGATATTTATGCCAAGCCTTCGATTATATACGTAGAAACCCTTCTGATTTCTGATGGCTCGTCGGAGGTATTCACCCGCCCAGTTTCTGCTGACCCTTTGTGCCCATCACCTATTTGCGCGGTTCCATCGGCACTGACGAAGGCTAAGCCACAATCTGCGTTTAAGCCATTACTTCGAAGGTCAAACCCATGCTTGACGCCGTCAAACTGCTCCACCTGGCCTCCGCCATCATCTGGATGGGCGGCATGACCTGCCTGATTTTTGCCCTGCGCCCAGCCATGTTGACGCTGTTGGAGGGGCCGCAGCGGGCGCGTTTGATGGTGGGCGTGTGGCAGCGCTTTTTCAATTGGGTGCTGGTGTGCGTCGTGCTGCTGTTTTTGACCGGAACGAATCTCTACACCACCACCTACAAAGCCGCCAAAGCCGCAGGCAGTGCGGGTGTGCCCCTGGGCTGGAATTTGATGCTGGTGATCGGTTTGCTCATGTTTGCGATTTTTGGTCACATTTATTTTGCCGGTTTCAAAAAGTTCAAACGGGCGGTGGCGGCGGGTGATTTCCCGTTGGCGGCTAAGGCGGCGGCGTTGATTCACAAAATGGTCGTCGCCAACTTTGTCCTGGGTTGGCTGGCCATTGCCTGCGTGCGTCTGGTGCGCTGATGCGGGTGGTGTCGCTGCGCACCGCCTTTGGGGCGACTCTGGCCACGTGTTTTTTGGCCGCTTGCGCGGGGGACCGCCCCGTGCGCGTGGCCGCCCACCATACACCCGACGGCTTTAAAAACAACTACATTGATGCCGTAGAAAAACCCTTTTCCGATTTGCTGCGCTGGAAGTGGGACGCCTTTTGGGACGACCTCCCGCCAGCGCCCAAAACCCCCACCCCGACCCAAGCCCCAGACCTTGCCTTGATCCAGGCCAACGCCAAAGCGGGCATGGCCATGCAACCCCTGGTGACCTGGATCGGCCATGCGAGCACCTTGGTGCAAGCCAACGGCCTTAACGTCTTGACCGACCCGGTTTTCAGCCAGCGCGCTTCCCCGGTGCAGCTTTTTGGCCCCAAACGCCAGCAGCCGCCAGGCGTGGCATTGAAAGATTTGCCGCCGATTGACGTCGTCGTGATTTCCCACAACCACTACGACCATCTGGACCGCCAGTCCGTTTTCGATCTGGACCAACGCGCCAAGGCGGCTGACCCAGGCGGGCCAGGCCGCACGCTCTTTTTAGTGCCCTTGGGCCTGAGGGCCTGGTTTGCCGATTTGGGCATCTCGAATGTGGTGGAGCTTGATTGGCGCGAAAAACACACCGTCAAAGACCCCCAAGGCGGCCAGGCCGATTTTTACCTCATGCCGGTGCAACATTGGTCAGCGCGCGGCTTGAATGACCGCAGCAAGACCTTGTGGGGCGGCTGGGCCGTGATGGGCGATGACTTTCGCTGGTATTTCAGCGGCGATGCTGGGTATTCGAAGGATTTTGCCGACACAAAGGCTTTTTTTGACGCCCGATTGCAAGCAACGGTCGACGGCGGGCCGCTGTTTGACCTGGCCTTGCTCGCTGTGGGCGCCTACGAGCCACGCTGGTTCATGTCAGCCCAACATATCAATCCCCACGAGGCCGCACAGGCCCACAAAGACTTGGGCGCAGCAACTTCCGTCGGCATTCATTGGGGCACCTTCAATTTGACCGATGAAGCGCTGGACCAGCCGCCGCTGGATTTGGCCGCCGCCAAACGCGCCCACGGTTTGGCGGACGATGCTTTTTTTGTTTTGAAGATCGGCCAAAGCTGGCGATTTGAGCGACGCAAGCGTTGAGCCGCAGAATCGGGCCATCGAATTGGAACCGATATGGGGCCGATAAAATACCCAAATTGGGAATGATTTTATGCAGCGCTGGTGGGAATCAAAAATTTGTCGTTTATTTATTATTCTAAATTAATTTATAGTCTAATTTAATTATTTTATTATATAATATTTATAGCAAATAATATAAATATTACGTGGCTTAATATACATTTTTATTAATATTAAATATTTTAAAATATATATTTCTTAAATTCAAACTCCATAAATCGCTATAACCCATTGGTCTCCAGCATTTTCGGCCCCTCGATGCCCCGCCTCCAGCGCCCGCCTGCGATAATTGCGCGATGAACCTGCTGCCGCCACTGCCCTGTTATTTGAACGGTGAATTCACCCGCCTGCCCGACGCCAAAATCAGTGTGATGGACCGCGGCTTCATCTTTGGCGATGGCGTGTATGAGGTCGTCCCGGTCTATGGCGGTGTGCCGTTTCGCTTCGACCAACACATGGCGCGGCTGGAGCGCAGCTTGGGAGAGTTGCGCATCAAACCGCCCCTGACGCGACCCGAGTGGCATCAAATTGTTTCAAAATTAATAGCAACTTATGCAGATATGGAAGGGCTTGGCAGTCCATTGGCAACCACGCCAGTCGCGGCCACAGCACCGGCCGCCCTGGATCAGCTGATTTACATCCAAGTCACGCGTGGCGTCGCCATGCGCGACCACGTCATGCCGCAAAACATCACCCCCACCGTGTTTGCCATGACCAATGTGCTCAAACAGCCCAGCCGCGAAGCGCGCGAAAACGGCGTGGCCTGCGTGAGCGCAGAAGATTTCCGCTGGGAGAAAGGACACATCAAGTCCACCAGCCTGCTGGGCGCCGTGTTTGCGCGCCAAATCAGCTTCGACGCCAACGCGCTGGAGACCTTGATGTTTCGTGACAGCATCCTCACCGAAGCAGCTGCCAGCAACGTCTGGGTTGTCAAAAATGGCACCGTTTTTGGCTCAGTTAAAGACAATTGGGTGCTCGAAGGCATCCGTTATGGCCTATTTGAAGAAATGTGCCAAGAGATCGGCGTGCCCTTTGAGTTGCGTCGCATCACCCGTGACGAGGTGTTGGCGGCCGATGAGCTGCTGCTCTCCAGCGCCACGAAGGAAATTTTGGCGATTACGAGCCTGGATGGCAAACCCGTAGGCAAGGCCGCGCACGCCGGCCGACCCGGCCCCATTTGCCAGCGACTGTATGAGGCCTATCAGGCCGCCAAAAAGCCCACCCCCGCTTGGGAAGAAACCCGACAGTTGGTTTAATTTTCGTCAATTGACATCAATTGCCGTCATCAATGCCTCAACTAATGTGAACATCGATCAGCCCGCCCCCCCGCAGGAGTCGCTGATCGACTACCCGTCACAGTTCCCCATCAAGGTCATGGGCGTCAAAACAGACGGTCTCGTCCATGCCATCACCCAAATCGCCCACGCGTTCGACCCACAGTTCGACGCCAAAAGCATCGAGCTGCGCGAGAGCAAAGGCGGCAAATACCTGGGCGTGACGATCACCATCACCGCCACCAGCCGGGCGCAACTTGACGAGCTGTACCGGACGTTATCCACGCATCCGATGGTGAAGGTGGTGCTGTAGGCACTAGGAATGGCGCACCTGTTTTCCCTGACCCCGCGCTCGCCCACCCTTCGTCGCCAAAAACCCGCTTGCAAAAATGGAAGTCCGATACTTAGGTCTGATCTCTTACCCGCCCACCTACCAGGCGATGCAAGACTTTACAGGTCAAAGAGCCCTTCAGGCTCCAATTCATCTAGACGATCAGCTGTGGATATGTGAGCATTCTTCAGTCTTCACCCAAGGCTTGGCGGGCAAGGCTGAGCATGTACTGAACCCTGGTGGCATTCCGGTAATTCAAACCAATCGGGGCGGGCAAGTCACTTACCACGGGCCGGGCCAGGTGGTGGCTTACCCGTTGATCGACCTCAAGCGGGCCGGGTATTTCGTCAAAGAATATGTCCACAAACTTGAAGAGGCAGTGATTCGCACCTTGGCACATTTCAGCGTGACAGGCCATCGTGTTCGGGGAGCGCCAGGCATCTACGTGCGGCTGGACGATCCGTTTTCCCATGCGATTTTGGCGAGGCCGGGGGAAATGGGGGTCAGAGCCCGATCTACCGAATTCGTCGCTGGCGCGCCTCCTTCCGGTAATCGCGATCCGA
>JANLYO010000198.1:0-13241 GCA_031365665.1 Rhodoferax sp. | reverse complement strand
GCCATGTGGTGTACGACACGCAGCGCATCACGGCGCGACGTGCGCTCGATGAAAAGTGTGCCGGATCGGTCTGCTAGGCCACCGATCACCGGCCAGCGTTTGATGTCGGCTTTGGCGACAAACCGGCAAAACTGCACGCTGTGCAAAGCCGTGATGTCCAGCCATGAGATGTGGTTGGCAACCATCATGAGCGGGCCACCGTGTTGAATTGGGCCAACCACTTCCAGGCCCACGCCCATGGCCGACAACATCGCGGCAGACCAGCGTTGCACCCGCAACTGGCGCTGCGCGCTGGCGAGGGCGGGGAACAGCAGCAAAATCGTCAAGAGGCCGCCCAAGACGTGAAGGGCCGTGTGCAGCAGCTTCCAAAGACCGGCCAATCGGTTCATTTGAGGCGTGTCAGACCTGCCCTGTTGCATCGTAAACCACCTGTCCCTGCACCAAGGCATAACGCACGCGACCCGGCAATTCATACCCGGAAAACGGCGTATGTTTGCCTTGGCTTTTGAGCGCAGCAGGCAACACTTGCCAAGTGGCTTTGGGGTCGAATATGCAGATGTCTGCAACGCCGCCGACCTGCAGTTTCCCAAGGCCGGTCGGCAGGCCTGCGCCCAGAACGGCTGCGGGTCCGCTCGTCAGCCGGGCCAGGGCCTGGGGCAGAGCGACACCCGCCTCGTTGCTCCATTTGAGCGCCAGGCTCAGCAGCAGTTCCAGGCCAGATGCGCCCGGCGCGCTTTCAGCAAACGGCAGGGCTTTGGCGTCTTCATCGACGGGAGTGTGGTCAGAGACCAGGGCATCGATGGTGCCGTCAGCGAGCGCCGCCCGCAGGGCATCGCGGTCGCGTTGCTGGCGCAAGGGCGGGCACAGGTGCATGCGGCTGTCAAAATAGCCGACATCGACATCCGTCAAATGCAGGGAGTTGATGCTGACATCGCAGCTCAAATTGAGCCCATCCAGCTTGGCCTGGCGCACCAAGTCCGCTCCGGCACCACTGCTGATGCGGCACACATGTACCCGCGCGCCCGTTGACCGCATCAATTCGAAAATCGTGTGAAGTGCGATGGTTTCGGCCGCTACAGGAATACCCGCCAGCCCCATGCGGGTGGCCAGCGGCCCGCTGGCGGCAACTCCTTTGCCCAAGTGCAGTTCCTGCGGCCTCAGCCACACCGGGAAGCCAAACGTATTGGCATATTGAAAGGCGCGCAGCATGACCTGGGTATTTTCAAGTGGCATTTCGGCCTGACTGAAAGCGACGCAGCCGGCTTCTTTCAAGGCCAGCATTTCGGTGAGCACCTCACCTTTGAGGCCGCGCGTCAGGGCTCCCAGGGGAAACAAACGCGCCACTCCTTGGGTTTGGGCGCGAAACCGCAACATCTCCACCAGGCCAGGCTCATCTAGCACCGGGTCGGTATCGGGCGGGCACACGACGCTGGTCACGCCGCCCGCCACGGCCGCCGCCAACTCGCTGGCCAACATGCCAGCATGTTCATACCCAGGCTCACGCAGGCGTACGGCCAAGTCAACCAAACCAGGCATCACCACACAACCAGTGGCATCAATCACGCGATCAGTAGAAACATCAATTGCTGCTGAATTTATGGCGTTCACTGCCCCGTGCGACAGGACAATGTCGCCCTTTTCATCCAAGCCGCTGGCAGGGTCGATCAACCAGCCGTTTTTGATCAGTATCGTGTTGGGTTTCATGTTCTTATGCTTCGTTGCCGGCGACGATGCTCATCACCGCCATGCGCACTGCAATGCCGTAAGTCACCTGCGGCAGGATGACGCTTTGCAGGCCATCCACCACGGCCGAGTCAATCTCGACGCCCCGGTTGATCGGGCCTGGGTGCATCACGATGCAGTCTGGTTTTGCCAGCTTGAGTTTGTCGGAAGTCAGCCCGTAACTCCTGAAAAACTCCTGGCTTGAGGGCAAGAGCGCCCCGCTCATGCGTTCGTTTTGCAGGCGCAGCATGATGATGACGTCGCAATTGCGAATGCCCTCTGCCAGAGAGTGGCAGACGCGCACACCCATATGCGACATGTCGGCGGGCACCAGGGTTTGCGGGCCGACCACCCGCACTTCAGCGCAGCCCAGCGTGGTCAGTGCGTTGATGTCAGACCGCGCGACCCTTGAATGCAGCACATCGCCGACGATGGCGACGGTCAGGTTGGAAAATTCCTTCTTGTAGTGGCGGATCGTGAACATGTCCAAGAGGCCTTGGGTCGGATGCGAATGGCGGCCATCACCGGCATTGATCACGTGCACGTGTGGCGCCACATGTTGGGCAATCAGATACGGAGCGCCAGATTCGCCGTGGCGCACGACAAACATGTCAGCCGCCATGGCCGACAAGTTCGCAATCGTGTCCAGCAAAGACTCGCCCTTGGAGGCAGAAGAACGCGCGATATCGAGATTGATGACGTCTGCCGAGAGCCGTGTGGCGGCAATTTCAAAAGTGGTGCGGGTGCGTGTGGAGTTTTCAAAAAAAAGGTTGAACACGCTTTTGCCGCGCAGGATCGGCACTTTTTTGACCTCGCGGTCGTTCACCGAGACGAATTTTTCGGCCGTGTCGAGGATTTGCACCAAGGTGTCTTTGGGCAGGCCTTCAATCGACAGCAGGTGGATCAGCTCGCCGTTTTTGTTCAGTTGTGGATTGCGCTTGTAAAGCATGGCGAAGGCGGCCTTATTTGTTCTCGACTTTGAAACTGAATTGCCCGTCTGCGCTGCGTGCCAGCGCCAATGACTGGCTGGGCGGCAGGGCGACGCGGGCCGCGCAAAAATCGGGCTGGATCGGCAATTCACGCCCGCCCCGATCCACCAGCACGGCCAGGCGCACACTGGCAGGGCGGCCATAGTCAAACAGCTCGTTGATGACGGCGCGAATGGTGCGGCCTGTGTACAAAACATCGTCCAGGATGATGATGTCTGCGCCGTCCACTTCAAACGGCAGGCTGGTTTGGCCGCCGCCGCTCAAGCCGCGCTGGGCAAAATCGTCGCGGTGCATGGCCGAGGAGATGACACCGGCCTTGCCGGGCCATTGGCAATCTAGCTGAATTTGCTCGGCTAGCCATGCGCCGCCTGAGGCAATGCCGATCAAACGGGTCTGCGCGTTGTGAAGCTTTTGCACGCCACGCAGCAGTTCGCCATACAGTGCTTGCGCGTCCAAGACCAGATTGCTCATGCCAGGCCCTTCAAAAATTGTTCAAGAATGATGCAGGCAGACGCTGCATCGGCATCTTTGGCGCCAAACGCGCCCGGCCCCTCGGACAGTGCCTCGGTGGTGCTGTACCGTTCGTCCACCTCAAAAACAGGAAGTTTGAAGCGGCCCGCCAATTGCCTGCCGAAACGCCGTGCGCGCGCGGTGTTGCCATGCGCCGCGCCGTCGGGATGGAACGGCACGCCGATCACCAGCGCGTCCGGTTGCCAAGTGCCAATTTGCTCGGCGATTTTTGCAAACTTGGCGTCGCCTTCGGCGGCGATGGTCCGCTGCGGCGTGGCGCTCTTGAGGAGGCGGTTGCCCACAGCGACGCCAGTGCGCTTTTCCCCGAAATCAAACGCCAAAAAAGTTTGCAATGCAGGCGATATGCTGGGCGCGGTTGGCAAGGCCAACGTGCTCATGCGTGCCCGGCCTCGGAGGACAACATCCACGACTGCAAACCCAGCAATTGCAGCGCCCGCTCATACCGCTGCTCTACAGGTGTGTCAAAAATCACCGCGATATCCGCGTCCACGGTCAGCCAACTATTTTCACCCAATTCAGATTCCAACTGGCCCTGGCCCCAGGCCGAGTAGCCGAGTGAAATAAGGACTTTCAAGGGCCCCGCGCCGGTGGAGATGGCTTCAAGCACGTCGCGTGAGGTGGTCATCTCCAGGCCGCCGGGGATGGTCATGGTCGAGGCGTACACCGATTCCTCGGGTTTGTCGGCTACCGCAAAAATAGGCTCGTGCAGGACAAAACCGCGCTCCGTTTGCAGGGGGCCGCCGTGAAACACGGGCGTATTGACAAGGTCTTCGCGCATGAGCGGCAGTTCCACCTTGTCAAACAGGCCCTTGAGCTTGATGTCGCTGGGTTTATTGATCACAAGGCCCAAGGCGCCGCGTTCGCTGTGCTCACACACATACACCACACTTTTGGAGAAAGGCTCGCCCTGCAAACCCGGCATCGCGATCAGAAAGTGATTCGTCAGGTTCAATGGTGCAGAATCAGTCGACATGACGCAATTTTAACGATGAACAAGCCCCCACATTTTGACGCTGGCCTGGTCTGGTTTCGACGAGACCTCAGGACCGACGACAACACGGCCTTGCGTGAGGCCCTGGCCGCCTGTAGACGGGTTTTTTGCGTCTTTGTGTTTGACACTGACATTTTGGCTGGATTGCCGCGTGGCGACAGGCGTGTCGCCTTCATCCACGCCAGTGTGGCGGCACTCGGCGAAGATTTGGCCAGGCTAGCTGGCGACCCGGCTTGCCGGTTGATCCTTCGCCACGGCAGGGCGCGGGATGAAGTGCCTAGATTGGCGGTGGCGCTGGGTGTGCAGGCGGTGTTCGCGGCGCATGACTACGAGCCACAGGCGATTGCGCGCGATGCCCAGGTGCGCGGTGCCCTGGCGGGAGCGGGCCAGTCGTTTTTGACCTTCAAGGATCAGGTGGTGTTTGAGGGCCTAGAAATCGTCACGCAAATGGGCAAGCCTTATACGGTCTTCACGCCTTACAAAAATGCCTGGCTGGCAAGAGTCCGTGATGTCAATCTGGATGCGCAAAGCGCCGCCCAGCGCACCGGACCACGCTACAAAAACCTGGCGGCTGCGCCCGGATCCAGCGCCGCCGAGGCGCCCAGCCTCGCGCAACTGGGTTTCGATGGCAGCAAATTCAACGCGCTGAAAATTCCTGTTGGCGTTGTGGGCGCGCGGCACCTGTTTGCTGACTTTTTTGAGCGCATGGACGCCTACCACGCCACGCGGGACTTCCCGGCTGTGAAAGGCCCGAGTTACCTTGGCATCCATTTGCGGTTTGGCACGGTGTCGATTCGCAAACTGGTAGCCACCGCGCTGGCTCGCTCGGTGCAGGGCAGCCCAGGTGCAACTGTGTGGTTGAGTGAACTCATCTGGCGCGAGTTTTATTTTTCAATTTTGGCGAATTTCCCGCACGTGGCGAGCCGCGCCTTCAAGCCCGCCTACGATGCCATTCAATGGGAAAAAGGTGCGCATGCGAAAGCCCTGTTTGCCGCCTGGTGCGAGGGCCGCACTGGTTACCCGCTAGTGGACGCGGCAATGGCGCAGATCAATCAATCAGGCTACATGCACAACCGCCTGCGCATGGTGGCGGGCAGCTTTTTGGTGAAACATTTGGGCATTGATTGGCGCTGGGGCGAGCAGTATTTCGCGCTGCACCTGAATGATTTTGACCTCTCGGCCAACAACGGCGGCTGGCAGTGGGTGGCCTCCAGCGGCTGCGACGCACAGCCGTATTTCCGCATTTTCAACCCGGTGACTCAAAGCGAAAAGTTCGACGCGGCGGGCAAATTCATTCGCCGTTATGTGCCCCAACTGGGCCAATTGCCCGATAAATTCATCCATGCGCCATGGACCGCGCCACCCCTTGAACTTGCCGCCGCCGGCGTGACGCTGGGGCAAAACTATCCGCTGCCGATCATCAACCACGCCGAAGCGCGCGAACGCACTCTAACGCGTTATTCGGCCGTTAAAAATCCCAGCTAATTTGCATTTTTATGGCTATTTTGAGTAAAAAGTACTCAAAATATTTACTAAATTTAATAGCATTAAATCCATTAAATATGTGACATAAGTTCGAACTTAAGAGATAATTTTCGTGTCACAATAGTTTTTCACCAGGCGCAGCAACTCTTCTTCTGAGTAAGGTTTGCCCAGGTAGTGGTCTACGCCGAGTTCGCGCGCATGTTCGCGGTGTTTTTCGGCAATACGCGAGGTGATCATGATGATGGGCAAATCGCGCAAATTCGCGTCGGCGCGGATGTTGCGCGCCAGATCAAAACCGTCCATGCGCGGCATTTCGATGTCAGACAGCACGACCGTCGGCTTCTCATCTTGCAAACGCTCCAGCGCCTGCAAGCCATCAGCCGCCATCACCACGCGGTAACCTTCACGCTTCAAGAGGCGCTGCGTGACGCGGCGCACCGTGATCGAATCGTCCACCACCATCACCAGCGGCACCTGGGTGACGCCCGCCATCATCGACGGCATGGCGGCACCGGCCTGGCCCGTTGTGGTGTCTTGAGGCGCGCCTGCTGCTGTTGCTGTCGACCCAGCACGCGGTTGCAGGGCCGTCAGGCGCAGCGCGCGGGCCAGCTCGCCGTACACCGTCACCAGCGCCACCGGGTTGTAGATCAGCACCACAGCGCCTGAGGCCAGCACCGACATGCCGGTCAAACCGGGCAGGCGCGAAAGCTGGGACCCGAGGTTTTTGACCACCACCTCCTGGTTGCCCAGAATCTCATCGACGTGCACGGCTATGCGTTGCCCGGCGCTCCTAAAGATCACCACCGGCAGGTTCTTGGTGATCATTTCATTGCTGTGCGAGGACGCCTGCAAAAGCGAGCCACCCCAGTAGAAGGGCATTTGTTCACCGGCATGGGTGAAATGGCTGGAGGTGTAAGCCGCATCCAGATCGGCTGCGGGCACACGCCGCACAATCTCAATCACGTTGGCGGGCACGCCGATGTTGAGCTCGCCCATGCGCAACATCACCACCTGCGTGACTGCGGTGGTCAAGGGCAGGATGAGCCGGAACTGTGTGCCTTTGCCTCGCTCGGTAGTGGTTTCGATGCGGCCGCCCAGGGCATTCATCTCGGAGCGCACCAAGTCCATGCCAATGCCGCGACCGGCCATTTCCGTGACCGCTGCCGCGGTGGAGAAGCCGGGCAGGAAGATCAGATTGCCAGCATCCGCATCCGACATCGCGTGTGCATCCGGCGCCACACCGCTGGAGACGGCTTTGTCGCGGATGCGGGCCAGGTCAAGCCCGCCGCCGTCGTCGCCAAAACTCACCGACAGCTCGTTGCTCATGTGCTGCAGGTCGATCATGATGGTGCCGACCGGCGGTTTGCCCGCTTTGACGCGCGCCTCGGGTGTTTCAATGCCGTGGGCAACCGAGTTGCGCAGCAGGTGCTCAAAAGCCGGTGCCATGCGCTCCAGCACACCTCGGTCAACGTCGAGCGAGCCGCCTGTGATGTCGAGTTTGACCTGTTTGCCCGCCTCTTTGGCCGACTGTCTGACCACGCCGTAGAGGCGGTCAGAAATGCCTTCGAACTCGACCATGCGCGTGCGCAGCAAGTCGCGCTGCAACTCACGCGCCTGGCGGCCCTGGGCGATCAAATCGTCTTCGGTGCCCGCCACCGTGCCTTGCATGTTGCGCTGGATGGTGGCCACGTCGTTGACGGACTCGGCCATCATGCGGGTGAGCTCCTGCAAACGCGTGAACTGGTCAAACTCCAGCGGATCGAACTGCTGCGAGGTCTCTTTGGCCAGCGCCATGCGCGACTGCATTTGCGACTCGGCCTGCACTTCGATGTCGCGCAGATGGTGGCGCATTCGCTCGAGGTTGCCGGTCAAGTCATTCATGGCGACACGCAGCTGGTCCAGGCGCGATTCGAGGCGCGAGCGTGTGATCATCACCTCGCCGGCCTGGTTGACCAGGCGATCCAGCAGCAGCGAGCGTACCCGCACCGACTGGTTGGCGACCTGGCGGATCGGTGCCAGCGCCGTAGTGGCGGGGGCGAGGCGCTGAATGTTGACTTTGACAGCGTCGGCAGCCGAGGTGGCGGACGCAGCGTCGGCAGCAAGGCCCGCCAGGGCTGCGCCGGCAGCGGTTGCCGCGAGACCGACCGTGTCGCCCTCAGGCAAGGCAAAAGTTTGCTCCGGGCCGTTTTGCAAAGCCGCAAAATTGGCCTGAATGTCGTCAAAGCGGGCCAACAACGGATCGAGCTGCGCCGTGGACAAAGACTCCACGCCCAGATGCTCAATGGCCGACTCCATCCGGTGCGTCATCTCGCCCAAACGCAGGGCGCCGGCCAGACGCGCGCTGCCTTTGAGCGTGTGCAACACGCGCAGGGCCTCGCCGCGTGCGCCCAGATTGTCGGGCCGGGCCGTCCATTGGCGCAGTGCGCCGCCCAATTGCGGCATCAGCTCTTGGGCTTCTTCGTCGAAGATCGGGAACAGATCGGCGTCAAGCGCGTCCACCAGGTCAATGTCATCGTCGCTATCGTCCAAAACCAGAGGCGCGGCTGCGACCACCAGGCTGGCCGCCGCAGGTAGCGCCAATGCGGCGAACGCGGTCGACCCGGCTTCGGGCTCCGCCCGCAACAAAGGCCGCGTGTCAGAGGCTTGCGACACGGCAAAATCAGGCTGGGTATCGATTGCTTCGGGTTGGACGCTAACCGGCGCTTCGGTTTCGTGTGGGGCGTCTTGCCGCGCAGGCTCTGCCAGCGCCGATGAAAAATCGAGATCCCCCATCACGCTTTGCGTGGACGCGGCAAACTCCAGATTTGGCAATGAGTCCAGCGCCTCCAGCACCTGGGTGTCGGCGGGTTTGAGGAAACCTGCGGCAAATTGATGCAGGAGGCGGCGGATTTCTTCGGCCGCGCTGGAGAATATTTGCGCGTGGATGGCGCGCCCCGGGCCATTGGACTGCACATGTTGTATGCCGGCTTCAAGGTGCCGTGCAATATCCGACAGGGCCTCAAAACCAACGGTGGCGGAGCTGCCAGACAAGGAATGCGCCAAGGCCACGCAGGAGTCGGGCAGGGGCTTGTGAAGTTCGAGCGCCCATTCACTGAGCTCAACCTGCAAGCGGCGCGACCATTCATCGGCTTCGTTGAGGTATACGTTGTACAGCGGAATGCCAATGCGCAGGTCGCCAATGACCTTCACGGACTCTTCAGCCGTCAAGGGCGCGGATTCAGATGCCGGCCCTGTGGGGTTTACGCTTTCCGGTGGGGGCGGCGCCTGCTCCGAAACGCCAAAATCCCATTTGGAATCTGCTGCTTCGGCAGGCCGTGGTGCGGCTGGCGGCGGCGACAAATCGAGGGAAATGGCATCCAGCACCGAGGAAGGGGGATCGCTGAAACCCGTCGCCGCAAATTCGGGTTGGGCAGGTGTTACACCAAAGTTGAAATCATCCAGACCGAGCGGTGAAAAACCAGAAATTTTGCTGTCCTTGGGCGCTGCGCTCTGCGATGCAGCGTCTTCTGGCGTGAACATTTCAGTTGACTCAAAGTCATGCTGAAGCTCGGTATCGGGAGATCGAGAGGCCTCGAAAATCTCGGTCGATGGCGACTCTTCTGGCGGCAAAATCGAGGGTGAAATCGATTCCATGAACGCCGCCGCTTCGGCTTCGCTTACGGGCTCCGCCGTCTCTTGCGGCGCGGCATCGGTGGCGGAAGGGGTCAGCGCCACCGGTTGGGGGGCACCCGGGTACGCCAGGGCGACTTCGGCACCTTCGAGCCGCAACGCGTCGGCGCTACGGCGAAAGCCCATGGCGCTCCAGTTCGCATCGGTACGCGCCGCGATATGCCCGACCCACTGGCCAAAGGCGGTCATGGCCTGGACAGACAGGTTGACCAGACTGGCGTTGGCAGGTTTTTGTTCGGCCAGCCACGCATTGAGCAATTGCTCCATTGACCAAGCGGCCTCGCCAAACTCGTTCAGGCCCACCATGCGGGAACTGCCTTTGAGCGTGTGGAAAGCGCGGCGCAGTGTGGTCTGATCGGCCAGGTTCGATGGGTCTTTGCCAAGCGCAGCGAGTGCACTTTGACCGGTCTGGACGACCTCGGCCGCTTCTTCCAGGAAAATCTCCCGGATTTCCATCTCATCTTCGTCCAGCGGCTCCAATGCGGGAGCGGGTGTCTCGGCGATAACAGCTACGGCCACAGCCGCTGGTGGTGTAACGGTCACGGCAACCAGACCCGCGCTGATGGCCGCCACGGCAGCAACGCCGCCCGCGGTCGCAGGGCTCGGCGACACCACGGCAGGTGTCAAATCCGGGGCTATCGGCGGCATCGTGGGCAACGCTTGCGCAAGGGCGGCGGGCGCTGTGTCAGCCGCGATTTCCGGCAATTTAGCAGGTGCCGCAGGGGCTTTGACCATGGGTTTTTCACGGCCCATCAAAGGCTTGAACTCACCCGTGTCGTCGTCCCAAATGAACACTTTTTTCGCCATCGCACGCTGGTAACTCAGCATGTCGATGAGGAAACCAACGGCGCCCAGGCTGCTGCCGAGTTTTTCGAAACTCGCGCTGGTGTTGGGCCCTGGCATGACGTTGTCGATCAGCAATTTTTCGACGATATCGCGCATGCGCAACATCGCCGTTGAGGCTTGATCCAGCCCCAGAACCGAGAACACCCCCCGCATTTGCGCCAATTGGCTTGGCACTTCGTGCAAGGGGGTTTTGTCTTGCGGATTGCGGAAAAACTGGTCGAGCGATTTTTCGATCTCAGCCAGATTGGTGCGCAACTCGTCCACCACACTGCCCATGGTCTGCCGGTCGCTGACGCGCCGGTACAGGTCTTCCATCCACGACTCCAGCGGCTCGGACTGGCCGCCGCCGCTGACGTTTTCCAGCCGCTGCGCCAGACGCAGGCTGCGTCTGGCCATGGTGGTGTCAGCTGGATCCATGTCTTCATAAGCCGCTTCGAGGTACAGCACCGCCGTTGCGACTTCCATCGCCACGGGCGTCGAGGGCGGTTCGCCAGATTTGACGGTTACTTCGATGGCGCGGCTCATCGCGCGGGCCAGTTCGCTGCTCTCAGGGTGCAGCTTCAAGATCGACTCACACACCGCCGCAAATTGGTCATTCACGACTTTGAGCCGGTTGGTGTCACCGCCAGCCAGGGCTGACCAGGACTCGGTGGCGCTGGCAATGCGTTTGCGCACCTGCGCCAACACGGCGGGATCGAAACGGCCAAATTGGGCAATGGCGTAATTGACGGTGCCGGTCTGGGTCAACTTATAGGCGTGGCGAATGGCTGTCAGCACTGGGGCGCTTGCGTCCGAGGCGGGCACGGCCTGCGCGCAGAAAAACAGGAGGTCTTGGGCCAACCGGTCCGAAACGCTGGGGTCGCCCTTGGCCAAGGTGGCATATTGCAACAACACCCGGGACGCGCCCCGTTTGGAGTAGACGTCGCTGGGGCACAGGCTTTGCGCATGGGCCTCAAAAAAGGCGGCACAGATCTTCCAAAAAACGCGGGCTTCGAGTTGCTGTTGCGCCCGCGCCAAGCCCAATGCCAGGTCACGCAGTTTGGCTCCTGAGGCGATATCGCCGGTCTTCACCAGGCGCAACACGGACTGGTCAAGTTGGCTGCGCACTGCCGGGTCGTAGGGCAAGGCGGGCATCTCGACGGGCATCGGGGCATCTACCCACTGCCAGTCCAAGGGCCACAAATCGGCGGGGTGAACGCGTTCACCATCGACCATGTCCAACACGTCGCGGTATTGGGCAAACAACGCTACCGGAGAGCTGGTTTTGCCTTTGAGAACACCTTCGAGATACTCAGCCAACGCAAAGCTGGCTTTCTCCATTTTGTTGGCGGCGTCGTCGCTGCAAAGCTCAGGCCTTTGCACAAACTTCTGCGCCAAAGCCTCCATGGCACGCATCACCTTGGCCGGGGCGCTGAAACCCACCATCTCCAGGGCGCCCACCGCCTGATGAAGTTGTTGGCGGGCAATGCGCAACTGGCTGGCGTCCAGATTGGCCATGTCCGAGCCGCGGGCCAGTTCGGCGTCGCGCACGAAGCGCCGCATCGCCTTGGTTGCGCCATCCAGCGATTTTTTGAGCTCTTCCAAGACCCAGGCTAAAGGCCCCAGGTCGTTGCTCGTGGCGGATTCGGTTTCTTCTGCGATGGCGGTGCTTTGCATGGATTCCTGCGCTCCTGTCGAATGCACGGATCAGGCGATCTTGAACCGTGACACCGATTGACTGAGTTCCTCGGCCATGCGCGACAACTCGCGCACCTGTGTTGCAGTGGCTTTGGTGCCTTCTCCGGTCTGCTCTGTCACGGCGAAAATATGCTGGATATTTTCAGCAACCGTGTTGGCCAGATTGGCTTCCCGTGATGTTGAATTGGAAATATGCTGGATCAGCTCTGATAGCCTGCGCGACACGCGGTCGATCTCTGTCAAGGCAGTACCGGCGTTGTCGGAGAGTTTCGCGCCCTCCACGACACCCTGGGTCGAACGCTCCATGGCGCCCACCGCGTCTTGGGTGTCGGTTTGAATCGCCTTCACGAGCGCGGAAATCTGGCGTGTGGCGTCGGCAGAACGTTCCGCCAAACGTTGAACCTCTTCGGCCACCACGGAGAAGCCTCGGCCCGCCTCGCCCGCCGAGGCCGCCTGGATCGCAGCGTTCAGCGCCAACACGTTGGTTTGTTCGGTGATGTCAGAAATCAGTTCGGTGATCTCGCCGATCTCCTGTGACGACTCGCCCAGGCGCTTGATGCGTTTGGACGTGTCCTGAATCTGGTCGCGGATGGCGTTCATGCCGCCGATGGCGTTTTGCACCGCCTGCAAACCGGATTCCGCAGCCTCCAGAGACTGGCGCGCCACGGCGGCCGATTCCTGTGCCTGCGCCGAGACGGCATTGATGCGGGTGGCCATGTCCACCACGGACTGGCCGGTTTCGCGAATTTCATGCAGCTGCTCATTGGACGCCGCCAAAAGCTCGGTGGAGGTTGCGTCCACCTCGGAAGTGGTCTGCGACACCTTCGTGGCTGTGCTTTGCACGCTGGAGACCAGGGAGCGCAACTCTTCAATGGTGTAGTTCACCGAGTCAGCGATGGCGCCCGTGATGTCCTCGGTCACCGTGGCCTCTTGTGTCAGATCACCCTCAGCGACGGTTTGCAACTCATTCATCAGCCGCAAAATGGCCGCCTGGTTGGCGTCATTGACACGTTTGGCTTCCTGCTCCTGCTGCTCGGCCGCGAGTCGTTGGGTTTCAGCAATGGCCTGGCGATTGCGGCCATCCTGCACCTGCACCTGCGTCAAACACCAGGCGCAAAAAACAGCGAACGCTGCCGCCAACACCAGCAATATCAGCACAAAAGTGCCCAAACCCGCGCGGGAAGCCAGTCTGGTCTGCGTGGCTTCGAGCGACTGGCGCAGCGGCTCGCTGTCTGAGATGATTGAATTTTGGGCCTCGCGGGCAGCAGCCAAGCCTTGCAGATTGCCAAGAATGGTGCTGGCCTGGGTACGGGTTTGTTCGTAGAGCTTGA
>JANLYO010000185.1:0-6810 GCA_031365665.1 Rhodoferax sp. | reverse complement strand
GGTGATGGCCGGCAGGTGGCCGTCTTCGGCCTGGCCGCTGACGATGCCCATGGGTTTGTTGACCAGGATGGTGACCTGGTTGGCCTGCTGGCCCTGCGCCTGTTTGTTGACTTCGATGCGGGCATCCGGCGTGACCTGCTGGCCCATCGACGCGACCACCCCGTTGACCTTGACCCAGCCGCGGCCGATCCAGTCGTCGGCTTCGCGGCGCGAGGCCAGGCCCAGCTCGGCCATGCGTTTGTTCTGGCGCGTCGCCGCAGCGACCCCTAGGAGCCTGGGCGGCAGAAGCGCTTCGGGCCAAATCGGCGAGAAATCGGCATCGTGCGGCGCTGCCGTCGTCGCCAATAGCTACGGCTATTGGCTGGCCAGCATCACCACACGCCACTCGATTTTCGCCAATTTTTCCTCGAAGCCTTCTGCCGTCCACGCTCCTAGGGCCGGGGGTGGGCCTGGGGTGTCTGGACGGGGACGATCACCCGTCGGGGGTGTAGCTTTAAATAACGTTTATTTTATATCTGATATTAAAAAACGTTTAAAATAAAATTAAAATTTATACTAAAAAGTAGAGCAATATATCTATAAAAAACGTGACCTAATCGCAAAAAAATTATACAACATTTATTTCACGTAATAAATTCAAATTAAGTACCCGCACGCCGCCGTATTCCACCGCAATCAAGCCCTGATTGTGCAGCGTGGTGAGCGCCTGGTTCACACGCTGGCGTGAGAGGCCCACGAGATACGCCAGCTCCTGTTGCGTGATGCGCAACAGCGTGCCAACACCGGGATATAGCACCGGGTTGAAGAGGGCGGCCAGGCTGCGCGCCACACGGGCATCGGGGCTATTGAGGCGGTCGATCTCGCGCGCGGCGATGAACTGGCCCAAGCGCTCATTGAGCTGGTTCATCACAAAACGGTTGAAGGCGATGGAGTTGTCCAGCAGCCAGTGGAATGTCGCCACCTGCAAGCCCACCACCGTGCTTTTGCGCAGCGCCTGAATGTTGTAGCGGTAGGCTTCGCGCTTCAGTACTGTGCCTTCGCCAAACCAGCCCCCCGGCGGGATGCCGGTGAAAGTCATGGTTTGGCCCTCGGCGTTGTCAGCGCTCATTTTCAGGAGACCGTCGAGCACGCCAAACCAAAAGGTCACGGGTCGGCCAGCGCGGCACAGGTAGTCGCCCACTGCGGCTTCGGCCACCAGCAAATCCGCAGCGGCGTGTTCCTGCTCTTTGCTGCCCAATTGGCCAAACCACGGTATCGCGTCAAGCTCGCTTGTTGTGAGTGGCCGCCGGTGATGGGTCAGCGCCAGTTTGGGTGGGGGTTCAAGGGGCATGCAGGGCCTGTAAGTCGCTGGTCAGCGAAGGGAAAACACCTATCAGAATTCCCGTCAATTGTCGTCGTAACGACAACTAAACGTCAAACCAGTCTTTAACATTGCCCTTCATGCAAACCACATTTCCCAAATTGCTTCTACAGCACGCAGCCAAGCGCCCGCAGGACGCGGCCATGCGCGAGAAGGAATACGGCATCTGGCAGACCCTCACGTGGGCGGATATCCAGAAGCTGGTCGAAGATCTGGCGGGCGGGCTGTACGAGGCCGGGCTGCGCCGGGGCGACCACATGGTGCTGGTGGGCTCCAACCGGCCCCGCCTGTATGCCACCATGCTGGCCATCCAGTCTCTGGGCGCGGTGCCCGTGCCCCTGTATTCCGATGCCGCAGCGGCCGAATACGTGTTCCCGATCAACAACGCCGAGATCCGCTTCGGTTTCGCCGAAGACCAGGAGCAGGTCGACAAATTGCTGGAGTGCCGCGCCAAGTGCCCACAACTGGCCCACCTTTATTTTCATGAGCCGCGTGGCCTGCGCCATTACGACGAACCGGGTTTGGGCAGTCTGGACGATCTGATCAAGGCAGGCGCTGCGTACAGCAGCGCCCACCCAGGCTTTTTTGCCGATCAGGTCAAGGCCTGCCAGCCGGGTGATGTGGCGACCATGTTCTTCACCTCGGGCACCACCGGCAACCCCAAGGGTGTGGTGCACACCCACCTCGCGCTGCTGGACCGCGCCAAGGCAGGCGCCGACTTCGACAAAATCACGCATGCCGACGAAATCCTGGCCTACCTGCCCCCCGGCTGGATCGGGCAGAACATGTTCAGTTATGCGCAATGGCTGACCTGCGGCTACGTGGTGAACTGCCCGGAATCGGCCGCCACCGTGATGATCGACCTCAAGGAAGTTGGCCCCACCTACTACTTCGGCCCGCCCAGGGTGTTTGAAGGCCTGCTCACCAGCGTGATGATCCGCATTGAAGACGCCGGCAAGCTCAAGCAGAAGCTGTTCCATTACTTCATGGAGGTCGCCAAAAAAGTCGGCCCCGACAAGATGGACGGCAAACCGGTCAGCTTCATCGACGGCCTGAAGTATTCGCTGGGGAACTGGCTGATGTACGGCTCCCTGCGCAACAACCTGGGCTTGAGCCGGGTGCGTGTGGCCTACACAGCGGGCGAAGCCATCGGCCCCGACTTGTTCACTTTTTACCGCGCCATCGGCATCAACCTCAAGCAGCTCTATGGCCAGACCGAGACGGCGGTTTTCGTCTGCCTGCAGCCGGACAACCAGGCCCGGGCCGACACCGTCGGCGTGCCCTGCTCGGGGGTGGACATCAAGGTTGCCGAGAGCGGCGAAATCCTGGTCAAGTCGCCTGGCCTGCTGAAAGAGTATTTCAAGAACCCGGCGGCCACCGCCGAGGTGTTGACCCCCGATGGCTGGTACCACACCAATGACGCGGGTTTCATCGACGCGCAGGGCCATCTGAAGATCATCGACCGCATCAAGGACGTCGGCCGCATCAAGGGCGGCGCCTACGACGGGGCCATGTTCGCGCCCAAATACGTCGAGAACAAACTCAAGTTCTTCCCGCACATCAAGGAAGTGGTGGCTTACGGCGACGGTCGCGACCGGGTCTGCGTGATGGTGAACATCGAGTTCGACGCGGTGGGCAACTGGGCCGAGCGGCGCAACCTGTCCTACGCGGGCTACACCGACCTGGCGCAAAAGCCCGAGGTCTACCAGCTCATCCGCGAGTGTGTGGAGAAAGTCAACGCCGATTTGAGCGTGGACGAGCTGCTGGCCGGCTCGCAGATCAGCCGCTTCCTGATCCTGCACAAAGAGCTCGACGCGGACGACGGCGAGCTCACCCGCACCAACAAGGTCCGCCGTGGCTACATCGGCGACAAATACCAGGTGCTGGTCGATGCCCTGTACGGCGGCAAAACCTCGCAGTTCATCGAAACCCAGGTCAAGTTTGAAGACGGCCGAACTGGCAGCGTCAGCGCAACCCTGCGGATTGACGATGCCAAGGTGTTTGCACCCCTGAAAGCGGCAGCATGAAAAGATTGAACAAATGAGCGGCAAAAAAATTGGGGACGTGATCCTCGACGTGAAGGACATTTCGCTGAGTTTCGGCGGTGTCAACGCGCTGACCGATATCTCGTTCGACGTGCGCGAGCACGAAGTGCGCGCCATCATCGGCCCCAATGGCGCGGGCAAAAGCTCGATGCTCAACTGCATCAACGGCGTTTACACCCCGCAAAAAGGCACCATCAGTTTCCGGGGAAAAACCTTCGACCACATGGACAGCCATGAAGTGGCCACCATGGGCATCGCCCGCACCTTCCAGAACCTGGCGCTGTTCAAGGGCATGAGTGTGATCGACAACCTGATGACCGGGCGCAACCTGCGCGTCAAGAGCAGCCTGCTGAGCCAGGCGTTCCGCAACCCGTTCGGTCTATGGGGTATGGGCGGCGCGGAGAAGGAAGAAGTCAAACACCGCGAGTTTGTCGAACACATCATCGACTTCCTCGAAATCCAGGCCTACCGCAAAACCCCGGTGGGCCAGCTGCCTTACGGGCTGCAGAAACGCGTGGACTTGGGCCGGGCCCTGTCGATGGAGCCGCAGGTGCTGCTGCTCGACGAGCCCATGGCCGGCATGAACCTTGAAGAAAAACAGGACATGTGCCGCTTTGTGTTGGACATCAACGATGAATTTGGCACAACTGTGGTGTTGATCGAGCACGACATGGGTGTGGTGATGGACATCTCCGACCGCGTGGTGGTGCTCGATTACGGCAAGAAAATCGGCGACGGCACGCCCGATGAAGTGCGCAAAAACCCGGACGTGATCAGCGCTTACCTCGGCACCTCACACTGAATTTAGGACTCAAGAATGGCTTTTTTCCTCGAAACACTGCTCGGCGGCCTGATGGCCGGCATGTTGTATTCGCTGGTCGCGCTGGGTTTTGTGCTGATCTTCAAGGCTTCGGGCGTGTTCAACTTCGCCCAGGGCGCGATGGTGCTGTTCGCCGCTTTGGCGATGGCGCGGTTCGCTGAATGGCTCCCCAAATATTTGGGCCTCACTTCGCCTTTTTTGGCCAACGTGCTGGCCTTTGCCGCTGCGGGTGTGATGATGTTCATCGTGGCCTGGCTGATCGAAAAACTGGTATTGCGCCACCTGGTGAACCAGGAAGGCACGACACTGCTAATGGCCACGCTGGGCATCAGTTATTTCCTGGACGGTTTTGGCCAGAGCATTTTTGGCAGCGACATCTACAAGATCGACATCGGCATGCCCAAGGAACCCATCATGGCTTTTGAAGGCGTGTTCCAGGGCGGCATCCTCATCAACAAGGAAGACCTGTACGCCGCTGTGATCGCCGCGGTTCTGGTGGCGCTGCTGAGCGTGTTTTTCCAGAAAACCGCCACAGGACGTGCCCTGCGCGCGGTGGCCGATGACCACCAGGCGGCGCAAAGCATTGGCATTCCGCTGAACAAGATCTGGGTCATCGTCTGGTGTGTGGCCGGCGTCACGGCGCTGGTGGCCGGCATGATCTGGGGCTCCAAACTCGGGGTGCAGTTTTCGCTGACCGCCGTTGCGTTGCGGGCGCTGCCGGTCATCATCCTGGGCGGCCTCACGTCAGTGCCCGGCGCCATCATCGGCGGGCTGATCATCGGTGTCGGCGAAAAGCTGTCCGAAGTCTATTTGGGCCCGTTTGTCGGCGGCGGCATTGAAATCTGGTTTGCCTACGTGCTGGCGCTGGTGTTCCTGATGTTCCGGCCGCAGGGTTTGTTTGGCGAAAAGATCATCGATCGCGTCTGAAGGCAATTTGGGAATATATGTTTTACAGAGAAAACGGCCAGTTCAAGACCACTTACAGCAAAGACCAGCAGATCTTCCCGATCCTGCAGGACAAGATTGCCATTCTGGCGCTGATTGCGTTTGCCTTCGTGGGTGTACCTGCGCTGGTCGATGAATACATGTTCCGCGCCATCCTGATTCCCTTCTTGATCCTCTCACTGGCAGCCATTGGTGTGAACATTCTGGTGGGTTACTGTGGCCAGATCTCCCTGGGGTCGGGCGGTTTTATGGCGGTGGGAGCTTATGCGGCGTACAACACCTTTGTGCGCATCGAAGGCATGCCGCTGGTTGTGGCCTTGCTGGTGGGGGGGCTGTTCGCCACCATCGTCGGCATCTTTTTCGGCATTCCAAGTCTGCGTGTCAAAGGGCTGTATCTGGCGGTGGCGACCTTGGCGGCCCAGTTCTTTTGCGATTGGGCTTTTTTGCGGGTGAACTGGTTTACCAACAATTCGTCGTCGGGTTCGGTGTCGGTGTCGAAGTTGCAGGTGCTGGGCCTGCCGGTTGAGACACCCTTGCAGAAATACCTGTTTTGCCTGCTGTTCCTGGTGGCCTTTGCGCTGTTGGCCAAAAATCTGGTTCGAAGCGCCATTGGCCGTGAGTGGATGGCGATCCGCGACATGGATGTGGCGGCGGCCGTCATCGGCATCCGGCCGATGTACGCCAAACTCAGCGCATTCGCCGTCAGTTCCTTCATTGTTGGCGTGGCCGGCGGTTTGTGGGCCTTTGTCCACCTGGGCGCATGGGAGCCGGCGGCGTTTTCGATTGACCGCTCCTTCCAGTTGCTGTTCATCGTGATCATTGGCGGCATGGGCTCGATCATGGGCGCTTTTTTTGGCGCGGCCTTCATCGTGATCCTGCCGATTTTTCTGAACCAGGCGCTGCCGCTGCTGGGTGAAGTGGTGGGTGTGACGATCTCGACGGCGGCAGTCACCCACGCGGAATTCATGATTTTCGGGGCTTTGATTGTCTGGTTTCTGATTGTGGAGCCGCACGGTCTGGCGCGTTTGTGGAGCATTGGCAAGCAGAAATTGCGTTTGTGGCCCTTTCCCCATTGAAGGGCAATGTTGGCCGGGTAAGTCCCGATACGGTAAAGAGTTCGTGTTCGTTAAACCTAGGCACCTTGTGTCTTAACTTTTGGAGATTCCCATGAAATTGCGTCATCTCGTTCGACCTTTGGCGATGGCCGCCGCGTTGGTGGCCGTTGGCTCCTCGGCATTTGCGCAGGCCAAAGAGCAGTTTTTCCCTTCGTTGGTTTACCGGACTGGCGCCTACGCGCCCAACGGCGTGCCGTTTGCCAACGGTTTTGCCGACTACATGAAACTCGTCAATGCCAAGGGTGGCATCAACGGTGTCAAAGTGCTGATTGAAGAATGTGAAACCGGCTACGCCACCGACAAGGGCGTCGAGTGTTACGAGCGGCTCAAAGGCAAACATGGCGGCGCTACGGCGGTTCATCCCCTTTCCACCGGCATCACCTTTGCGCTGACGGAAAAAGCCCCCGGCGACAAAATCTCCGTGTTGACGTCAGGTTATGGCCGCAGCGAGTCGGCCGACGGCGGCGTCTTCAAGTGGAACTTCCCGCTGGTCGGCACCTACTGGGTGGCGGCCGACGTGCTGGT
>JANLYO010000163.1:0-7244 GCA_031365665.1 Rhodoferax sp. | reverse complement strand
GCAGGTGGACATCAGCTTTCCTGAAATCGAAAAGTTCGACCATCTGCCGCCGGCGCGTGTTGAAGGCGCCAGCGCCTTTGTCAGCATCATGGAAGGGTGCTCCAAATACTGCAGCTACTGCGTGGTGCCCTACACCCGGGGGGAAGAAGTTTCGCGGCCGTTTGAAGACGTGCTGGTGGAGGTGGCGGGCCTGGCCGACC
Organism: Rhodoferax sp.; assembly: GCA_031365665.1. GTDB lineage: Bacteria > Pseudomonadota > Gammaproteobacteria > Burkholderiales > Burkholderiaceae_C > JANYCG01. The sequence continues at coordinate 7,044 of JANLYO010000163.1, read as the reverse complement.
AGGGCGTGAAAGAAGTCACACTGCTTGGGCAAAACGTCAACGCCTACCGCGCGCCCGAATCGACCCAGATTGGCGCAGGCTCAGGCGACATGGCGGACTTCGCCACCTTGCTGGAGTACGTTGCCGACATCCCCGGCATCGAGCGCATCCGCTACACCACCAGCCACCCCAACGAGTTCACGCCGGCGCTCATCCGTGCCTACGAGAAGCTGCCCAAACTCGTGAGCCACCTGCATTTGCCGGTGCAACACGGCTCCGACCGCATTTTGATGGCGATGAAACGCGGCTATACCGCCATGGAGTACAAGTCCACCATCCGCAAGCTGCGCTCGATTCGACCCGGCATGGCGATCAGCAGCGATTTCATCGTCGGGTTCCCCGGTGAGACTGACGACGATTTCGCGAAGATGATGAAACTTATCGACGATATCGGGTTTGATAACAGCTTCTCATTCATTTTCAGCCCAAGGCCGGGCACACCGGCGGCCGCGTTGCAAGACGAGACGCCGCACGCCGTCAAACTCGCCCGCCTGCAACAGGTGCAGCGCACGATTGACGCCAACATGCAGCGCATCAGCGCAGCCATGCAAGGCACGGTGCAGCGGGTGTTGGTCGAGGGCCCCTCCAAACGCGACGCCACCGAGCTGATGGGCCGCACCGAGTGCAACCGGGCGGTCAATTTTGCGGCCAGCCCGGTCGATCACACCCGGCTCATCGGCCAACTCGTGGACGTGCGCATTAGCGAGGCGCGCACCTATTCTTTGCGGGGCGAAATTACAGCGTAATTACAGCGTCGTCGCCGTGTAAGTCACTGTATTGCCGTAACTGCCGGCTTTCAAGGCACCGGCGGCAAAACTGGTGCCGAAGGTGAAGGAGCCGCCCAGCGCTGTCAGGCTGGGGATAGCGGCTGTCGAGCCGCTGGTGCAGCCCGTCAAACTGGCGCTGGGGTGCTGCAAGTTGGTCGCCCCCGCCGCACTGGTGACGGTGATGTCGCTGGTGCCGGGAATGCCGGCCGCCGTGGCGCCCACGGCAAATGAAGTGAAAACTCCCAGCGGGCTCAAGGTGCAGGTCAGCAAGGTGCCGGTGACATTGGTGACCGCCGCGACCACCAGCGTGCCCGCCACAGACGCCGGGTTGGTCGTCGCCACCGTGGTGGCGAAGGTCGGCGGCACGACGCCTGCCGTATAGGCCTGGCTGTTGCCAGCGCCAAAAACGGGGCTCAAAGCGACGTTAAAGGCCACGGTGGAAATTGTGGCGTCGGCGTTGCCCACCCGCAGTTGGACATATTTGGCAATGGCAATGTTGAACGTCAAGCTGACGGTGGCGTTTAAGGTACCGGCATTGCCGGATACGACGGTTTGATCAGCTCGGGCCGCGCCGCCGCTCAAAACCAGGAGCAGCGCAAGGCCGCAATGCAAGGATTTTTGTCCCAGCTTCATTTGATTTCCGCGTTGACTCGGAAACTGCCGCGCTCCCAGTCCAGCGTGCCCTTGACCTTGATCGGGAAGGTCACCACGGGCGGCGGCTGGTTGGGCTCGGTCCTCGGGCTCATCGGCAGGCTGCGGGTTTGGCCCGGCATGATCGGCGTGCCTTCGGGGGCGAGCTCAAATTCGACGCCTTTGGCATCCACGGCGTCCAGGCTGCCGTCCAGTCGGCCATGGGCGTCGCCAGTGTTGGTGACGGTGACCATCGGCGTGTGTTTGCCTTTGATGTCCTTGACGCCAATCTGCGTCAATTCCATTTTGGGCTCAGCGCCATTGATGCCGATATAAACCGCAATGGCGATACGCCCGTTGACCGGCAGGCTCAGGCTGGCACCGCCGCCCTCAATCAGTGACTTGAAGGCCGGCTCGACACCTTCGATGGCGAGCATGAAGCGGCATTCCGTGCGCGGCGCGTCTGTCGGCACGTCAATCTGAAACCGGAAGGGCATTTTGACGCCGGCACCGACCTTGATGGTGCGCCGCTCCAGCGTCACCCATGGCCGGCAGCTATTGGGCCGCAATTCGTCGTAATAACTGACACTACCCTCCGCCGACAAGGCCCAGTCCAGGGTACGCAGCGACAACTCGGTCGCGGTGCGCCCCACATTGGTAATCTCAATCGACTGACCCAGTCGGTTGGCGCTTTTGCCGGAAATCTCAAAGCGGGTCGGGGTGACAGCAATTTCGAACGCCGCCGCGTGAACACCTGCGGCCCAGAAAAGGCTGGACAGTGCCAGGCCCGCCGTCAGGCTGGTCATACGCGTCAGGCACGCGCCAACCAAGACCCAAAGCCGCTGCAACGTCAGTGGCCACTCACTCATGGCGAAACCTCGATTTCGAAATAAGACTCAAACGCCAAGCCATTGCGCAGTTGGAGCTGACGCAACTCCACCTGCATGGTGAGGTTCAGGCCCTCGCTGATAAAGGCCTCGCGCACCGTGCCGGACCAGACCAATACCCGGTCGCCGGGGCGGGCTGAGCCATCGGCAAACAGGCCCGAGCCGCGCCAGTCAACACGTAATCCGCCCGGGGAGCGCAGGCCCGCAATGGCGGCAGGCACAACGTAAAAAATCCGCGCGGATTTGCCAATGAACTTGGCTGTGGCCAGCTTGTAGTCAATGCGCCCAAACTTGACGATGCCGAAATTGGGCGCAGGCCCAGCGGAGGGTTTGTCCAGCGGGCGCCCATATTCGGACAACATCGGCGGCGATACCACCTGGCTGCGTGGCGACGCCGAGTCATCCAGGCGCTCTGCGCGGGCAAAGCTGGGCGCCGTGAAAGACGCCAAGGCTAATCCGAGCCAGAAGGCCCCCCAAAACGCGGGAAAACCCGCACTGCCCCGCCCATTCATATCAGCGTGGCGGTGTAAGTCACCGTGCCGGTGTAGTTGCCAGCGGGAAAAGCAGTGGTATTGGCATAGCGGAAAAGCAGGGTGTTGGTGATATTCACGGTGCCGGCGACGTTCAGGGTTCCGGGGCCCTCAATGGTCAGGGTGCCGCCGTTGACGAAGGTGCCAGGCTGAAAGTCCAACGCGGAGGTGGTCGTGATGTTCCAACTGATGCTTGAAAACGGAATCGTCGTACCCACACAATTGCCCACCGGGCAGGTCAGCGCGGCAGGCGCCGTGACGGTGACCTGCAACGTGTCTGGCACCGTGGCTGCGGGGGTCTGGAAAAAAACCCGAATCGCCACCCCGCCGCCTGCGGCCGAGATCGCCGTGCCATTGCCGTTGACGATGGGGTTGGCCGCGGTAGGAAGCGAGTTCCCGACCGTGCCGCCGCCCACATTGAACTGCACCGTGTCGATGGTGCCGGTCACGGGTGTTCCGACCGACAGCGTCAGGGTGCGGGTACCCACATATCCGGCGACAACGGTGATCACGGCACCCGCCTCGCTCACCAAGCCCAGCAGGCCCATCAGAACTGCCGCTGCATGGACGCAGAAGCGCTTTCGCATCTGGCCGGTTTGACATGGGTTCATGATAGGGATCCCGCAGGGAGAGGCAAAGCGGCTTAGAGCGTGGTGGCGGTATAGGTCACGGTGTTGCCGTAAGTACCCGCAGCGAGGTTGGTCGCGGTGAACGCGGTGCCATAGGTGAAGGTGCCGCCCAAGACCGCCAGGCTGGCAATCGCTGCTGTGGAAGCGTTGGTACAACCCGTCAAATTGGCAGTCGGGTGTTGCAGGTTGGTGGCACCGGCAACGCTGGTAACGGTGATGTCGGTCGTGCCCGGCACGCCGGCGGCGGTAGCACCCGTGACAAAACTGGTCGCACCAGCCAAAGCGCCCAAAGTGCAGGTCAAGCTCGCACCAGCGGCAGCGTTCGTCCAGGCACCGACGGTCAACGCACCTGCGGCGGTGACGGGGTTCGTCGTTGCCACGGTCGTTCCAAAGGTGGGCGGAATTGCGCCAGCGTAGGCCAGACTGTTGCCAGGCGCGCCTGCAATGGCGGGGTTGGGCCCGACGGTGAACGTGACGCTCGGCACGGTTGCATCCGCATTGCCGACACGCAGCACGACTACTTTTTGCACCACCACGCTGACCTGGACGCGTGCTGTGGCAATCGCCGTTGTGGCACCGGTCTGTACGCCGATGGTTTGCTCAGCCAGGGCTGACGTGCCGATCAGGCCCAGACCCACTACCATGGCCAGTGAAAGCGCTTTCATTTGCTTGTTCATACTTCATTTCCTTTTCAGTTTCTATTGCACCATGGTATTGCAGAGGCTTATGTCCCTGGCAGATACCGTTCTTTGTTTGCTGAATGCTCATTCCCCTACCCGCACCACTGGGATGTGCGCAGTGATTTGACCACGCAGCGGAACATCTACGATCACGCCTCGATCCTGCGCCGCACCCCAAGGCAGCGGCACGCTCTCGAGCCTGAGCGTCAATTGGTGGTAGCCTGTGGCAACCACCGGAAATTCGAATTTGCCATCCCGGTCGGTTGTGACCCGGTAACGGCCGTCAAGAAAGACTTCAACGTTTGGCACGCCGGTTTCGCCGACCTGCTGCTCACCGTCTCGATTGGCGTCAAAGTACACCACGCCCGAAATGCCGCCGTTGCCCACGGAACCCCCATTGCGCAGCCCAGCAGACTGTAGCGGACTGCCGGCGCTGCCTTCCCATCTCAAATAAACGTAAAGCGATTTGTCTTCCGTCCGAATGGCAAGCGGATTGGCCAGGGCAGAACCCGTAATGTTAAGGGGGCTCTGCGTAGCGTTGACCGTGAAATTGACCTGGTTGATACTGGCGGTGGCACCAAATCGCCAACCGGCGCCCAGTCTGCGCTCGGTGGAGAAGGTGCCAGACAAGCCCTGGCTGGTCGAAAGATTGCCGGTGGAGGAGCTGTAGTTCAAGTTGCCACTGACGGTCCAGTCGACATCCGGCCAGTAGCGAAAACGCACACCGGCGGTGGGGTAGGTTTGCTCCAAGCCACCGCTGCGGTCATGGGCCAGGCCCAAGGTGGTGGCGAACTCAGGGCGCAAGTTTTCATAATTGCGCACGATCCAGTCATGCTCCCACTGGAACTGGTCTCCCGTGGCAGCGATGCCATTGGCCACCAAGGGATCGTTGTTGTACACCGAAGCACTGAACCGGCTGCGACCCCATTCGTAAAAACGCGTTTGGTAGAAGGCAGTGGCGTAGATGCTGGTGGCACTATTGTCGGTGGCAGCCAGGTTTTGTGCCACGTTGTAACGGGTTTGGCCAACAGTGAAGTTGCCACCAAATGCCGTGTCCCGATCCCAGCGGTAGGTGGCGTTGGCACTGACGGACGTGCGGTCATTGGAGATACGGCTGGGGTCGCGCCCAGGATTCTGCTGAGACCACTCGCCAGCAGTTCCCCAGGCCAAGCGATTAAAGACGTGGTCTACCCGCCAATAGACGCCGCGGTTGTCTGCGGACACGGTGTAGTCGCCAAACTGTAGATTTGGCCCGGCAGAATAGGCACCAAATTCGTGCCGGAACAGCCCGGATTGCAGCCCGCCCTCAAAATAAGTGCCCTGTGCGCTGGTTGTGCCCATGGCACCGCCAGAAGTGTTGCTGTTTAGCAACAGTAACCGGTATCGCTGATCACCACTTTTAAGCAAGTCTCGACCGTAACCGATCGAGGCCGCAACGCTGCTCACAGCTTGCGGGGAATTTACGGGAGGCGCGTTCACCAAGTTGTAGTTGAGCACCGTGACATTAGTGGCCTGATTGACCTGAACGCCACCGTAAAAGTTGTCTCCAAACCTCCGGGAATAGCCCAACCAACTTGAGCTGCCCTGGCTGCGCTCAAACCCTGGGTACGGCCCACCCAAGAGGTTTCCTCGCTCGCCCGTACCCAGGCGCAAATCAAAATCACGCCCGAAAACACGCGTGCTGACGCCACGCACGGCACCGCTGCCCAGTGACAGCCTGTAATTGCGGGCCAAGGCGTCCGTTACTTCGGTGTAAATATCACCCACCGCTGAATCGGCAAAAATATCGCGGGTGACAGGCAAGCCAATGTTGCGCAGCGTGATCCGGTCACTGGAAGCCAGGGTCGAATAACTCAACTGACCAAAAACGTCGGCAGGGTCGTTGTTGCGGCTACGCATGTCGAACTGCGCCATGAAGTCACCGTAATTCATGGTTTCCTGGCGGTATTCACCGCGCAGACCAAATTCACTGGCCTGCAGAGGGTTAATGCCCGTGCCGGAGGCCTGATTGACGCCGAAGCGAGTTTCCAACATGAAACTTCGAAATCCCATTTGAGACGCGTCAGGCGGCGAGTCGTCGTCGACCGCCAGGGCGGGCAAGCCCGAAGGGTCCATGACCTTGTCTTCGTAAGGTTTCGGCTTGCCTTCCAACAGCTTTTTCAGGCGCTCCTGCTCTGCCTGAAACCGATCCAGAGACTCGATTTGCGCAATGACACGGCCAGATTCTGTGCCATTGTCTGCAATGACCGCCCCACCCGAAAGCAGCGCCAACACCAACGCTAGGCCGAGGCCTGGCGCAGCCAATCTCACCCGCCGTGCTGAAATGGACGCAATGGTAAACATGGGACATACAAACGCCTCACGCTCCGGTAGTGGTCGTGACAGCCAACGCGGATGCTACTATTTTGAATAAATTAGCGCAAGCAAGGCGACGTTAAAAATGCACGATTTCAACAACTTAGAGACGCCATTTAAGGTTTAAAGCCGATTCCCGACGTTATTGCCCCAAAACACACGACGAATACTCAGGTATACGCCGTGGGGCGGGCCAACCTTGTGGATCGTTTGCATTCGGTCGGGCAATTATCTTGCCGATCTGCTGGTACAGATGGCATCAATCGAAATCAATAACTTACCAATTTCTGACGTTTCCGGTTCGTGCCATCAGCGTACACATCAAGCCGTCATCTGCTTAGAAATGGCGGGTACGTTACACGATTTTTCACGGGGCCGTTACATTTTGCTGCAAATTTGCGTCAATATAAGAATAAGTGCCGGATCAATAACACCTTGCCCTCACGCCCTAGGAGTCTGGGCGGCAGAGTAGTTTGACCGCATCCAGATGCGCGATTTGGAATGTATTTTTGAAGTTGCCGCTTGAA
>JANLYO010000120.1:0-4453 GCA_031365665.1 Rhodoferax sp. | reverse complement strand
TGCGGCGGCAGGCTACGCCCGCCGCCGCAGCGCCCGCAATCACGAATTCCCACTATGCTCTTTAAATTGAAGAAATGCATGGGATCAAAGATACAAGAGCGTCATCATCGACAACGTGCCGGGCGCCGGTGGCGGCATCGGGGCCGACAAGGTGGCCAAGGCCCCAGCCGACGGCTATACGCTGTTGATGGGCCATATCGGCACACTGGCTGTCAACCCGAGCCTGTACCCCAAACTGCCTTATGACCCGGTGAAAGACTTCGCCCCGGTGGCCTGGGTTGCCCGGGTTCCCAACGTGCTGGTCATACACCCTTCGGTTCCGGCCAAAAGCGTCAAGGAGCTTGTCGCGCTGGCAAAAGCCCGGCCGGGCCAGTTGAACTACGGCTCCGGCGGAAACGGCAGCGCCGCCAATCTGGCCACCGAATACTTCAAGTTGCAAACCGGAACGTCTCTGCTGCATATTCCCTACCGAGGCACCGCGCCTGCAACCACTGACCTGGTAGGCGGTCAGATTCAAATACTCTTCAGTGGTGCCCCCGCCATGATCGGGCAAATCAAGAGCGGGCAACTCCGCGCACTGGCAGTTTCCAGCCCGAAGCGGGTGGATGTGTTGCCCGATTTGCCAACGGTTGCCGAATCTGGCTTCCCCGGCTTTGAAGCCGACCAGTGGTACGGCCTTGTGGCACCCGCCGGAACCCCCAGGGACATTGTGCTGAAACTCAACGCCCAGATCAATACAGCCCTGAGCTCAGCCGAACTCAAGACCCGCCTGAACAACGATGGCGCGATTGCCACGCCAAACACACCCGAAGCGTTTGGGCAATTGATCGTCTCCGAAATCGCCCGCTGGAAGCCGGTCATTGCTTCTGGCCGCATCAAACTCGACTGATACGCCAGTCTTGCGCGCATTGCGGAGCGCGTAAAATTTTTGCTCTGCCCGATGATTACGGGCCAAGGCAAAAAATGATCCGACTGACCGAACTCAAGTTTCCGCTGGAACACGCCAACGACGATATTGCCGCGTTGGTATTCAAGACGCTGGGCATCACCGTCGGCGAATGCACAAGCTGGATTATCTTCAAGCGCAGCTACGACGCCCGCAAAGCCCATCTGCTGGTGGTTTACATCGTCGATGTGACGCTGGCAAGCCCTGCGTTGGAACACGCTGCGCTGGCCCGGCTGGGAGGCAAACCGCACATCGGGCCCGCGCCTGACATGACCTACACCCCGGTTGCACAGGCGCCCGCAACGCGTCCTGTGAGCCAGGTTGCCATTCCCAACCGACCGGTAGTGGTGGGATTCGGCCCCTGCGGCATTTTTGCAGCGCTGATGCTGGCCCAAATGGGCTTTAAACCCATCGTGCTGGAGCGTGGAAAGAAGGTGCGGGAACGCACCAAAGACACGTGGGGCTTGTGGCGCAAAAACGTGCTCAACCCGGAAAGCAACGTGCAGTTTGGCGAAGGCGGTGCCGGCACTTTTTCAGACGGCAAGTTGTGGAGCCAGATCAAAGACCCCCGCCACCTGGGGCGCAAGGTGATGCAGGAGTTTGTGAAAGCCGGCGCACCCGCAGACATCCTGGTTGAATCACATCCGCACATCGGCACCTTCAAGCTGGTCAAAGTGGTGGAAAACATGCGTGAGCAGATCATCGCGCTGGGCGGTGAAATCCGCTTTGAGCAGCGGGTTGTGGACATTGAACTTGGGCCTGGCGGCGCGCCAGACCGGCCCCGCCAACTGCGCGCGCTCACTGTGCTGGACGTACCCAGCGGCAAAACCTATGAACTTCCAACAGACAATGCGGTACTGGCCCTGGGCCACAGTTCACGCGACACTTTTGCGATGTTGTACCGCTGCGGCGTGTTCGTCGAGGCCAAGCCGTTTTCCATCGGATTCCGGATCGAACACCCCCAGGGATTGATAGACCAGGCGCGCTGGGGCAAACACGCCGGACACCCGCTGCTGGGTGCAGCGGAATACAAATTGGTTCACCACGTTGAAAGCGGTCCAGGCAAGGGTCGCAGCGTCTACAGCTTTTGCATGTGCCCGGGTGGCACGGTCGTGGCTGCCACCAGCGAACCCGGCCGCGTGGTAACCAATGGCATGAGCCAGTATTCGCGCAATGAGCGCAATGCCAATGCCGGCGTCGTAGTGGGCATTCACCCCACAGACTATCCCATCGGTAAGGACGTTTTTCACGCAGCTTTTGGAGATACGGTCGATGCGCGCAAGCGGCCCGGGGACGCATTTCATCCACTCTCGGGCATTGTGCTTCAGCGCCAATTCGAAAGCCAGGCCTACGTGCTGGGCGGCAGCACCTACGAAGCGCCGGGACAACTGGTGGGTGACTTCATTGCAGATACAAACTCTACCCATTTCGGTAGTGTGATGCCGTCCTACAAACCTGGCGTCAAGCTCGGCAGCTTGGCAGCGGTACTGCCGCACTACGCCATTGCGGCAATCCGAGACGCTTTACCAGCCTTTGGCAAAAGGATCAAAGGGTTTGACATGTCCGACGCCGTTCTGACAGGTGTGGAGACCCGCACCTCGTCGCCGCTGCGGATCACCCGGGGCGACGACTTCCAGAGTATGAATGTCACAGGCCTCTACCCTGCGGGAGAGGGGGCCGGATACGCTGGTGGCATTCTGTCGGCAGGCGTGGACGGCATCCGGGTGGCAGAGGCCGTGGCGAAAGCGATGGTGGCTTGATTCGCCACCCGCGTAACTCTTCAAGGCAATCCGGCAAGTTTTCGCGAGCAAACCAGAACCGCCTTCGCATAGTGCAGCTTGTAGCGTGAGTCGGGCATGGTCAGCGTCAAAGCACCCGCCAATGTGCCATCGTGTTTGAAAACTGGCGCCGAAATGCCTGCCACGCCGGCAAGGCGGTCGCCAGTGGCAGCATAGAACCCCTGTTCCCGGATTTTGGCGTAGAGAGCTCTGTCTTTCTGCGGTCGGGCACCTGCCGGATCGCTGTCAAACGCCACCAGAATCCGGGCGCCAGTTCCCTTGTCCATAGGCAGCAAGTCGCCCGCTTTGATGTGGTCGCGAATCGGGTGGGGTGAATCCACCCGATAAAGGCACAGCCTTGTCTCCCCCTGGCGCACATGGTATGCCGCACTTTCACCCGTCAGCCCGACCAGTTCACGCAACACCGGCAGCACCACCTTGTCCAGAGAAAAGGAGGCCGCGTAGATGCCGTGAAGGCGCGCAAGCTCAGGACACAATCCGTAGCGCCCATCCTGCAACCGTTGCATCAGGCGCGCGTGCTCCAGTGACGCCAGCAGGCGCAGTACCGTGCTCTTGTAAAGCTGGGTGCGTTCGGCCAGTTCGGCCAGGTTCAGCGAAACATCGCCGGCGCGGTACGCGGCCAGCAGGCTCAAAGCCCGATCCACGGCGGCGGCTCCGCCCGGAGCGGCGTGGGCATCGGCGACAGATTCAGTCCGCGCTTTTCGGGGCATGGAACTTCTCCAGTGAAAAAAAGGGACATCAAGTGAAATTTCGGGGAAGACTTGACAAGCTTGACAAGCTTGACAAGGTTCGGCATTATTAAAATAAACAGAATATATTTCTATCTTACAGAATTTTATTAACCATGACAAGCCACTTAAGACACGACGTGCTGATCAGCGAGGTGGGCCCGCGCGACGGACTGCAATCGGTCAAGGCCACCATGGCCACGGCGGACAAATTCAAATGGATCGACGCCCTGCACGCCAGCGGCATCCGCGAGATCGAAGTGGCGTCTTTTGTGCCGGCCCGCCTGCTGCCGCAACTGGCCGATGCTGCCGAAGTCGTGAAATATGCGTTGACCAAGCCGGGTTGGACGGTGATGGCGCTGGTGCCCAATCTGCGTGGTGCACGGGCCGCGCTGGAAGCAGGGGTGCACAAAATTACCGTGCCGGTATCGGCCAGCGCGGCGCATTCGCTGGCCAATGTGCGTATGACGCGCGAAGCCATGGTGGAAGAGGTGCGCAGCATTGCCGCCCTGCGACGCGACATGGCGCCCGGCGTGAAACTGGAGGCCGGCATGTCCACCGCCTTTGGCTGCACCCTGCAGGGCGAGGTAACGGATGACGATGTGGTCTGGCTGGTTGCTGCCGTGATCGAGGCGGGCGCTGACGAATCAGGCCTGTCCGACACCACCGGCATGGCCAACCCGGCGCAGGTGCGCCGCCTGTTCAACAAGGTTCGCGCCGAGATTGGCGACCGCACTGGCGCCGCCCACATGCACAACACACGCGGCCTGGGCCTGGCCAATTGCCTGGCGGCCTACGACGTGGGTGTGCGCACTTTCGATGCCTCGCTGGGTGGTCTTGGCGGCTGCCCCTACGCACCTGGCGCCTCCGGCAACGTGGTCACTGAAGACCTGGTCTTCATGTTCGAGGCCATGGGAGTCAAGACAGGCATCGACATTGAAAAACTCATCGCCGCACGGGTGCCGCTGATGACCGGCCTG
>JANLYO010000105.1:0-9567 GCA_031365665.1 Rhodoferax sp. | reverse complement strand
CTGCTCCAGCGTGCAATCGCTGCGGATTGTCTGGCGGGCACGGTTGAGGACTTCCTCCTCTCCAGTGAACGGTCGCGACATGAATTGCTCCATCAGTGTTGATGGAGCAATATTATTACACTAATGAATTAGAAATGGAATTAAGATCGGATTTTCTCAAAATTAAATTTTTTGCATAAAATTCGGCCATAATTAACACTCTTGTTAACATTAGTTAAGGTCTGAATTCCCGCTAACACTGCGCTCAGGACAAGCTGCGTTTCATGCGGATTTCTTCCACCTTGCCTGAGCCCATCGGCACGGTTTTGGCAGTGTTCAGTTCCCGCTTGAAACCCGCCAGCTCGTAAAACCGCAGCGCGCGTTCGTTGCGCAGCAAGACCCACAGCGTGACGTCGGTGCAACCTTCGTCCACCAGGCCTTCACGCGCGGCGTCCCACAGGGCCAGGCCGACGCCTTCGCCCCAGTAATCGGGTGCGGCGTACATGGCCCAGATTTCACCCATCGTGGCTTTGCTTTTTGCATCGCGCGAGCGGTCAAAACCGACAAAGCCGACCACCGCGTTGGCGTCTGTGGCCACCCACACCTGCGGCTCGCTGAATTTGATGGCGTCTTGCCACAAAGCCAAACGTTTGGCCACGGTCAAACTCTTCAGGTGGTCATCGGGCACGATGCCCGTGTAAGCGGCGGCCCAGGCTTCGACGTGGATTTCAGCGATGGTCTGGGCATCTCTCAAAGTGGCGAGCCGGGTTTGGATTTCAGTGTCGGACATGGGGTGCTTCAGGCTAAGTTAAGTTATGTCGCATTCAAACCGCAGCTAAAGCCCGGCGACCGAGGCGGTGTTGACAATCGCGCCGCCGCCTTGTTTGAGCATGTGCGCAAGCTCGTGTTTCATGCACAGCCACACGCCTTTGACGTTGACGGCCATGGTTTTGTCAAAACTGTCGTCAGGGCACTCGTGCAGAGCCTGGTTTTCAATCTCAATGCCGGCGTTGTTGAACGCGCAATCGAGCCGGCCAAAAACTTCCACCGTCTTGGCCACCATCGCCTGCACTTCGGTGGGTTGGGTGACGTCGGCGCGGATGAAAATTGCCGCACCGGTGCCCTTGAAGGCGCTTTGGGTTTCGATCAAGGCCAGGGTCTCGCGCCCCGCCTTGGCGTTGACGTCCACCACCGCAACGCGGGCGCCTGAGCGCGCAAACGCCAGCGCCGTGGCACGGCCAATGCCGCTGCCTGCGCCCGTGACCAAGACTGATTTGCCTTTGAATGTTTTTGTCATCCGCACTTAAAAATGAATATGGAAGGGAAAGTGGAAAGAGAAATAAAACCAGCCCAGCTGCGTCAGTGCCCGTGGGCCAGCCGGCTGATCACGGTGACCAGGCCGATGCCGACGCCCAACCAGGCAATCTGCGCCGCAGTTTCACGCGCCGAGAGGCGTTTTTGCAGTTGCGGGATCAGATCCGCCAGCGCCACGTAGATGAAACTGCTGGAGGCCACCACCAGAAAATACGGCAAATAATCGCGCAGTTGCTCGACCAGCCAATACCCTGCCAGGCCGCCGATGGCTGTCACGGCCCCGGCCAGCGACACCTTGACGACCGCCATGCGTTTGTTGCTGGCGTTGGAGCCCTGGCGCAGCACCATCAAGTCGCCCATGTGGTGCGGCACTTCATGCACCAGCACGGCCAGCGCGGCCAGCAGGCCCAGGCGCATGTCGGCCATGAAGGCGGAGGCGATCAGGATGCCATCGCCAAAACAATGCACGCTGTCGCCCGTCAGCACGGCCCAACTGCCCGACGACGGGAGTGGTTGATCGTGTGGATGGGCGTGTTGAAGTGTGTGTTGATGCGCGTGGCTGTCGTGCCCATGGGCTTCATGGCCATGGCTGTGGCCAGCCCCGCCCTCGTGGTGGTGTTCATGCCCGTGGTGCCACAACTCGGCCTTGTCGAGCAAAAAGAAAAACACCAGACCGACCAGCAGCGTCATGAACAAATCCTGCGCCCCGACCTGGGCTTCAAACGCCTCGGGCAGCAAATGCATAAAAGCCGTGGCCAGGAGCGCACCCGCCGCCAGGCTGAGCATGTGATGGGTCGAGCGCGCCAGGACACCCAGGCTCAAGGCCGCCGCCAGCCAAACGCTGCCAATGCCCGCCGCCAAAGTGCCCAAAATGATTGCTATCAATGTCATCGCTTCTTACGCTTATTCCCAGTCCACAAAAATGCCAATTCCTCTGACGCCACGCCGGGTATCGATTCCAAGTCTTCCAAGTTTTCCAAGTCCTCCTAGTCCTTCAGCCCCAAGAAAAAACCGCCCCAAGAGGCGGTTTTTTTACGGGCGCAGTCTCAGTGCGCGATTATTCCACTTTGCAAGACCCGGTTCAGGCCACACCCTGCTGCTTGAACCAATCCAGGCAGCGCACGAAGCCGTCGTCGGCAGCAATCTTGCGGTAAGTGGGCCGGTAGTCGGCGTGAAAACCGTGCGGGGCTTCGGGGTAGACCACAAACTGCGAATATTTGGAGGCCAGGTTGCCGCCCGACAGCGCGGTTTTCATTTTTTCGAGCGTATCCAGCGGAATGCCACCGTCTTTTTCGCCATAGAGGCCCAGCACCGGCGCTTTCATGTTGGCGGCCAGGTCAATGGGGTTTTTTGGCATCAACTCATTCGCTGTGCCGACCAGGCGGCCATACCAGGCCACACCGGCTTTGACGGGGCCGTGCGCCGCGTAGAGCCAGGTGATGCGCCCGCCCCAGCAAAAGCCTGTGACCGCAACTTTGGAGGCGTCGCCCCCATTGGCGACAGCCCACTTCACCGCGCCGTCAAGGTCGGTCATCACCTGCGCGTCGGGCACTTTGTTGACCACCTCGGCGATGAGTTTGGCGATCTCGCCGTATTTGGTCGGGTCGCCCTGGCGCGCGTACAACTCGCTGGCAATCGCGAGGTACCCGGCTTTGGCAAAACGGCGGCAGGTGTCGGCGATGTATTCATGCACGCCAAAAATCTCCTGTACCACCAGCACCACCGGGCAATTGGTTTTGCCGGCGGGCATGGCGTAATACGCGGGCACTTTGAAGCCGTTGACTTCATAGCTGATCTCGCCGGTTTGAGGCCGTCGCTGGAAGTCTTGATGGCCGTTTGCGCCACGATGGGCATGGCTGCGGCGGCGTAACCCACGCCCAGCGCGACTTTGAGCGCAGTGCGGCGGGAAGCGCCCTGCTCGGTGCTGTCGCCGGGCAACAAGGCGTTGAACTCCTGGGTTTGGTCGTGATTGAGCAAGTTGGTCTCCATAAAAAGTTGACTGCGAGCTTAATGGACAACATTAACCCAGTGCAATCAGGGGGTTTTCTTGTGTTGCCACCTGTTGGATTGACCGGGGTTTTGAATAATTAACACCCATATTAATTATTTCAAATTTTGACGCTCCGCTGGCAATATTCAAAAAAATTTGACCTCTAGGCCACGCAATTATTGAATAGTTAGCTATTTTATTTATAGCAATTGAATGCGGCCCACCCGGACCAAAAGGCTCAATGCGCCTTGTCCCAATTCGGCCCCACACCCACTTCAGCCAAAAGCGGCACTTTGAGCGCGGCCACACCGGCCATCAGGCGCGGGATCGCTACTTTGACCCAATCGACTTCATCCAGCGGCACCTCGAACACCAACTCGTCATGCACCTGCATGATCATCCGGGTCGCGCGATGTTCTTCGTCCAGGGTTTTCTGCACCGCGACCATCGCCAGTTTGATGAGGTCCGCCGCCGTGCCCTGCATGGGCGCGTTGATGGCCTGCCGCTCAGCCCCGGCGCGGCGCGGGCCATTGGGGGAATTGATTTCGGCCAGGTACAGGCGACGCCCCATCACGGTCTCAACATAACCCTTGGCTTTGGCAGACAGCCGTGTCTCGTCCATATACTGTTTGACGCCGGGGTACTTCTGGAAATAACGCTCCACGAAGTTTTTGGCGGAGCTGTTGTCAATGCCCAGGGAGCGCGCCAGGCCAAACGCGCTCATGCCGTAAATCAGCCCGAAATTGATGGTTTTGGCATAACGCCGCTGCTCGGAGCTGACCTCGTCCACCGCCACGTTGAACACCTCGGCGGCAGTCGCGCGGTGCACGTCCAGCCCGGCGTTGAAGGCTTTCAGCAGCGACGCATCGCCGCTGATGTGCGCCATGATGCGCAGCTCGATCTGGCTGTAGTCGGCGCTGGCGATCACCTTGCCTGGCGCAGCCACGAAGGCCTCGCGCACGCGCCGCCCTTCTGCCGTGCGGATCGGGATGTTTTGCAGATTGGGGTCGTTGCTGGAGAGCCGCCCGGTCACCGCAACCGCCTGCGCGTAATGGGTGTGCACCCGGCCTGTGCGCGGCAGGGCAAGCTGCGCGAGTTTGTCGGTGTACGTGCCCTTGAGTTTCGCCAGGCCCCGGTGCTCCAGGATTTTGGCCGGCAAAGGGAAATCTTCGGCCAGCTTTTCAAGCACTTCTTCGTCCGTGCTGGGCGCACCGGTGGCCGTTTTTTTGACCACGGGCAGGCCGAGTTTGGTGAAGAAAATGTCACCAATCTGCTTCGGGCTGGAGAGATTGAAGGGTTGCCCAGCCAGCAGATGCGCCTCGGTTTCCAGAACGAGCATGCGCTGGCCCAACTCGTGGCTTTGCGCCGCCAGCATCGGTGCGTCGATCAATACGCCATTGCGTTCGATGCGGTAGAGCGCTTCACTGCTGGCCATCTCCAGCTCATAAACCGAGAGCAACTTCGGGTTGGCTTGCAACAGAGGCCACAGCGCCAGGTGGACGTCAAGCGTCTGGTCTGAATCTTCGCAGGAATATTCGGCGGCTTTGGCAATATCGACCTGGTTGAAAGTGATCTGGTGCGCGCCTTTGCCGCACAGGTCTTCAAAACTGATGCCGCTGCGGCCCAGATGGCGCTCTGCGAGGCTGGCCAAACCATGCGGCTTGTGCACTTCAAGCACGTAACTTTGCAGCATGGTGTCGTGCGCGTAGCCCTGCACTTCAATGCCATGGTTGGCAAAAATGTGGCGGTCGTATTTGACGTGTTGGCCCAGCTTCTTTTTGGCCGGGTTTTGCAGCCAGGGTTTGAGTTGGTCCAGCACCTCGTCGCGCGGCAATTGCGCGGGTGCGCCGGGGTAGTCGTGCGTCAGCGGAATGTAGGCCGCCTCTGCGGGCGTCACGCTGACGCTGATGCCGACGATCTGCGCCACCATTTCATCCAGCGAAGTGGTTTCAGTATCGACAGCCACCAAGTCGGCGGCCTCAATTTTGCCAAGCCAGGCTTCGAAGGCGTCCCAGGTGAGGACGGTGTCGTAAATTTGGCCTTCGGGTTGGGACTTGGCGGCACCCAGTGTGCTGGGGGCTTCATCAAACAGGCCGAGCGACTGCGTTCCTGTGCCAGCGCTTGCGTCTGCACCTTCAACAAGGGGCACGCTGGTTGAAGTTGCAGCGGCCGATCCGCCGTTCGCGGCTGCGGGATCGGCGGGGGCGGCTTTGGCCAGCGAACGCGCCAGGCCTTTGAAGCCGTATTTGTCGTAAAACTCCGCCAAGGCGCTGGTTTGCGGCTGGCCCACGGCAATCGCATCAAGCGCGGGCAAGCCGTCCACGTGGCCGGCCAATTCACAATCGGTTTTGATGGTCAACAATTGCCGCCCGGTAGGCAGCCAGTCCACGGCCTTGCGCAAATTCTCGCCCACCACACCTTTGATGTTGGCAGCATTGGCCACCACGGCGTCGAGCGAGCCATATTCCTGCAGCCACTTGGCCGCAGTTTTGGGGCCTACTTTTTCCACGCCCGGCACGTTGTCCACGGTGTCG
Organism: Rhodoferax sp.; assembly: GCA_031365665.1. Classification (GTDB taxonomy): domain Bacteria; phylum Pseudomonadota; class Gammaproteobacteria; order Burkholderiales; family Burkholderiaceae_C; genus JANYCG01. The sequence continues at coordinate 3,750 of JANLYO010000105.1, read as the reverse complement.
CCTACCAGGATTTGGTAGTCCACCATCAGGCGCGCGGGCACGCCGAATTCAGCCTGCACCCCGGCCAGGTCGCGGCGTTTGCCGTTCATGGTGTCGATGATGGTGATGTGCTGGCTCACCAGTTGGGCCAAGTCTTTGTCGCCGCTGGAGATCACCACTTCAACGCCCTGCGCAGCGGCCATCACGGCCAGCGTGCCGATCACGTCATCGGCCTCCACGCCGGGCACGTTGAGCACTTTCCAGCCCAGGAGGCGCACCACTTCATGGATCGGTTCGATCTGCGAGCGCAGATCGTCGGGCATGGGCGAACGCTGTGCCTTGTATTGGGGGTAGATGGCGTCGCGGAAGGTCGGGCCTTTGGCGTCGAACACACAGGCCACGTAGGCAGCTGGCACGTCTTTGCGCAGGCTGGCCAGCATGTTGATCATGATGCGTATCGCACCGGTTTTCTGCTCGGAGCCGTCTGGCAGGGTGATGTACATCGAATCACCACCCGCGAAGAACGCGCGGTACAGGTAGCTGGAGCCATCAACCAGCAGCAAAACGGCGGGCGCGGCAGATGGAGAAGCGGAAGAAGCAGGGGGAGATTGCAGGTCACTCATGCCTGCATTTTGCGCCGCATTTGCCGATGGCAAATGGCGCCGCACCACAAGCCGTTCCGCAAGCCGTTCTCGCTGCCATTCCCGCTGATCCAGGCTGCAAAGGCAGGCCCTACAATCCGGCGATGCCCCACTTCCGCGCCCAAGCCGTCTTTGCCGCCCTGGTTTGCTGTGCCGGTGCCGTGGAGGCGCAATCCCAGGCCCCGGCCGCCCAAGCCGCCAGTCCTGCGCGTCCGACGCCGATTGAGCAGCCCCAAAACACCAACCCTTCTAGCAGCAACCAGCTGATCGAACGCATCCGTGTCGAAAATGCCGACCTGCGCATAGACGAAGTGCGTTTCGGCGGCGAAACACGCAGCATCTCGGTGGTGCCCAAAAGCGGTTTCCCGGCCTATGACGTTCAGCCCAAAACCGGCGAGCGCACCTGGAAAATCCTGGGTTTCTAGGCTTTTTCGATCTGCTGATTCATGGCGGTGTACACCGAGGTCTCGCACACGCAGGCCAGCGAACTCTTGGCAAACCTGCGGCTGGGCCAGCTCCAGAGCATGGAAGGCTGCGCGGGCGGCATTGAAAACACCAATTATTTCGTCACCACAGACCAAGGGGCGTATGTGCTGACGCTGTTTGAGCGGCTGACCGCTGCCCAGTTGCCGTTCTACCTGAAGCTGATGAAGCACCTGGCCCAACATGGTGTTCCCGTGCCAGACCCGGCGGCTGATCAGCGAGGTGATCTGCTTTATCTGGTCAACGGCAAACCGGCCACCGTCGTCAACCGGCTCAGAGGCAAAAGTGAGTTGGCGCCTTCAGTCCAGCACTGTGCACAAGTCGGTGCCATGCTGGCCCATATGCACCTGGCGGGCCGTAATTTTGAACTTGAACAGCCCAATCTGCGTGCCCTGCCGTGGTGGAACGACACGGTTCCCGTCATTTTGCCGTTTCTGGATGGGCCGCAAACCCGCTTGATTCAAAGCGAGCTGGCCTACCAAAACCATGTGGCATCGTCGTCAAACTACGCGGCGCTGCCGCGTGGCCCGGTCCACGCCGACTTGTTTCGCGACAACGTCATGTTTGAAACCGGAAATACCGGCAACACCGCGCCCGTGCTCACCGGGTTTTTCGACTTTTACTTTGCAGGCGTCGACACCTGGGCGTTTGACCTGGCCGTGGCGCTGAATGACTGGTGCATCGACCTGGCCACCGGTGCGGGTCTGCCGGACAAGCGGCGGGCGTTTTTGGGTGCCTACAACGAGGTTCGCAGCTTGAGTGGCGCAGAACGGCGGGCCATGCCTGCCATGCAGCGTGCCGGCGCCCTGCGTTTCTGGATTTCGCGCCTGTGGGACTTTCACCTGCCGCGCGAGGCCAGCATGCTCAAAGCCCATGATCCCAGCCACTTTGAACGTGTTTTGCGTGAACTATTGCGCGGATTGAGCTGAAACTATTGCCACGCGCCGGGTTCCAACCTGGCGTATAAGCCTTTTATGAAACTGAACATCGTTCCCGCGCGTACTGGCATTCAATGGGTCAAACTCGGATGCATTACTTTTTTCAAGCAACCGCTGGCACTGGCAGGGCTTTTCTTCATGTTCATGGCGACCATGTCGGTATTGAGCATCGTGCCCGTGCTGGGTAACGCGCTGGCGCTGGCGCTCTTGCCAGCCGCCACCTTGGGGCTCATGGTGGCGACGCAGGAAGCAGCGCGTGGCAAGTTCCCCATGCCGTCGATCATGCTGGCGGCTTTCAAGGCGGCAAAGCCCAAAATGCAGGCCATGTTGATGCTGGGCGTCATTTACGCCGTCTCTTTTATGTTGGTCATGGGCGTCTCGACCCTGTTTGACGGTGGCAAGTTTGCCAAGCTGTATTTGATCGGCGGCTCACTTTCCCGGGAACTGGTCATGGATGGCGAGTTTCAAACCGCCATGTGGGTCAGCATGGCCCTTTATTTGCCTCTGGCGATGCTGTTCTGGCATGCGCCGGCCCTGGTGTATTGGCAGGGTATGGCGCCTGTCAAGAGCCTGTTTTTCAGCCTGGTGGCGTGCATCCGAAATTTCCGAGCTTTTTTGGTTTACGGCTTTGCCTGGGTCGGCCTGTTCGTGGTGGTCAGCATGGGTGTGACCACCATTGCAGGCATCATTGGCGGCGCAGGCGCCGCAACCGCCGCTATGTTCCCCGCCGCGATGTTGCTGGCGGCGATGTTTTTCACTTCCGTTTATTTCAGCGTCAAAGATTGCTTTGAGGCCAGCACAGGAGAAACCGTATGAGCCAACATGTTTTGCAAGGTCGCACCGAGTCTGAAGTTTTGTGGTTCCAGCGGCGCAGTTTCATATCGGCTGCTGCGGCGTGGGCAGCGACGGGCGGTGTCGCATCCGCCCAGGCGCAGGCGCGCAGCAATGTCGTCGAACTGCGGGGCGACGCACAACTCAATGGCCAACGCATGACAGCGCAACAAACCGTGCAGACGGGCGACCGGATTGAAACGGGGCCCGGTTCAAACCTGACTTTCGTGGTTGGCAACGCCTCGTTCCAGATGCGGCAAAACTCCATGATGGTGGTGGAACGCGGTGCGTCTTTGTCTGCCGTGAGCGTCTTGCGTTTGATCGCCGGCGGTGTGGCCAGCGTCTGGGGCCGTGGCAGCAATCGCCAGATCAACATGCCCACCATGACAGCAGGCATTCGCGGCACGGGCGTTTATTCTGAGATTTTTGCCACTCAGAGCGGGCGCAACTATTTTTGCAACTGTTACGGCACGGTGGACATGACCGCCGGGCGCGACAAGGTGCGGAGCCAGTCCAGTTACCACCAGGCATTCTGGGGCGAGGTGGAGCCACGCAATGGGCGCATGCTGAGCCCGGCCGGCGCCATCAACCACACCGATGAAGAACTTGAAGTGCTGGCACGCCTGATCGACCAACGCACGTCCTGGCAGGTGTCCGGGGTTCGCGGCGTAAAAGATGGCCGCGGCTACATGGAAAACAAGCCTGGGCAGATGCACCCCGCAGAGATGCTCGGGAAATAATTCCATTTCTAATTCATTAATGAAGTAATAAGTACCCCAACAATCCAGGGCCAAGAGACGATAGAGTGGACTGAGTTGGGGTTGTTTTCCAGCGTTTTGAGTGCTAACTCCAGATGAGTTTCCAGAGCGTCCAGGCTA
>JANLYO010000091.1:0-18787 GCA_031365665.1 Rhodoferax sp. | reverse complement strand
CACCCGGCTTGGTCTAGACATCCGCCCTTCCCCGCCAGTGAAGCATCACGCCGTCCCGACGATTTCTGCGCCGTGACGCCGATAGGCGGCGCGGGTTAAGCACCATGAGGAGCGGCGGCGTGATGCTTCGCTGGCGGCATGGCGGTTGATCTTGCCGTGCTCTCAATGGCCACAGTGCAACCTAGTTAGAAAAACGGGTGCAGGGAAATGTAAAAAACCAGGTCGCAAGAACCTGGCTTTTTACGGCAATTGGGGGCTGACCCCAATTTTTCTAAGCTGCAACCGCCGCCGGTTTGCTGCTCTGCCATGCATTGAGCCGCTCGCGCGCGGTCAGGGCGGCATCGGCCACAAATTTCTCGGAACCAGGCCGCTTGGCGGTGAGTTCGATCACGTAGCCGTTGGGGTCGCGGAAGTAGATCGAGTCGATGAAACCGTGGTCTGAAATGCCGCGTACCTGCATGCCCGCTGCCTTGCCTTTGGCGAACATGGCGTGCAGGTCGCCCTGGCTGACTTCCAGCGCGATGTGCAGATCAAAATCATGCTGCGTTTTGAAGCTGAAGGGCATGTCGGGCGCTTCGAAAAACGCCAGGCAGGAGCCGTCGTCCATCTCGTAGAACGAGTGCAAGGTTTTGGTGGCGCGGCCACTCTTGGTTTCGCCGATTTCAAACGCGTTGACGAGCGGCAAGCCCAGAAAATCGTTGTAAAACTTGCGGGTTTCTTCAGAGTCGCGGCAGCGGTACGCGTTGTGGTGCAGGCCTTTGAGCATGATGTCCTCACACGGCCACGAAGGCCTTGCCTTTGATCTTGTCCTGCAAGGAGGCCGCGTAACCATCGAACACTTCGTTGATCTTGCCCCAGTTGGGCAGCTTTTTCATGGTGGCGACCCAGCGCGCGACATTCGGGTATTGGCTGAAGTCGCAGCCGATAAGCTCGCCCGCCGTGACTGGGCCAATCGCAAAATAGTCGGCCACGCTGATCTCGTTGCCGCACAGGTAGGCGTTGCCCTTGATGTAATGCGTGTCGAGCACCGAGAGCCAATAGGCGGACCGCTCTTTGCCCCAGGCGATGGTGGCGTCGTGCGCTTCGTCGCTGCGGCGCTTGTGGTGCGGGAAGAGCTGCGGGTAGACCATGCCGTAGCCGTAGTCGCGGTAGAAGCCGGTGTTGACCCAGTCCATCATCTCGTTGACTTTGGCACGTTGCTGGAGGTCTTTCGGATACGAGGGCAAATTGAATTTTTCAGCCAGGTACTTGAGGATGGCCGAGGCCTCGGTCATGCGGAAACTGCCGTCTTCAAGCGTGGGCACCTGGCGGCTGGGGTTGATGGCGGTGTACGGGTCGCCGAAGTGCTCGCCCACCATGATGTCGACCACCTGCTCTTCGACGGGCAGTTTGTTCTCGGCAATGAACAGCCGCACCGGGCGGCTGACCATGGACACGGGGTGCATGTAAAGTTTCATGGGGGCTCCGTTTTGCTCAGTTAGGGTGAAAGCTTGAAATCTCGCAGCCTGGCCACGCAGACATGGCTCAAGCGTGCAGCATCTTAGACCGATTGGCGCAGGCTTGCAGGGCGCCGGAAATCAACTGGATTTGGGGCAATGCATTGTTAATACCCATGTTAACAATTTGTCTTTTTTTTGGCATCCGCCGACGGTTTTAAATAAAATTGGCATCTAGCTCACGTTTTATATAAATAGTTTGCTATTTATATTATAGCATTCAAATTCATTTCATGGGCCACGGCTTATTCCCCCCAGGGCAACATCAGGGTCACCATCGCCAGTTTGGCGAATTCGGGCTCAAACTCATTGATGATGGCTTGTGGATCGGGGCAAAGTTTGGCGTCTGAAATCACGCCAAACTGGACGCCGCCGCCGTAGCTCAAGATCGACACTCCGAGGCCCACGGTGCCACTTTGGGGCACCCAAAACAAGGTTTCTTCCAGCGTGGCGCCGCAGAATTTGAGTTTTTCGCGCGGGCCGGGCACGTTGGTCATCACCGCAGTGGTCTTCTTGGAGAACAAATTCAAAAGCGCGTCTTGCGCGGGTTTGACCAGCAAACCCGCCACTGCCAACATGCCAAACGCCAACAAGGGCTGCATGCTGCCTTTGAGCTGGCCCATGCGCCGGCGCACTTCGTACACGCGCTCTATCGGGTTGTCGATGCCGATGGGCAGCACCACCGGCGCAAGTCCAAACTGGTTGCCGAGTTTGTAGGCGTGCTCAATTGGCCGCAGGTTCACCGGCACCATGGCGCGGATCTCCTTGCCCTGCACGGCGTCGCCCTTGGCGATCAGATATTGCGCAATCGCACCGGCCACACAGCTCATCAACACGTCATTGATCGAGCAGTTGAGCGCTTTGCCCACGGCTTTGACTTCCTCCAGCGGAATCGGGGGGCACCAGGCGACTTTTTTGGCCGTGCCAGGCACACCCTTGAGCCGCGTGGCCGAATCGTCTGCCATCAGCACCAGTGCGGCGGAATCCCGCGCCACCTGAAACGCCAGTTTGGCGATGTCTTGGGTGGATTCCATGCCCTGCTCCACGCCCTTTTGCGGGTCGCCCAGCAGGTCAAACGAACGGGCAGCGCCTGCGCCCGCCGCGCCCAGCGCGCGCACCACCATTTTGGTGAAGGGCGCCAGCAGGCTGTTTTCAATCCAATCCTGCGCGCCTTCAAGGCCCTCACGCCGGGGCGCACGCGCCTGGCGCTCGGGCGGCGCAGCGCCACCATCGACCAGCGACTGGGTGACTGAAATCAGGGCGATGCCATCGGCGATGCAATGGTGGATGCGCACGATCAGCGCGGAGCCGCCTTGGTAGTCTTCGACCAGGTGCAATTGCCACAGCGGGCGGCCCCGCGCCAGCGGCTGTGTGGCCAGCTCGGCCACGCGGTCTTGCAGCGCCTCTTGTTCGCGGCCTTTTGGCTTTTTGGTCAGTTGCTCGATGACCACCTGCTGGCGGATGTCGAAGTTTTTGTCTTTCACCCACGTGGCGCCTGCCGCGTCTTCGACCACCCGCTGCACAAAACGCGGGTATTTGAGCAAACGTTCCTGCACGCGCGCGCAGACCGCCTCGTAACTTACACCAGGCTTCAACACCCAAACGCCGATGATCATCATCAGGTTGGACGCTGAATCCATGCGCAGCCAGGCGGTATCGACCTTGCCCATGCGTTCGCCTGTGAGGCCCAGGCTGCCGCGCGCGGCATCCGACACGTTTTTGCCAATGAACTGGGCGGTTTTACGCGCAGTTTTGCGGGCGGTTTTGGCGGTGGCCCGCATCAGCGGGCCGACACCCGCCGCCGCGTTGCGCCCGGCTTGCAAGGCTTTTTCTTTGGCATTGATTCGCGTAAGCATGGCGGCTCCAGTGACTGGCGGTGAAATACGATGACCCACGGCGGGCCTGGCTGTTTGTGCCGCAGCGGGCTCTTAGGGAAAGTGCCCTATTTTGCGTGCAAATTTGAGGGCATTTCGCACTTAAGATGTCAGAGAAGCGCGGATTGCGCCCCGCACAATTCCATCCCCCACACCGACGGAGAAAACCATGGCCGACCTGAAAGCACAATTTGAAGCTGCCGCTGCGAGTTCAAAGAACCTGAGCGAGCGCCCCGACAACGCCACACTGCTCAAAATCTACGCGCTCTACAAACAGGGCAGCGTCGGCGACAACAGCGAGAAAAAACCCGGTTTCACCGACATGGTAGGCCGCGCCAAGTGGGACGCCTGGAACGGCCTCAAGGGCACCGCGAACAAAGATGCGATGCAGCAATACATCGACCTGATTGCGTCATTGAGCTGAGCGGCAGGCCTTCGTCAGGCGAAGCGTTCTTCGGGCACGGCCTTGCCTTCGCTGGTGAACAGGCCGCCAGAAATCGACGCGCCAAACCGGGAATCGTTTTGGGCTTTGACCGCGTCGGCCCGCTCGTCTTTGAGCGCCTGCAACTGCATGCGCCGCAGCACGATCAAAGTGCCGGTGTCCAGCGCCCGCTCACACTCGGCCAGGGATTCCGTCAAATGCACGCTGCTGGGCCGAAACTGCTGGATGTCTGCCGACTCCAGCAGTTTGGCCAACTTCATCGCCAGGCCGCGCGTGTAGGTGAAGCGGTTTTTGCCCTGCTCCGGGTGCAAGCGGCTCAACACCAATGAAATGCCGCCGAGCAGGATTTGATATTCGAATAACTCGGAATCGTCCGTCACCATGGGCAGGCGCAGGCTGGTGTTCCACAGGGGCAAGTCGTCCAGGTCTTTGGTGATCATTCAAAAATTTTAACGAACCCGGGCGAGCTTGTTACAAATCAAAGCGGGAGAAATACCTGCCAATTTGAGCTTTCAAACTGCCTTGTGCGGTCATTGCACGATGCCGCGCTGGCGCAGGCCGGCAATTTGCGCCTCTGACAGGCCCACTTCGCGCAGCACAGCATCGGTGTCTTGCCCCAATTTGGGGGCGTTGCGCCGGTGGCCGCCCGGTGTGAGTGAAAGCTTGGGCACATAACCCGGCACCGTCAAGCTGCTGCCGTCGTCCATCGCCACCTGCCCGAGCATGCCGCGCGCGGCGAAGTGCGGGTCTGCCGCGATGTCGGCCACAGTGTAGATTTTGCCGGCAGGCACTTCAGCGCGCTCCAGCGCCGCCAGTGTCTCATCGACCGAGCGCAGGCAGGCCCATTGGCCAATCGCGTCGTCAATTTCTGTGACACGTTTGACACGGCCTGCGTTGTCGGCCAAGCCGGGGTCTTGCCCCAGATCGTCGCGGCCAACGGCCTGCATCAGGCGTTTGAAAATGCTGTCGCCGTTGCCGGCAATGATGGCGTAGCCGCCGCCCAGGCAGCGGTAGGCGTTGGTCGGGGCAATGCCAGGCATGGCACTGCCCGCAGGCCCGCGCACCACGTCAAAAGCGCTGTATTCGGGCAGCAGGCTTTCCATGCAGTTGAACACCGCTTCAAAGAGCGCCATGTCGATCACCTGCCCCTGGCCTTTGGGCAACAGCTTTGTCGCCGAGTTGTGGCGGTGGTGCATGGCCATCAGGATGCCGATGACGCCGTGCAGCGAGGCCAACGTGTCGCCAATGCTCACGCCCACCCGCACCGGCACCTGGCCGGGCTCACCCGTCAGGTGGCGCATGCCTCCCATGGCTTCGGCCACCACGCCAAAGCCGGGGCGGTCACGGTAGGGCCCGGTTTGGCCATACCCGCTGATGCGCAGCATGATGAGGGCCGGGTTGGCGGCCTGCAAGACCCCAGGCCCCAAACCCCAAGCCTCCAGGGCGCCTGGCCTGAAGTTTTCAATCACCACGTCGGCTTCAGCGCACAGGCGGCGCACCACGTCTTGCGCCTCGGGTTTTTTCAGATCCAGCGCCACGGAGCGCTTGTTGCGCGATTGGACTTGCCACCACACCGAGGTGCCGTCTTTGAGGAGCCGCCAACGGCGCAAAGGGTCGCCACCGGGGTCGTTGGCGCCCCGTGCGGGCGGTTCGATCTTGATGACGTCAGCACCAAAATCCGCCAGGGTTTTCGCAGCGAAAGGCCCGGCGATCAGCTGGCCCATTTCGATGACTTTCAGGCCCGCCAGCGGGCCAGTATTCGAGGCCTTGGGTGCGCAAGAAGCCGCCAATGCCTTCATGCTTGCGTCAACCCTTTTTGGCCGGTTTTTTGGCCACCTTGGCAGCCGAGGATTTTTTGGCGGGTGCCGCTGCGGGCTCAGCCAGCAATCCATCCAGGTTCTTCACGATTTCGCTTTCAATCCGGCCTTTGAAGGCCCCCAGCAGAAACCCCAGTTTGGCCTTGAGTTCAAACTTGTCCTTGGTCACTTCCAAAGTGCCATCGGCACCGGCGCGCTTGAAGCAGACCTCATCCCGCGTATTGCCTTCTTCGTAGGTGCATTGCATTTGCAGCTTCTGTTCGGCCTGCTCGGCCCAGCGGTAGGCCACGACGCGGGCCTGGGCGAGGCCCAGTTTGTGTTGCCGAAGGATATGGATGTCTGCCAATTTATTTCTCCTGTTTTTGCGGTGCAGCAGCTTGCGGGGCAGTGCCAGATGCGTGACCGGCGGGTGCCATCACCAAGTCGGCCAACACCCGGCTGCGTTGTGCTGGCGCCAATTCCGCCAGGCGTTTGACCGCATCATAAAACGCCGGCCAACTGGCAGACTGCCCATGCAAGGCTTCGAACTGCGGCACCAGGCTGTCATAGGCTGCTTGCGCGGCAAAACTCGCGTTGTTGGCTTTGGCCACCCAATTGTCGTACCCGCTCAGGCTTTGGACTGCAGGCGCGGATGCGGACGCAGCCAGCCAATTGGCGCGGAGTCTTGCGTAGTCGCTTCTGAAATTGTCCATCGCCATCTTTTTTGAAGCGAGTTTTTCTGCATTTTCCCGGCCTGCACCGCTATTTTTCTCATAAATTTGCGTCAGATCGCGCCGTGTGGCCTGCGTCAACGCACGAAACTGTTGGCGTCTTTGCGCGTGGCCCGCCCAAACATCTACGGCCATATTGCCGGCATTCTGCGCCTGCCAGCGGGCACCGCCCAGGCGCTCCACCGCCGTGGCAAACGACTCGTTGAAGGTGGTGTCGTCTTTCGCGTACACCACCTGGTGCGCCAGCTCGTGGAAGATCAAACGGGCCAGCTCTGGCTCTGGGTAATGGATAAACGTGTTCAGCAGCGGGTCGCCACCGGCCCAGTTCATCCAACCCAATGTTGAATAGGCGGGCACACCGTACACGCTGGCTTCCAAGCCCTCGGATTGCAATGCAAGCGCAAGCTGCTTGGCCTGCGCCTCGTCAAAATAACCCCGGTAACCGACACAGCCGGCCACCGGGAAACACCAGGTCTTGAGCGTCAAGGCGAGTTCTGGGGAGGCCACCACGTTCCAAATGACGGCGCCGCGATTCAGGTCGGCATAACGGGTGTAACTGGGGTTGTCGGGCAGCGCCAGTTCCGTCACGGCAAATCGGCGGATGCGCTGCGCCAGTTCCAGTTGCCGCTTGAGCGCGGGCGTGAGGCTCGGGTCGGCCAGCCAGTCGTCGACGGGTTTGGCGCTGTGCATCATGGCCAGGTGCCCTTGCGCCGATTGCAGGTAATAGCCCAGGTCGGCACAAGCCGAGAGCGCCAGCAGGCCCAGACTGGCCAGACTGCGCCCAAGCCAGGTACATTGCAAGGTATATTGGGGTTTGAGGGTCATGGCGATCCGCCCATTTTCGGGCCGGTAGTGGCACAGTTTACGAAATTCATCCACATGAAATCATCTGTCTCTTTGGGCGCACGCCCGACGCTTCGGGCGGCCCTGCTGGCCGTGACCCTGATTTTGCTGAGTTGGCAGGCGCAAGCTGCCCGGATCACCGTGCTCAATGGCAAGGTGCACATCGTGCGGGGCGACAAAACACTGCCCGCCGTGGTGGGGACACGGCTGCGCCAAGGGGATGAGTTTGTGAGCGAAGCCGATTCTGAAGCGCTGGTTCGGTTTGACGACGGCGCGCGCATGGCACTGCGGGCCGAAAGCAAACTGCTGGTGAAATCATTGCAGCTCAAAGGGCCGTCGGACAGCCGCCAAAAAACCATTCGCATCGTCAAAGGCGGCCTGCGGTATATCTCGGGCAAATCCACGGTGAAAAGCCGGGTGGCGTTTGAGACCACTACAGCGACGGTGGGCATTCGCGGAACGGACATTGAGATCGCCGTGTCGGAAGACCCGGTCAACAATGACCCGGCCGGCACCTATTTGAAGGTCAACACCGGCATCGCCACCCTGGCTGCCGTAGATGGCACACAGGTTGATGTAGACCCCGGCCAAGTTGCGTTTGGCGGCGAACCCGAACTGGTGCCGCGCGGCGCAGGCGGCACGCGTCGCCCGGCAGCGCGCAAAGTTGAAGGCTCGGTGGGTGTTTTGTTCAAGGCGGGCTTGTTGGACAAGCTGCTGAAGTAGCCATTTTTCGATTGCTACTATTTCAGTAGCAACAAGCCCTATAAACACGTGGGCTAGAGGGTAAAAAATCTGTAGATTTTCGAAATTCGGAGAAATTTCAGAGTATAATTAACATGGGTATTAACAATGGCCCGTTTTCGTCACTCCGGCAACACCGCTGTCACTTCAATTTCCACTTTCGCCCGCGCCTCGACCAGCGCGGCCACCTGCACACAGGTCATTGCCGGGAAATGGCGACCGATGACGTCGCGGTAGACGGCGCCCAGTTCCTTGAGCCTGGCGTTGTATTCGACCCGGTCCAATATGTACCAGGTCATGCGCACCATGTGTTGCGGGCCTGCCCCGCCAGCTTCCAAAACCGCCATCACATTGCGCAGTGCCTGCGCCGTTTGGGCGATGAAGTCATCGGTCTCAAACTGCTGCTGGGCGTTCCAGCCGATTTGTCCACCCACAAAAATCTGCGTGCCACGGGCGGCGATGCCATTGGCGTAACCTTTGGCGGGGGCCCAACCGGGCGGTTGTAGTGGGTTCATGGGTGCTTCAAAGTGAAGGTGAAGGCTCAAATGCGAAATGTCAAAGTGATTTGAGCCGGAAACGCTGCAGTTTGCCAGTTTCAGTGCGGGGCAGCGCGGCCACAAACTCAATCTCGCGCGGGTATTTGTAGGGCGCAATGGTGGCCTTCACATGGTCTTGCAACACCTTGGCCAAAACAGTATCGCCCTGCTGGCCCGGCTTGAGCACGCAAAAGGCCTTGATGATGGTGCCGCGCTCTGCGTCGGCTTTGCCGACCACGCCGCATTCCGCGACGGCCGGGTGGCGCAACAACGCGTCCTCCACCTCGGGTGCGCCGACGTTGTAGCCTGCGGTGACGATCATGTCGTCGGTGCGGGCGTGGTAGAAAAAATAACCGTCAGCGTCTTGCAGAAACGCGTCGCCAGGGTAGTTCCACCCGCCTTTCACGTAGGCCGTCTGGCGCGGGTCGTCCAGGTATTTGCACCCGGTCGGGCCGACCACGGCGAGTTTGCCGACAGTGCCTCGTGGCAGTTCGCGCCCCTCGTCGTCAACCACTTGGGCGGTGTAGCCCGGCACCGCCCTGCCAATTGCACCCGTGCGCACATCCTGTGGCGCAGCCGAAATGAAGATGTGGAACATTTCGGTCGCGCCAATGCCATCGGTCATTTCAATGCCGCTGGCATCGCGCCACAAGCTGCGTGTGGCATCGGGCAATCCTTCGCCTGCGCTGACGCAGATGCGCAAGGGCGGTTTGCCGCGCTCTACATTCAGGGCTTGGAAGTACGGCGCCATGGCCCGGTAAAACGTGGGCGCGGTGTAACAGATCGTGGCACCTACGTTGTGGATGACCTGCGCCATGCTCTCGGGCGTGTACGGCGTGTCGTGAAAATAAACCGAGGCACCGGCCCACATCGGAAACACCAACATGCCGCCCAGGCCAAAGGTAAAAGCCAGCGGTGGCGAACCGATCACGATATCCCCCGGATCAGCCTTCAACACATGGCGTGGCCAACATTCACACGCGGCCAAAATGTCACGGTGGCTGTGCAGCGCCGCCTTGGGTTGGCCGGTGGTGCCCGAGGTAAAGGCCATCAAGGCAATATCTTCCGATGCAGTCCTGTGCGCAGTGAAATCTCCCGGCTTTTGCGAGGCCAACACACCCAGCGAACCGGGCTCGTTCATTTGATTGAAGAGGATGATGGTCAAAAGGCTCGGTTGCTGCTGCTGCGCGAGTTTGAGTTCGTCCAGCAATTTGGCGTCACACAGCGCCACCTCAGGCCGCGCTTTGTCAATGATGTCGCCCAACTCTTTGGCCCGCAGCAGCGGCATCGTGGGCACGGCAATCAAACCGGCCTTGACTACCGCCAGCCAGGCCAACGCCATGCCAATCGAGTTGCCGCCACGCAGCAGCACCCGGTTGCCGGGCACCAGTTTCAGGTCTTCCACCAGCACCCGCGCAATCTGGTCAACGCGGTCACGCACCTCGCCATAGGTCAGCACAATTTTGGATGAGCGCAGCAAGGGCCGCCCCGCAAAACCCTTGGCCCCGGCTTTGTCCAGCAACTCTTCCACCAGATTCAAGGGTGTGCCAAATTGCAACTCTGGCAGGTCAAACCGCAGGTGCGGCAGTTGGTCGTCAGGTGGCATTCTGGAGACCACAAAATCGTCCCGAATCATTTTCAATCTCCCGCAAATGCCGGTTTGCGCTTGGCGGCAAACGCCTCATAAGCCCGTCTGAAATCTTGGGTTTGCATGCAAATCGCCTGCGCTTGCGCTTCGGCTTCAATGGCCTGGTCAATGGTCATCGCCCATTCCTGCTGCAACATGGTTTTGGTCATGGCCTGGCCGAAGGTGGGGCCATTGGCAAGTTCTGCGGCCAGGGCCTGGGTCTGCGCCAGCAGTTGTGCGGGCTCATGCAACGCGTTAAAGAAACCCCAGGCCAAACCTTCGTCGGCCGTCATGACCCTGCCGGTGTAGAGCAACTCTGATGCACGGCCCTGCCCGATCACCCGGGGCAACAGGCCGCAAGCGCCCATGTCAGCACCGGCCAATCCGACCCGCGTGAATAGAAAAGCGGTCTTGCTTTTTGCAGTGCCATAACGCATGTCGCAGGCGAGCGCAACCATGGCCCCGGCGCCCGCGCAAATGCCGTCAATGGCGCCGATGACGGGCTGCGGGCAGTTGCGCATCGCCCGCACCAAATCACCCGTCATGCGCGTGAATTCAAGCTGCTCGGCCATCGTCATCTCCAACAGCGGGCCGATGATTTCATGCACATCGCCGCCGCTGCAAAAATTGCCGCCGGCGCCGGTGACCACCACCGCCTTGACATCCGTGGCGTATTTCAAGGAATCAAACAAATTGCGCAATTCGGCGTAGGAGTCAAAGGTCAGCGGGTTCTTGCGCTCAGGGCGGTTCAGCGTGAGCGTACCCACGCCACCGTGTTCATTGGTTGAATGGTAAGACCAACTGAAGTGGTGCGCTTCGTAGGCAGCCATCGGCTCAAACTGGCTGCGCATGGGGTTGTTGGGTGTGACGTAATGTTTCATGGGTTTGCTTTCAGTTTTCGCGCTTTCGGCGGCGCCGGTCGGGTTTCTTTGGAGATGTTGTCCTTGACGCGGCCCAGCAGCTTGTGCAAATGGGCGATGTCTTTGGGATCCAGCCCCGCGAAGGTCTGGACGATCCAAGCCTCGTGCTCCCGCGCCAAGGTGTTGAACGCCAGACACCCCTGGGGTGTCAGGCGCACCCGCCAGGAGCGCTTGTCGTCGTCCACCTCCACGCGTTCGACCTGGCCTTCGGCCACGAGTTGATCCGTGATACCGGTGATGTTGCCGCGCGTCACCATCATGCGACGCGACAACTCGTTCATCTTCAGGCCATCGGGCGAACGTTCGAGCTGCGCCATCAAATCAAAACGGGGCAAGGTGGTTTCAAACTGGCTGCGCAGCCGGGAGCGGACAGTCTGTTCGATCAACTGGGTGCAGGTGAGAAGCCGCAACCACAGGCGCAGTTCCTGCGGATGTTCCGCCATCGTGGTGTCGGCCAGACGTGCTTCTTTGTCCACCATTCAATCCGCTTCAAATATCGTCATTTACTATTGTTTTAGGAGCAACTTGTAATTTATTGGTTTGACCCAATGCCTGATTTTGTTTTGAAAGTTCACGGTAGAGCTGATCCCGCCCGCTGTAGTACTGTTTGGGCCACGCCACGTCGCGCGACTGCAATTTGGCCGCTTCGTGCAGCGTCCAGGCCGCGTCCGCCAGGTGCGGGCGGGCGACGGCGCACAGATCCGCGCGACCGGCGGCGATGATGCTGTTGGCCTGGTCCGCCTCGGTGATGGCACCGACCGCCATGGTCTGGATGCCCACTTCGTTGCGGATGCGGTCTGAAAACGGCGTCTGGTACATGCGGCCATACACGGGCTTGGCGTCGCGGGTGGTCTGGCCCGACGAGACGTCGATCACGTCGCAACCAGCCGCCTTGAACAGCCGCGCAATGGCCACCGCGTCGTCGGCCGTGTTGCCACCCGCCACCCAGTCGTGTGCGGAGATGCGCACACTCATCGGTTTGCCGACAGGCCAGGCGGCGCGCATGGCGCTAAACACTTCCAGCGGGTAGCGGCAACGCGCCTCGATGCCGCCGCCATAGGCATCGGCGCGCAGATTGGTCAGCGGCGAGATGAAACTGGCCAGCAAATAGCCGTGCGCGCAATGCAGCTCCAGCCAGTCGAAACCGGCATCGCTGGCGCGCCGGGTGGACGCCACAAAAGCCTGCGTCATGGCGTCCATGTCAGCCCGCGTCATCGCGCGGGGCACCTGATTTTGCGCGCCGTAGGCCAGCTCGCTGGCTGCCAGCAGGGGCCAGTTTCCGCCCGCGTCCGGCAACGGTTCGTCGGTGGCTTCCCAGCCCACTTGCGTGGAACCTTTGGGGCCGCTGTGGCCGAGTTGCATGCCGATCCTGGCGCTGCTTTGCGCGTGGACAAAGTTCACAATGCGTGCGAACGCGGCGCCCTGCCCGTCGTTCCACAGGCCAGTGCAAGCGGGGGTGATGCGGCCTTCGGGCACCGGGCTGGTCATCTCGACCATCACCATGGCCGCGCCGCCCAAAGCCCTCGCTCCCAGGTGAACCAGATGGAAGTCCTGTGGCACGCCATCCACCGCGCTGTAGGTGGCCATGGGAGAGACGATGATGCGGTTTTTCAATTCAAGGCCGCGCACTTTGAGCGGCAGCAGCATGGGCAGCGTCGGCGTCAATGCCGGGCTCGCCCCGCGCCCGCCGCCAGCCTGATCGGTGCCGCCCAGCCAGCCCTCAAAACCGCCCAACCAGGCGGCGTCGCGCAGGCGCAGGTTTTCGTGGCTGATGCGTTGCGAGCGGGTCAACAGCGAATAGGCAAACTGCTCGATCTGCATGCCGGTGTAACGCGTGACGTTTTCAAACCACTCCGTTGAATTGCGCGCGGCGTTCTGGATCTTCAGCACTTCCACACTGCGCCGCGCCTCGTAGCGCTGCAACACCTGCTTCATGTCGGCAGCGCTGACCAGTTCATCGGTGCTGGCGGCGAATTCATTGGCGAGGTCGATGGCGTCTTCCAGCGCGAGTTTGGTGCCACTGCCGATGGAGAAGTGCGCGGTGTGCGCCGCATCGCCCATCAGCACGATGGGCACAGCTTTGCCATTGACAAGCGCTTCGTGCACCCAGGTTTTGCAGACCACACGCGGAAAGCGGATCCAGTTGGCCGAGCCGCGCAGATGCGTGGCATTGCTGATCAACACGTTGCCGTCAAGGTACCTGGCGAACAGCTTTTCGCAGAAGGCAATCGCTTCAGGCTGCTCCATCGCGTCCAGGCCATGCGCCTTCCAAACCGCTTCGGGCGTCTCGACGATGAAGGTGGAGGTGTCGCCGTCGAACTTGTAGGCGTGCGCCTGGAACCAGCCATGTTCGGTTTGTTCAAACGCAAAGGTGAACGCATCGAATGTCTTCTTGGTGCCGAGCCAGACAAAACGGCACTGGCGCAGGTCCACATCCGGCTCGAAAACAGCGGCGTAGCGGTTGCGGATGCGGCTGTTGAGACCATCGCTGGCAATGACAAGGTCGGCCTTGTACTGCGCGGCAAGCTGCTGGTCGTCCGCTGCATCGGTTTCAAACACGAGGTTCACGCCGAGTTCGATGCAGCGCTCTTGCAGGATGTTCAGCAGGCGCTTGCGCCCGATGCCGCAAAACCCGTGGCCGCCCGAACGCACGCTGCGGCCCTTGAAGAAGACTTCGATGTCGTCCCAGTGGTTGAAGGCTTCGCCGATCAGTTTGGCGCTGGCAGGGTCGGCCACCTTGAGGTTGTCCAGCGTCTGGTCTGACAGCACCACACCCCAGCCAAAGGTGTCAAAAGGCTTGTTGCGTTCGACCACGCTGATGGCGTGCGCCGGGTTTTGCAGCTTCATCAGCAACGCAAAGTACAAACCCGCCGGGCCACCACCAATGCACAGAATGTTCATTCATTTAGTTTAGACCTAAACTAGTTTTTGTCAAGACGACTTTGACGCACTGGTAATTCTCTTTGTTTTTGGGAGGTTTTTACAAACTCAAATAGGAATGATTCGTATTTGTATGTAGAATTGTGTCGCAACGGTAAACCTTCATCAACGTCCATTTCGCCTACCCAGCACCCACCGCGCAGCACCATGAACCAAAAACCTCCGTTCCCGAAATCCGCCAGCAACGACAAGCTCCTGCCCTTGGGCGCCATGCTGCTGGCCGGCTCCTTGAGCGCCATGGCGCAGCAAGCGCCAGCCGAGGCCGACAAAACCCTCAAACCTGTCGTCGTGAAAGAAAAAGCCGAATTGCCCGAAGGCAAAGACTCGGTGCGCGCCGTGAATTCGACCATTGGCAAGGGCAACCAGGCCCTGCGCGACATCCCGCAGTCGATCACTGTGGTGACTGAAAAACTCATCGACGACCGCAATCTGGACACGGTGAAAGACGTGTTGCGCAACACGGCGGGCGTCACCTTCCAGGCTGCCGAGGGCGGCGAAGAAGACATCCGCCTGCGCGGCTTCTCGCTGGCCACCACCGGCGACATCTTCATCGACGGCATGCGTGACCCGGCGTTTTACGACCGCGACACCTTCAACAATGACCGCGTCGAGCTGCTGCGCGGCTCGGCCTCGATGCTGTTTGGCCGGGGCTCCACCGGCGGCGCCGTGAACCAGGTCAGCAAACAGCCGCGCCTGATCGACGAGCACGAGATCA
This sequence comes from Rhodoferax sp., assembly GCA_031365665.1. Taxonomy (GTDB): domain Bacteria; phylum Pseudomonadota; class Gammaproteobacteria; order Burkholderiales; family Burkholderiaceae_C; genus JANYCG01. The sequence continues at coordinate 4,126 of JANLYO010000091.1, read as the reverse complement.
GCACCACGCTGGGTAGCTACAACTACAGGCGCGTCACTGGCGATTTCAACATCAAGACCGGCGAGAGCGCCGCGCTGCGCATTAACGCCATGGTGACGACGGCGGACAACAACGGCTCGGGCTCCAGCATCAACAAACGCGGCATCGCGGCGGCCTACAGTTTTGGCATCGGCGAAAAAGACGAATTCACCGCCAGCCTGTACAGCCTGGACAACAAGAACGGCATGAACTACGGCCTGCCCTGGGTGCGCCCCAACGCCGCCGCCACTACAGCGCAAAACACCATCATGGGCGGCCTGGACCCGAGCGCCTATTACGGCCTGGCCAGCGACCGCAACTACGGCACGGCCAATTGGGTCGCGTTGAAACACATCCACCGCTTTGACCACGACAGCGAACTGCAGACGCAGGTGCGCCAGGGCCGCTTCACGCGCGACCAGCACGCCAGCACCATCCGTTTTGCCGGCCAGCCGCCCGCCACAGCCGCCGTGCCGTTGACCAACCCTGCTCCTGTGACGCTGGCCAACCTGAACAACGGCACCTTCCTCACCCGTGGCAATGCGCTGAAAATCCAGGATGTCGATACCACGCACCTGCAAAGCGATTTCTCCAACAAGTTCGAGGCACTCGGTGTCAAACACGAGTTTCTCAGCGGCGTCGATTTTGCAGTGGAAAAAAAGTTGGTTTACGCCGAGCGTGGCGGTACGCAAGGCGGTGTCACCATCAACAAACCCGAGGCGACTTACGGCGACCCCAACAACACCAGCGTGAACGAAGACAGCCGCGTGCTGCGCCCCGGCAATGAGTACCAGGCGATCGGTTACGGCGTGTATGCGCAAGACCTGATCCAGGTCGCCAAGGACTGGAAGGTGCTGGTGGGTCTGCGTTTTGACAACATGCGCGGCAACTACAGCACCTACACCATCCCGGCTGCCGCCGCAGGTCCGGTGACCACCACGTCCTACACCCAGGACATCAGCGCCATCAGCAAACGCGTGGGCCTCTTGTACCAGCCCAACCCGCTGCAGTCGTTCCACTTCAGTTACGACACCTCGTTCAACACCTCAGGCGACGTGTATTCGTACAACGCGCTATCGGCCAGCACGCCGCCGGAAAGCAGTGTGAACATCGAAATCGGCGCCAAGATCGACAGTGCCGACAAACAGTTCACCACGCGTTACGCCATCTTCCAGTCCACCAAGGAGAATGAGCGCAACACCGACCCCGACACCGCCGCCACACGCCTGCTGCTGTCCGGCAAACGCCACGCGACGGGCTTTGAATTCGACATCACCGGCCGTCTCACCAAAGAGTGGGAGATCTACGCCTCCTACATGTGGATGCCGGAAGCCGTGGTGGACGTCGCCGCCAGCACGGCCACCACGGTCGGCAACCGCGCCGGCGACCGCCCCGGCCTGTCGCCCGTCCACAGCGGCACGGTGTGGAGCACCTACCAGATCAATCCGAAGCTGCGCGTCGGCGGCGGCATCAATTTCCGCTCCTCGCAGGCGCCCGCCGACACCACGGCACCCTCGTGGGAGGCACCCGCCTTCAGCACCATCGACCTGATGGCCGAATACAAATTCGATGAGCGCTGGAGCATCAAGGCCAACCTCAACAACGTGGAAAACGTGCTCTATGCTGATTCGCTGTACCGTGGCCACTACGTGCCCGGCGCGGGCCGCATCTTCCAGTTGAACCTGACGGCCAAGTTCTGAATTCCAGTGGCAAGGCGCAAAATATGCTGCCCTCCCTCCTTTGAGAATCCACATCATGCAAACCAAAACCAAACAGACCGCCATCGGCCTCCTGAACCGCATCATGGAGTTGGAACTGGCCGGCGTGGTGCGCTACACGCACTATTCGCTGATGGTTTACGGCTACAACCGCATTCCCATCGTCTCCTGGCTCAAGGGCAACGCCGACGAAGGTTTGGTGCACGCACACAAGGCCGGTGAAATGGTCACGCTGCTGGGCGGTCACCCGTCGCTGAAAATCGGCCCGCTGCTGGAAACTGAAAAACATGACATCGGCGACATCCTGCGCGAAACGCTGGAGCATGAAACCACCGGCCTGGGCGCCTACAAGGACCTGCTCAAAGCGGTCGAAGGCAAGTCGGTGCTGCTGGAGGAATATGCGCGCGAGATGATCGTGCTCGAAGAGCTGCACCTGGATGAAGTCAACAAGATGTTGCGCCGCCCTGGGGCCATCGAACCGTTCAAAGAGTAATTCCGCCTGCCCATGATCCTCACCATTGAAGACGTTTTGACCGGCGACGAGCTGCAGCAGGTGCGCAAGCTGCTCAAAACCGTCGCCTGGGAAGACGGCAAACCCGGCGCAGGCGAACAGGCCAAGGCCGTGAAAAACAACCAGCAGTTGCCGCATGATTCAGCGGCGGCGCGGTCCATCCGGCAGATGGTGCTGCAGGGGCTGGAGCGCCAACCGGCGTTCTTCTCGGCGACGCTGCCCAAACGCATTTTTCCGCCGCGCCTGAACCGTTACGGCGGCGCGAGCAACCACTACGGCAACCACATTGACGGGGCCGTTCGCTACATGCCTGCGGGGCTGGGTGACGGCGGCGGCAGCGCGGGCCAACGCGTGCGCACTGACGTGTCGTGCACGCTGTTTTTGAGCGAGCCCGAGACTTACGACGGCGGCGAGCTGTGCGTCAACGACACCTTTGGCGAGCAGTGCATCAAGCTGCCCGCTGGCCACCTGGTGATCTACCCCGGCAGCAGCCTGCACCAGGTCAAACCGGTCACGCGTGGGCACCGGCTGGCGTGTTTTTTCTGGATCGAAAGCATGGTGCGCAGCGACGAGCAGCGCCGCCTGCTGTATGAGCTCGACATGAACCTGTTGGCCCTGCGCCAGGAACGCGGCGAGTCCGACGAGACCACGGCGTTGACGGGTGTGTACCACAACCTTTTGCGCATGTGGGCGGACACCTGAGAATTCTGTATTTTTTGGATACTGTATAATTATTTAATATTTTACTTGCTTTTTTTATACTTTATTAATAGCAATAAATTGAAATATCACGAGGCCTAATTCTGTTTTTAATCAACTAACTATTTTGTAAAAAGATTTTTACGTGTCAGACGCCTCTTTCTCCGCCGCCCCGCCCCTGCGCAGCCTCCAGTTTCGCAACACGCTCATCGCCGCCAGCGTGCTGGTTTTCCATGTCGCCGCCTTGTGGGCCCTGCAAACCGGCCTGTTGCGCCGCGCCGTTGAAATGGTGGTGCCTGCCCAGATTTTGAGTGAATTCATCGAGCCACCAAAACCCAAAGAAGAGCCCCCTCCGCCGCCACCGCCCAAGGCCGTCGTGCCCCTCAAACGCGAGCCTCCGCCACCGCCCATGCCGGTGGCGGTCGTCACGCCCGACCCAACGCCTGCACCCAACGCCCCCGTGGGCGTGATCGCGCCACAGCCGCCCCTGCCGCCCATTACCGCGCCGGTGAAGGTGGACGCGCCACCCGCGCCGCCGCCCGCTCCTGCGCCGCCTGCGCCAGCCAAAGTCGTGCTGCCGTTGAGCGACGCCGACTACCTGCAAAACCCCAAGCCGCCGTATCCGCCGATGAGCAAGCGCCTGAACGAGCAGGGCAAAGTGCTGGTGCGCGTGCTGATTGGCGTTGACGGCAAAGCGCAAAAAGCCGAGTTGCGCCAAAGCAGCGGCTATGACAGGCTCGACCAGTCGGCCATGAACACCGTCCTGCAATGGCGTTATGTACCCGGCAAGCGCGATGGCGTGGCGGAGGCCATGTGGTTCATCGTGCCGATCAGTTTTTTGCTTGAATAGATTTCAACGGTTTCATTTTTTCAGTTTTAGGAGCATTTATGGATTCCCAATTCGGCATCGCCAACCTCTGGGCGCAAGGCGACGTGGTCACGCGTTTCGTCGCCCTGCTGCTCCTGGCCATGTCACTGGCCTCGTGGATGGTGATCATCATCAAGGCGCTTGATCTGTGGCGCTACAAAAAGCTCTCCCGCCACGCGGGCGACTTCTGGCACAGCGCCGACTTCTCTGCCGGGCTGGAGAAGCTCGGCGGCGATGCGGCCAACCCCTTCCGCCAGTTGGCGCTGGAGGGCCGCGAAGCCACCGCCCACCACCAGAGCAGCCAGGCGCAGC
>JANLYO010000078.1:0-6467 GCA_031365665.1 Rhodoferax sp. | reverse complement strand
GGGCGATGCGGCTCAAAACCCGATGGACCTGGTCTTCATCGCGCAGCTGTTTTTCACCAGCGTGACGGGGCTGGCACTGCTTTTCCTGCGTGACACTTCGGCAATGGCAGTGCTGCTGGCGGTTCATCTGGGGGTAGTCATGGCGATCTTCCTGACGCTGCCTTACGGCAAGTTCGCCCATGCCGCCTTCCGCTGCGCGGCCTTGCTTAAATCGGCGGTGGAGCAACGGAAAACCCCTCCGATCGCACTGAAGGATTAACCATGAATGCTATTATATGAATAGCATACTAATGTTATTTCACGTCGGCCTTCACCTGATTATTTATAAAGTTTCGCAGGCCAACCCTAATAATTAATAGGCATGTTAAAGGTAATAAATCAATAAAACTCGATAAAAACAGATTGCACAAAGCAGGGGATGAGTCGGCCCGTGCGGCAAGCCAGGCCCAAATGCTTGGAGCTCATACGCTTCGCTTTTTGAAATCGCCCCAATCCTTCGGGCCTGACTCGCCGCACTGCATTGGTTGTGAATTGACGGTGGCGGCGTCAAGTTGCCGATGCGAACATCGCCTGCAACACTGCCAAAATGCGTTTCAGCGTTGCGCTGTGAACAGCACCTTCCCGGCGTACCAATCGAACCTTGTCTAGCGTGCGAATCTGATCCAGCAAGATCAGCCCGGTTTTGCCCTTGAAGGTAATGGGCACACGAAATGCAGCCGGATGCGAGCCAGTGGTCATGGGGGCCACGATCACGGTCCGCAGATGGTTGTGCATTTCCGGTGGCGAGATCAACACGCACGGGCGGGTCTTTTGAATCTCGCTACCAACTGTTGGGACCAATTGAACCAGCCAAATTTCGCCGGTGGCCAACAGCGGGGGGGTTACCATTTCAGGTCTTTGTCATCAGCATTGGCAAACTCGGGCCACATCAAAACATCGTCCGCAGCTTGCGCAACGCGCTGGCTGTCCGCTACCCACCCTTCACGCGGATTGCGCTTCAGAGGACGGATTTCAATCACCCCGTTTTTCACCTGCAGGTCAGCCGCATCCAGCAAGCCCGTCTGCTCAAGGATCGGTTTTGGGATCAGAATGCCTCTGGAATTGCCCATGGCGCGGATGGCGACTTGCATATTGCATACTCACTTGGAATAAGCACAATGTTAGCACATAACAATGCCATCAATCAACGCTGGCTGAGGTTGTGGTTTGGCCTCGTGAGCGCCTTGTCACTGCCACTTGCAGTGTTGTCACTGTTGGACAAACTGCTGTGCAGTGACCATAACCACCAAACACGATCCTCCGGCATCACTTCATTGTGTGAGGCAATCACCAGCGCAGGCCAACATAGACGCGTTGATTCGAGCCATGACTGACTCCCCTCTCGAACAAAGCTGAGTACACGGCGTGTCCACAAAATCCACAGGCCGTAGACCCTGCTTCCCCTGCACCTGAGTCGTATGAGCCCGTGGGAGGAGCGGAGCCTGTAAAGCTTTTGGGCGAGCGGACTTCAATTGTCGAGGGTAATAGTCTGCTCCACCACTAGCGTGGTATTTGAATTCGCCTACATGATGAGCTGCCGAAACTTATGCATCAGTAACGGATATTCAGCGCCCCCATTTGAGGCCCTGTAATCTTTCACAATTTGCTCCAAGTCATCGTCGCAAAGGACAAGGATGTAGCCTCTTTGATCAGTGGCCGTGTCTTTGCAACTGGCATTGAGCTTCGCCACGTTCTCGATCGATCGACAAACCATTAGGCCAACTTGCCCGCGGCTAGGTGAAAAGCGACCGGCCAATTGGTCAAATTCTAGGTTGCCGATTTCCTTTCCGTAATTCTTGCACTCAACAAATATGTGAGCGCTTGAATAGTGTTGAAGCAACCAATTGAAAAAGCCGTCTCTTGGATTATTGACATAGGTAATGTCAATTCGCTTTCTCCCATCGTGTATTTGATGCTGTTTAGTTGGAAGAGCTAGGGAGGGAAAAAATAGTGCGCTCAGAAGCTTCTCAATTGCGTTTTCATAGTTTGTTGCATCATCTCGCCCAGGTGGAATAGCTTTCACATCGGCAAGTAAAGCAGAATAATTGGGAGGTTGAATATTCTCTATTTCGGCGAGCATTTCATGCGTTATCGGTCGCGATGTTTTTATCGCCGCTTCACGGTACTCATGAAGCGCATTGGGATGTTTTTGTGTCTCTCGAATGATGCTCAGTTTATCGGCACCGTATTTTTCTCTGAGATCTTTTTTGGTAACGCGCTTTCGGCCGTCTTTGAGGGTGTGAACAAGCCCGGTATTCAGGTGCTTCTCTGACGTCTGCATCTCGGGAAGAAGGTAATGAGTATAGTAATTGGATGAGTCGTACACCAGTCTGTGCCGGACCGCCACTTTAGGGATCAACAGAAGCTTGCCGTATGGGGTTATTGGAAGGGGGAGCAATGAGTCTTCCCACCTCTCCGATTGAACGTTCCAGATTGGTCCGGAATCGACATTTGAGTTTAGAGGTATACCGTAGTACTGACAGATTTCTTGCGTGTATCTAACTAAGGGTCCCCGAAGAATATTGCAGACTGCATCCGAGATACGATCTGGTCCGACCCCGTCAATAAATAAGCATGCATCCTCAATATCCTTGAGTAATCCGGTAGTGCCCGCTTGGCTTTTTTTCAACGCTTCCCAAACCTTGCCAGCATATCCTCTACCAAATGCACGCCCGTCCGACAAGCCACTTGAGAATCCCAAATGAAATTCATTTTTCTCGGTGAGAGCCTCAAGCATTTTCAGACCATCGGCGTCGTTGCTTGTCTGCAAGTGTCTCAGCAGAGTTTCAAAAAAGTGTTGGAGTATAGAGTTGCACTCCGAAGCCCAAGTGCTTTGCATAGACCTAATCCTGCTTGGATCAAGGAAAACAGGTGTGTCATTTCCTATGGGAACGTCGACAAAGTCAAGTGTTGTCTGATCGCGACTTAAGTCAAAATATCCGGATACACGCATTTTTGGGCTCGGTCTAGTCATTGGTTTGTTCCTTGTTCTCTTTTTCAATTTGGACAAGACTTCGCAATACTTGGCGGGCATTCAAGAATCGAAACGCCCGTTAATGCAACACGGAGGGCTATGAATACTTAACTGACCCCAACACCCGATCCACCATCACCCCCGCCTGCCCCAGGTTGTTCATTGGGTCGCAGAAACCTTCCAGCTGCGCGCGGGCAACGTGTTTGTTGATCTCGGGGTGCTCGGCCAGCAGGTCGATCAAGGGGCGTTTTTGCTTCAGCGCATCGCGGCAGATGTCATAGACCAGATCGTGCGCGTATTCACGGCCGAGGTACGGCCCCAGGCCCATCATCACGGCCTCGCTCATCACCAAGCCGTGAGTCATGTCGATGTTTTTGCGCATCTGCGCGGCGTCTACCTCCAGGCCTTGCAGGATGAATTTGGTTTGTTTGAGCGCGCCGGACATCAGGCAGAAAATCTCGGGCATGGCCACCCATTCGATTTCCCATGGGCCGGTGCTGCGCTCGTGGTCGGCCACCATGGCGTCCATCAGGCTGGCGGCGAGTTGGCGCACCACAGAGATATTGGCGTGGATGTAGAGGCAAGAGATTGGGTTGCGCTTTTGCGGCATGGTGCTCGATGAACCACGGCCCGGTGCGAAGGGCTCAAACACCTCGCCCACTTCGGTTTGCATCATCAGCTTCACGTCCATGGCGATTTTGCCGAGCGATCCGCCGACGATGCCAAGAAACGCGCCGACCTCGGCAAAGTTGTCGCGCACCGTGTGCCAGCTGATGAGCGGCTGGCCGAGGCCCAGCTCTTGCATCAGCGCGGCCTGGGTTTCCATCGCGCCTTGTTCCAATGACGAGAGCGTGCCGGAGGCGCCGCCAAATTCACCCACCAGCACGCGCGGCTTCAATTGTGTGAGGCGCTCGCGGTGCCGCTCGATGCCCGCGAGGATGCTGGCCATCTTGTAGCCAAAGGTGATGGGTGTGGCCTGCTGCAAATTGCTGCGGCCGATGATGGGCGTGTCGCGGTGGTCTTTGGCCAGCTTGGCCAACGCGGCGGAGACGTCTTTCAAATCCGTCTCAATCAACGCTAGGCCTTCGCGGATTTGCAGTACAGCCGCCGTGTCGGTGATGTCTTGCGTGGTGGCGCCCCAGTGGCAGTATTCACCCAGGCCGTCTTTGCAGGCGGCGTTGATCTGGTTCACCACCGCGATGATGGGGTAACCAATGGCTTCGGTTTTGGCTTTCAGTTTGGCCCAGTCAATCTGCTCCAGATTGCAGTGCTTGACGATCTCGGCGGCGGCCTTTTTGGGGATGATGCCCAATTCGCCCTGCACCTTGGCCAGCGCGCGTTCAATGTCGAGGTATTTGGCGGTGCGGTTTTCGTCTGACCAGACCTGGCGCATGGCGGCATCTGAAAAGATGTCGCCGAAGATTTTGCTGTCGATGATGGTGGCGGACATGGCAGTTTGTGGATTTCGTTGTTCAAGACACCGTTCGCCCTGAGCCTGTCGAAGGGTGCTTCGACAGGCTCAGCATGAACGGAAACAAGAGTGGACTTTATGCCAGTGTGGCGGTGGCGTCCATGGTCAGCCAGCCTTCGTGGTCGCGGCCCCACAGGCGCACGGTTTTGCCGTCGGCAGACGGCTGGCCATGTACGCTGAAGGGGTGGATGTCGAAAGTGGGCCGCACGGCCTTGAATTCGAACTTCAGCACCTGCGCGTCGGGCACATGGCGCCGCAGCAGATCCATCAGCAGCGTGGCGATCAGGGGGCCGTGCACAATCAGGCCGGGGTAACCTTCCACTTGGGTGACGTACTGGCGGTCGTAGTGGATGCGGTGGCCGTTGAAGGTAAGGGCCGAGTAGCGGAACAGCAGCACGTCGTCGGGGATGATCTTGCGCTCCCACATACAGGAAATGGGTGCTGCCACAGGCGGGGGCGCCACGTCGTCAGGCGTGGGCGCCGCGCGGTAAACGATGTTGTGGTGCTCCTGCAGCGCCACACTCGCAGCGCCATTGCGGCGGATTTCATGGCGCACGCGCACAAAGATCAGGCTGCCGGTGCGGCCGGACTTCTCCTTCACGTCTTCGATGGTGGAGGTGCGGGTGAGTGCATCGCCCACCTGCAGCGGCTCGTGGAACACCAACTCGCTGCCGGCCCACATGCGTCGCGGCAGCGCCACGGGCGGCAGGAAGCCGCCGCGTTTCGGGTGGCCATCTGCGCCGATTTCAGACTGCGCGGCGATGGGCAGAAAGTACAGCCAGTGCCATAAATACGGCAGCGCCTCGCCGGGTGCAGGGCGGTTGGCGGAGCGTTTTGCGTCCTTGTCGCCGGGCCAGTCCAGCGTGGCCGCCAGGGCCGCATAAGGCGTGGCGGTGGCCATGTCGCCCAGCGTTTCGGTGCGGCCGATCCAGTCTTGCAGGTTCATGGGGTGGTGTGTGAATTGAATATCATACCCAAATTGGGTTCAATTAAGGTCAAAACTGCCTTGCAAACATGATTTACAAAAGAAATTTGGCCTTAAGCCTCGTGAAATGGATGTTTTTAGCTATATATACTATAGCAAAACAGAGGGATCGGTGTACAGCAGCGGCAACGCAAGGCGTTGCCCCGCCAGGTAGTCGTCCATGCAGCGCAGCAACAGCGGGCTGCGGTGGCGCGCGGCCGAGTTGCGGATTTCCTGCGGCGTCAGCCACAAAGTGCGCACAATGCCGGTGTCCAGCACCGCGCCCGCCTGCACAGGCCCCAGGTCGCCGCAAAACGCGAAGCGCAGGTAAGTGATGTCTTCGCCGGTGGATTCGCGCTGCATGCGCGACATGTAGACACCCAGCAGCGCCGTGGGCGTGAAGCGGTGGGTGGTTTCCTCCAGCGCCTCGCGGGCGCAGGCGTCGGCCAGCGACTCGCCAGGGTCCAGGTGGCCCGCCGGGTTGTTGAGTTTCAGGCCTTCGGGGGTTTCTTCTTCCACCAACAGGAATTTTCCGCCGCGCTCAATGATGGCGGCCACGGTGACGCTGGGCTTCCACCGGGGCGGGGTTTGCGGGGTGCTCATGCCCAATTATGCCCAGCCGCTTAGGGTGCTGCGCTTATCTGGCGGCGGCGCTTAGGGCCAAAAAAGGGCTGAAACTCGGGTAAGCTAGCGGCCAAACCGCCAGCATCAGGCTGGCAGACCGTCGTTTAGGAGCACACCATGCTGATAGGCATACCCGCTGAAACTGCAGCGGGCGAAACCCGCGTCGCCGCGACCCCTGAAACCGTCAAGAAGCTCAAGGCCCAGGGGCACACGCTGCGCATCCAGTCGGGCGCCGGCGTGGCCGCCAGCGTGACCGATGCGGCCTACGAGGCCGCCGGGGGCGAAATCACCGACGCCGCGGGCGCGTTCGCCTGCGATCTTGTCCTTAAAGTGCGCAGCCCGGCTGACGCCGAGCTGGGCCAGTTCAAGCCGGGCACCACGCTGGTGGGCATGCT
>JANLYO010000013.1:0-8941 GCA_031365665.1 Rhodoferax sp. | reverse complement strand
CCGGCGCGGGCGGCGACAGCAACACCACCGGCATGCTGCGCGCCCTGATGGCCCAGGGCGCAGGCCGCAAGTTCCCGGGCCAGGTGGCGCTGGGCCTGCTGTTTGACGCAGCGGCAGGCCGCGCTGCGCTGGAGGCCGGTGTGGGTGCCGAATTGCAACTGTCACTGGGCACGGCCGTGCCCACCTTTACCGGCAAGCTGAGCGATGCGCCGGTGCAGGGCCGCTTCAAAGTGCTGGCCGTGAGCGATGGCCGCTGCAAGCTGACCGGCCCGATGATGACCGGCCTGACCGTGCACCTGGGCCCCAGCGCCTGCCTTGAAATTGAAGGCGTCCGGGTTGCTGTGGTCAGCGGCAAGAAGCAGTTGCTGGACCGCGAGCTGCTGCGCATGGTGGGCATTCAGCACGAGCAGATGCGCATCGTGGTGGTGAAAAGTTCCAACCATTTCAGGGCTGATTTCTCGCCGCATTCAAGCCAAATCCTGGTGGCCAAAGCGGCCGGCCCGATGGCGGCCGACCCGGCCGATTTGCCGTGGAAGAAGCTGCCGGCCACAATTCGGCGCAGACCATGACAATAAAAATAATAGCAAACTATCCAATAAACACGTGGCCAAGGTATTAATACAATCGAGAATTTTACCACCAAAGAGTATTTTATCTCAAATCATACCCATTTTGGGGTTGATTGAATGCAGCTACCCCAACCGCAACTGCCGTCTCCAAAGCCGGGTCATCGCCCAAATCGCAATGGTTGACAGCCCCAGGCTCGCCCACAGCACGGGCTGGTAACTGGCGTAGCGGTCAAACACAGCACCGGCGATGACGGGGCCCAGCAGATTGCCCAAGGCCGCCGCCGAATACAAGGTGCCGACAACGCCCGAAATCGCCCGCGCGCCAAAAAGATCCATGCAAATGGCAGGCATCAGCGAGACGATGCCGCCATAAGACAGGCCAAACCACAGGGCGAAGACCGCCAGGGCCAGGTAGCCCGGCGCGGCGAGCCACAGCAGGTAGGTCGCGGCCATCGACACCATCGCCAGCGTGATCGTGTGCAGGCGCCCCAGGCGGTCGGCCAACGCGCCAATGGCGAAACGGCCAATCAGGCTGCCAATGCCGATCAAACCGACCAGGCCGACCGCGTTGGAATCGGTGATGCACATGTCACGCGCGGATGCCGACACGTGCGCGAACGGAATGAACATGGTGGGCGCAGCGGTGAAAGTGAACAGGTAGAACCACCAAAAACGTCTGTCGTGCAAGGTTTCCCGCAGGGTCGAGCCGGGTGGTTTTGCCGCTGCCCCGCCCGAAGCGTCCGCAGTTGCCGGCGCACGTTTGAGCAGGCTCGTGGCTACCAGCCCGGCCAGCAGCAAGCCGGCACTGAGCACCTGCAATGCATCACGCCATTGCAGGCGGGCGATCAGCGCGGCTGCCAACAGAGGCACCACCACAGTGCCCAGGCCAATGCCCGAACTGGCAATGCCGGAGGCGAGCCCGCGCCGCGCCATGAACCACGGCTGCACGTTGCCGATAGAAGGTGTGTACACCAGGGCAATGCCAAAACCGATGCCCACGCCATAACTCCAATACACACCCGTCATGCTCTGTGCAAAACTGGTGGCCAGCAGTCCCAGGGCGATGCAGGCCATGCCCAGGCTGCAGACGACGCGCGGGCCAAAGCGGTCCGACAACATGCCACCGACCGCGCCAATTGCAAAATACACGCCGCCCGTCAAGCCGAATACCAGCGACACGTCGGCGCGCTCGGCCGAAAACTCGCGGGCGAAAGACTCAAAAAATGCGGCAAAAGAATAAGCCACGCCAAAGATCAGCGCCAGGCAGGTGAAGGTGGCCCACACCACCACCCAGCCGTAGGGTGGTTCAGCGGGTGGTTTGCCTGATGGGTTCGTAGCCGCAGGCGCTTGCATGAAGGGCAACGTGGCGGGCCTTCAAGCCTGCATCAGTTCCCACAGTTTGTTGGGTGTGACGGGCATGTCCAAGAGCGGCGCTTTGGCCGCCATGCCATTGCGCGCCAAGGCGTCGGCAATGGCGTTGACCACCGCAGGCGTGGCGCCAATGGTCCCCAACTCCCCCACGCCTTTGACTCCCAGGCGGTTGTTTTTACAGGGGGTGGACTGATCCAGCGCGGTTTTGAAATCCTGCACGATGTCGGCATGCGGAGCGCAGTAGTCCATCAGGCTGCCGGTGACGAGTTGGCCGGATTCGGTGTCGTAACGCAGGTGTTCACACAGGGCCTGGCCCATGCCTTGCACCGCGCCGCCTTCAACCTGGCCGACGACGATCAGCGGGTTGATGGCGCGGCCTACGTCGTTGACCGAGACATAAGAGAGCACATCCACGTGGCCGGTTTGGCGGTCTATTTCCACCTCGGTGATGTGTGCGCCATTCGGCCACGAGGGGCCGGCCACCGCGTGGGTGGAGTCCACAAAAATCTGCTGCTCTTTTTGTTTGCCGGCCAGCGTGAACAGGTTGATCTTCAGGTCGGTGCCTTTGACGCTGAAGGTTGCGTTGGCAAAACTCAGATCTTCCACGGCCACTTCCATCTCTTTGGCCGCCAGCGTTTTGGCCAGTTCAATGGTTTTTTCGGCACCGACTTGCAGCGACGATCCGCCCGTGAAAATCGAGCGCGACCCGGCGCTTCCAAAGCCGTTGACGCGGTCAGTGTCGCCCATCAGCACGCGCACCTTGTTGATATCGACGCCAAACGCATCGACCACCAACTGCGCCAGCGAGGTGCCGATGCCCTGGCCCATCGGGTTCACGGCGGTCATCACCTCAATGAAGCCATCCGGTTTGACCGCCACGGTGACACGTTCTTCCAGCGCATTGCCGCCCGTCCATTCGAGAAAAGTGGCGATGCCCAGGCCGCGCATTTTCCCTTTCGCTTTGGATTGCGCCGCACGTGCGTCGAAGCCGTTCCAGTCTGCCAAGGGCAGGGCTTGATCCATCACCTGTTCAAACTTGCCGCTGTCGTATACCTGCGCCATCGGGTTGGTGTAGGGCATTTGTTCGGGTTTGATGAAGTTGCGACGGCGCAGCTCGATGCGGTCGATGCCGGTTTGGCGGGCCGCTTCGTCCATCAGCCGCTCCATGTTGTAGATCGCCTCGGGGCGGCCCGCGCCGCGGTAGGGGCCGGTGGGCGAGGTGTTGGTCAGCACCGCCTTGAAGTAAAAGTCGATGAGCTGGATGTCATACACGCTGGTTTGCACCCAGGGGCCGATCATCAACTGGATGGCCACGCCCGCGCCGGTGGCGTAAGCGCCGATGTTGGCCACTGAATGCACACGCAACGCGAGGATTCTTCCATCCGCGTCGAGCGCCAGCTCGTTTTGGCAATCGACATCGCGGCCATGCACAGTGGAGAGGAATTCTTCGCTGCGGTCGGCCGTCCATTTCACCGGGCGCTTGAGTTGCAGGCAGCAGTAGGCCAAGGCCACGTCTTCGGGGTATGCGCCGGTCTTCATGCCGAAGCCGCCACCCACATCGCCCAGAATCACGCGCACATTGGCTTTGTCCAGGCCCAGGCAATCGCAGACGCCATCACGCTGTGCGGTGTGCATCTGGCTGGAGAGGCGAATCGTGAGGCGGCCCGTCGCCACATCAAAATCATGCGAGGCGCTGCGCGGCTCGATCGGCAGGGCGTGCACGCGCTGGTTGTTCACCCGCACCTTGACGATGTGCGCCGCTTTCGCAAAGGCCCCTGCTGCCAGTGCCGCCTTGCCGTGGCGCATCTCAGCGGCGATGTTGTCGCTGATGGTGTCGCACAGGCGCACCGCGTCAGGGGCCAGCGCGGCGTGTTGGTCCACCACCATGGGCAGCTCTTCGTAGTCCACCACAATCGCTTCGCAGGCGTCGCGCGCCTGCTGGACCGAATCTGCCACCACAGCCGCGACCGCTTCGCCAACAAACCGTGCGCGCTCAAACGCCAGGGCACGCCGGGGCGCAGAGGTGACGGGGCTGCGGTCAGCACGCACAAATCCAGCGGCCCCCGCCAAGGGCTTGACACCGGCTGCGGCCAGGTCTGCACCGGTGACGACCAAATGCACGCCCGGCATGACGCGCGCGGCGGCACAATCGACCGATTTGATGTTGGCGTGCGGGTAGGGCGAACGCAGGAACACCAGGTGGGTTTGCCCCGGCAGTGAAAAATCGTCGGTGAACTGGCCTTGGCCTTTTAGCAGCGCTTCGTCTTCGATACGGCGCACCTGTTGGCCTGAGCCGAAACGGGCAGGGTTCTGGCTGTCGATAGGGGAATTCGCTGAAGGGGATGACGTTGTCACGGTGGCTGCCTTGTCTCGTTGAAATTGGGAACGCAAACTTCTGAATCAGCAACTATATGCGCAACCAGCCCGTGTCTGCACGCAGGTCGGCATTCAGGGTGGCGGCCTGCGGCAAAATGGGGCCATGACCAGCACAACCCCCCCCGACAGCACTTTCCAAAACACCGTGGCCAACGCCGCCGCCATTGGCGAAAAAATTGGCGGGCATCTGCTTGTTGAATGCCTGGTGGCGCAAGGCGTCAGCCACGTTTTTGGCGTGCCGGGCGAGAGTTACCTGGCCGTGCTGGATGGTTTTCACCGGCACCACGAGGCGATCCAGTTCATCATCAACCGCCAGGAGGGCGGCGCGGCCTACATGGCCGAGGCCCACGGCAAGCTCACCGGCCGGCCGGGCGTGTGTTTTGTCACACGCGGCCCGGGCGCCACCAATGCGTCCATCGGTGTGCACACGGCATTCCAGGACTCAACGCCGATGGTGCTGTTTGTCGGCGACGTGGCCAGCGAAATGCGCGACCGCGAGGGGTTTCAGGAGGTCAATTTCCTGAGCTTTTTTGGCCCGTCGACCGGTGGCATGGCCAAACGTGTTGAGCGCATCGACGACGTTCGCCGCATTCCCGAATACGTGGCCAGGGCTTTCGCAACCGCGATGAATGGCCGCCCCGGCCCGGTGGTGCTGATCCTGCCTGAAGACATGCTGGCTGCCGTGGTGCCGCCGGATGCCGCCGGCGCTTTGCCTGCCGCGATGCCGCGCGTCGAAGCGGTGGAAGCCTGGAGCGACCCTGGCTCCCTGCGCAGCCTGCGCGAAATGCTTCTGAAAGCCGAGCGGCCGTTTGTCGTGGCAGGCGGCGGCGGCTGGACACCCCAGTCTGCCCAGGCGCTGCAGCGATTCGCCGAAAACTGGAAACTGCCGGTGGGCAATGCGTTCCGTTTTCAGGACACGTTTGACAATTTTCACCCGCAGTACGCAGGCGACGTGGGCATTGGCATCAACCCCAAACTCGTGGCCAAACTCAAAGAGAGCGACCTCATCATCGCCATCGGCCCGCGTCTGGGCGAGATGACCACCAGCGGGTACACATGGCTGGCGGTGCCCAAGCCCAAACAAAAGCTGGTGCATATCCATGCCAGCGCCGAAGAACTCAACCGTGTGTACCAGGCCGATCTGGCGATTCAGTCAACGATGAACGCGGCGGCCCGGTCGCTGGAAGTGTTGACCGCGCCGGTGTCCGTGGGCTGGGAGGCCTGGACGGCAGCCTGCCATGCTGACTACGAGTTCAACCTGATCCCGCAGAAATTGCCCGGCGACATGGACATGGCAGCGGTGGTCGGCACGCTGCAACAACACCTGCCCGCAGACGCCGTGCACACCAACGGCGCCGGCAATTTCGCCAGCTGGGTGCACCGCTTCTACAAGCACCATGGCCTTGTCAGGGGCCACAAAACCCAGCTTGCGCCCACCAACGGCGCGATGGGCTACGGCGTGCCGGCGGGCATCGCCGCCGCCATCACCACCGGAAGGGTGGTGCTGACCATGGCGGGCGACGGTGACTTCCTGATGAATGGCCAGGAACTCGCCACCGCCACGCAATACGGCGCCAAAACCATCATCGTCTTGCTGAACAACAGCATGTACGGCACCATTCGGATGCACCAGGAGCGCGAATACCCCGAGCGCGTGGCCGGCACCGCGCTGAAGAACCCTGATTTTGTGGGCCTGGCCCGCGCCTACGGTTATGCCGGCGTGCGCATTTCAAAAACCGCCGAGTTCGAACCCGAGCTGCTGGCCGCGCTGGCGCGCAAAGAGGGCACCTTGATTGAAATCATGCTCGACCCGGAAGTGATCACGACGCGTGGCACCTTGAGCGCCATTACACAGCATGCGTTGAAGGCCAAGTCGGCGGGGTGATTGGGCGCGGGGCCTCGCCATCTGCAAGTCGACAATTCATTCGCTACATTTTTGGTAGCTGCATGTGATTATTCGACGAGGGCTACAGCCAAATTACTTCCGAGCTTCCAACTTCCAAGGCCATTTGGATTGCGCCAGGTTCAACCGCCGCGCCGCCAGCAGGGCCTCACGCCGCCGCTCCTCATGGTGCTTGACCCGCGTCGCCTGCGGTGCCACGGCGCACAAATCGTCGGGACGGCGTGAGGCCCCGCTGGCGGTGAAGGATTGGCTTGGGTGAAAGCCCCTGATCTGAGGCCGAAAGCGATCTGCCGACTTTGTCGTTTTCAATATGCTTGTTCGTTCAATCGGGATAAGATGCCATGACCATGTCGGCATTGACTTGTTTTGAATTGAGGCAGCCACGTTGTCCGGTGGGTCATCGCGCTATTCGGCAAATTTGCCGGAAATATCCAAGTTAGAGCTTTTCATTGCCATGACCAACCCCGTCCCGCTGTCTGCAAAATTCAGGGCGCTCTTTGCGCGCGATGAAGTGGCCTTCTGGTTCGACCACTTCCACGACGACGAGAGGAAACTCGCTCGAATGGATGTGTGGGAGCTGGCGAAGGTCATCAACGAGGCCCGCGTCCGCAACCTTGCTGGCGAGGCGGAAAAGCTGATCGTTGCAGAGCACCTGCTGAACGTGCGCCTCGCAAAAATACAGGCGACGGCTGCTTGGGGCTCTGGCGTTCTCGGTTTCGTTGGTGCAATCATTGGCGCTGCCTTGTCTGTTGCATTAACGCTGGCCTTGCAGCAAAAAGACGCCCCACGCGGTCCAGAAAGAGCAAGCGAACAACGCGCTGAATCCGCACCAATACAGAAAGCACCTGAACCAGTAGCGAGGCCTGTGGAAAACGTGCCAAGCAACCCAGTTGTCGAGGTAAAACCTCCCAGCAAAGGCGCAGTAAGCGGGCCACCCAACGGTACAAAGGAAAAGTAAGGCAATGCTCCAGCCAAGCCCTAGGCGCGTCATGTATGGCTCCCTGCAATAGCCTTTCTGCGCAAGACTCCAATACCGGCACCGCCGCTGGTGCGACCGTGCTCGCTGGCCTGCATCGCTGCAGGTCCGGTGTGGTGTGTGCGTGCGCAGGCCATGCTCGTCACCGCCGCTCTAACTGGTTGGTCATGACGGACGCCTTCGTCGCCGCATACCGCGAACGTTATTTTAAAATTGCTACAAAGTTGGTAGCATTTTTTGCTCGTTCCATTGGGGCTAGAGTTCAACTCAACAATTCAGCGTTGGGCAACCACTCTTGAGCTACTGGAAGCCTGAACCCCCGCAGCGCCGCTGCCGCTCGTCTGCGGCAGCCTCGAAGCGCGGAAAGGCCAGGGTCTGGGGACTGCGCAGCAGGCCGACAGAGCCGCGATTGTTTGAACGTAGCGAAGCAGAGTGAGTTTGAGCGGCGGCCCTGGGCCCGAGGTTCTATGTTGCAAGTCAAGCAGTTTTTGCAGCCATTGATGGTTTCTGCCCTACCTTACTGGCGTCAAACGGTTTGCCAGACTTCCATACCGCAAAGGCGATTCGCAGCAGCTTGCGCGCAATCACAACCAGTGCCGCTGTCGTCGGTATGCCCCGGCTCCTCAAGGCTTCATAGGCAGGTTTGAATGCCGCTGATCGGATAGCGGACATCGCACACAGCCACATCTGGCGCCGGATCATCGGGTCGCCGCGCTTGGAGAGCCGTCGCACACCCTGCTTCTTGCCCGAGTCTTGCGGCCTGGGGTCAAAGCCCGAGAACGCAATCAGCGCATCTGAACTGGCAAAGCCCACCCGCGCCAGAAGCGTGGCCATCAAGGCAGCCCCCTGCGGCCCTACGCCGTTGATGGTGCGCAGCAGTTTTTGGCCGTTTGCCAAGCTTGTGTCGGCCTGGATCAGCCGCTGCACCTGGGCGTCAATGTAGGCCATGGTTTGCTCGAACTTCTTGGAGATGGCCTTCGTTTGAACGTTGAGTTGCTTGACGTCTTTGAACGCCATCTTCAGCTTGGCATTGGTATCGGCCAGGTGGGCTCGGCTCTTGAGCAGCGTGCGCAGTTGCATCAATGCCGCCGGGGCGGGCTGCCACAGGCGCAGGTGCGTGTGGTGATGGGCCAGGTACTGGGCAATCAGCACCGAGTCAAGCCGGTCTGTCTTGCCCCGCTGGCCCAGGGCTTTGCCGTAATGGAAGACATCCATGGCGTTGAGCACGTAGACGGCATGGCCGCTGGCATGGGCCTGGGTGGCCAGCTCCAGTTGGTAGCGGCCTGTGGACTCCATGGCAATGGCGCAATGCGCTGGCAGCGTCTTGAGCCATGCCTTGATGCCGCCGGGGGTGTTGGCGACGGTCTGCGGTTTGGTGGCACTGGCATAAACAGCCGTCACCAGGGTGTCTTTGGTGACATCCACCCCGATGAGTGGAATGACTCTGGCTGGCGCAGGTAACGAGGCTGAGGGCATGGCTGGTTCTTGCATGGTGCGCTCCTTGTGTTGGACAATAAAAGCGCTGGGGCATTTGGCCAGTGGCTCACGTTAACTTGCTTACAGATCGGCGTTTGGCAGCCTTTGGAAAACGGCCAACGCGCAGTTCCTTATCGACGTTGAGTTGCTGGGGCTGGAGAGTTCTCGACCGGTCGGTCCTTGTGGCCGATGCACTGCAGAGTCCCTTTTGCCCCAGCACCCGTAACATACAAGCACTGCAGATGGTCGCCCGAAGGGCCTGCCGAAGTT
>JANLYO010000213.1:0-27589 GCA_031365665.1 Rhodoferax sp. | reverse complement strand
ACCCCAGGCTGTTCAAACCCGAGAGCATCGCAAATGTGCAAATTGAAATTCAAATCGTGGACACCCATGAAACTCTTGAAACCCGCGTCGTCATTGGCTTGCAAGCCTTTGGTCATCATTTAAACCGGACACTACTGAATTTAATTAATTTTTAGTATAGCAAAATATTCAATAAATACGTGGCCTAAATTCCATTTTAAATCACAAAACAAATTCAAAAATATTTATCACCCCTGCTGCAAAAATAACCGGTACACCGGATTCTGCGTTTCCTCGACATACGGGTACCCCACCGTCTGTAAAAACTGCTCAAACGCCCGGTTGTCCGCAGACGGCACTTGCAAGCCAACCAAGATGCGCCCGTAGTCGGCGCCCTGGTTGCGATAGTGAAACAGGCTGATGTTCCAGCCGGGTCGCATCAGGCTCAAAAACTTCATCAGCGCGCCGGGCCGCTCGGGGAACACAAAACGCATCAGCCGCTCATCTTTTGAGAGCTTCGAGTGCCCGCCCACCATGTGGCGGATGTGCTCCTTGGCCAGTTCGTCGTGGGTTAGATCAATCGCGTCAAAACCGTGTTTGCTGAAGTTGGCGGCGATTTTTTGCGACTCGCCTTTGCCGTGTGTGGTCAGCCCCACAAACACGTGCGCGCGGGCGGTGTCGCTGATGCGGTAGTTGAACTCCGTGACGGATCTTGCCGCCCCTGGCAGCTCGCCGATCAAGGCGCAGAGCCGCTTGAAACTGCCGCCCTCCTCGGGAATCGTCACGGCAAACAGCGCCTCGCGCTCCTCGCCGACCTCGGCGCGCTCGGCCACAAAACGCAGGCGGTCAAAGTTCATGTTCGCACCGCACAGAATCGCGCAATAGGTCTCACCCTTGGTTTTGTGCGTCGCCACGTACTGCTTGATCGCCGCCACCGCCAGCGCGCCGGCCGGTTCGACGATGCTGCGGGTGTCAACAAAAACATCCTTGATCGCGGCGCACACGGCGTCGGTGTCGACGATCAAGAACTCATCGACCAGGCCACTGGCCACGCGGAAGGTCTCTTCCCCCACCAGTTTGACCGCCGTGCCGTCTGAAAACAGGCCTACATCCGGCAGCGTGATGCGTTTTTTGGCAGCGACGGACTGCGTCATCGCGTCTGAATCGTTCATCTGCACGCCGATCACCTTCACCTCGGGCGCCACCGCCTTGATGTAGTTCGCCACGCCAGAGATCAAGCCGCCGCCGCCGATGGCCACAAACACCGCATCCAGCCCCGCTGCATTTTTGCCGCGCGCTTTTTGCCCTGCTTTAGCGGCTTTGTCAGCGCCAATGGCTTGCACTTGGCGCAACATTTCCATGGCAATCGTGCCCTGCCCGGCGATCACGTCGGGGTCGTCAAACGGGTGGACAAAGGTCAGGCCTTGCTGTTTTTGCAGGGCGAGCGCGTGGGTATGGGCGTCAGAGTAACTTTCGCCAAACAGCACCACTTCGCCGCCAAAACCGCGCACTGCGTCAACTTTGACCTGTGGCGTGGTCGTGGGCATCACGATCACAGCCCGGGCACCGAGTTTGTTGGCGCTCAAGGCAACACCCTGGGCGTGGTTGCCGGCCGAGGCACAGATCACGCCTTTTTTGAGCTGCTCAGCGCTCAAATGTGCCATTTTGTTGTACGCGCCGCGCAACTTGAAACTGCGCACCGGCTGCTGGTCTTCACGCTTCAAAAGCACCGTGTTGTGCAAGCGTCGGCTCAAGGCCCGCGCGGGCTCCAGCGCGGTCTCGACGGCCACGTCGTACACCCTGGCGGTGAGAATTTTGGTGAGGTAATCGGCTGGCGACAACGGCAGCGCGCTTCCTTCGCTTCCTGTAGGTAAACTCATTCCTTGATTGTAAATGAAGAATTTTTGCCCCGCGCGGGGCAATTTAAAGGATGAAACCATGGAATGCACCGTCAGCTGGACCGGCAACACCGGCGCGCGCTCTGGGATGGGGTTTTTAGCCGAGACCGGCAGCGGCCACACGCTGGTGATGGACGGCGCGCCAGACGCCGCCAAGCCTGAAAACGGCGGCCAAAACCTGGCCCCGCGCCCCATGGAAACCTTTTTGGCCGGCGCCGGCGGCTGCACCTGCTACGACGTGGTGCTCATCCTCAAACGCGGCCGCCACGCAGTGCAGGGCTGCACCGTCAAACTCAGCGCCGAACGGGCCGAGGTCGAACCCAAGGTTTTCACCAAAATCAACATGCATTTCACCGTGACCGGCAAAGGCATTCCAGCCCTGGCCGTAGAGCGCGCCATCGCCATGAGCCACGACAAATACTGCTCCGCAACCATCATGCTGGGCAAAACCGCCGACATTACGACCAGCTTCCAAGTCCTTGATATTTAGGGTAAATTACGCACATGGCGAGCATCACATTCGATTCACTTCGCGTTTCCGAAAAACTCAAGTCCGCCGGGTTCACGCCCGAGCAGGCCGAGGCGGTGGTTCGCGTCATTGCTGAAACGCAAGATGAATTGATCACCAAAAAAGACCTACTTATTGGTTTGGCGCCACTCACCTCTGACTTGCTAGTCCTTAAATGGGCGGTCGGCCTCAACGCTGCAATTTGCCTCCTCATTTTGGGCAAACTTTTCAGCCACTGAAGGTTTAAAGGGTTGCTACACCCGGTACGCCACGGTTGTCATAACTTTGGCCGCAACGCGCATCAGGTCTTTCACGGGCTGCGGCAGCTCCAAAGCACCCATAGCCTGCGCCTCGCGTGCGTGCGCAGCCTCGTCGTCCCGCATCTGCGCCACGATGGCACGTGAGGCAGGGTCGCTTTCAGGCAAACCATGCGGCAACAGGGCCAAATGGCTCTGCAAATGCGCCGCCACCTGCTTCTCCGTCTCCTCGACAAAACCCAGGCTGATTTTGTCGCCCAAACGCCCCGCCACCAGGCCCATGGCAAAGGCCCCGGCGTACCACAGCGGGTTCAACAATGAGGGCCGCGCGCCCAGCTCCTGCAATCGCTCTGCCGTCCACGCCAGGTGATCCGCCTCCTCCTTGCTGGCTTCCAAGAAATGGGCTTTCAGCGCTTTGTTGTCGGTCGCAAGTGCCTGCGCTGAGTAAAGCGCCTGGGCACACACCTCACCCACGTGGTTGATGCGCATCAGTGCCCCGGCGTGGGCCCTTTCTGCGGCCGAAAGCGGCGTCTCGCTATCTGCCAAGGTCGGCGCCAAAGTCGGGCAAGCCCGCGCTGCCGAGGGCTTGGCAAACACGGTGCGAAGGGCGTCGTCAGCGCTTTGAATCAGTGTATCGACCAAGGCCACTGCTCACACCGCTTTCAGTTCGGCAAACGGGTTGATAAGCTGCACACCCAAGGGGCGCTTCAAGGAACCCAAATCTTCGGAATACAAGGTTTTGACGCCGTGTTCGGCGCATATGGCAATGATCAAGGCGTCCCAGACCTGGTACTGATGTCTGGCAGCGAGTTGCCAGGCCTGCTGGTAGGCCTCTACCGACGCATCCAACACGCGCGCCGCTTGTGACCAAGTTTGCACAGCCTCCAAGGCCAAAGGTGCGGGGGTCAACTTTTTGCGCAGCACAACGCTCAGGTATTCGCCCAGCACTTGCCCGGGCAAACTGGCGTGCGCGCTTGAAAAAAGCTGTTGCAGCATGCCTAATGCAAGCCGTGTTTTATGGGGCGCTTGATCCGTCGCGGTTGCATACACAAGGATATTAGTATCCAGTGACCAATGGCCGTCTGGGGCAACAAACAAAGGGTTGATCAAGTGTCATACGCATCGCTGCGCTCAAACTTTTTGCCCAGAGGGCGTGTCATCCGAAATGACATCGCCTTTTGAATCAAGGCTGCGCGCTCTTCCTTCTTCATCTCTACCTTGGCCACCTGCACCAGCCTGAGCAGCGGTTTGCCATACCGCGTCACGGTCAGCTCTTCACCTGCGGCGACGCGCGCAGCCACAGCCGAAAAATTGTGAATCACCTCGCGGGACGTGATGGCGACCATAAAGCATCCTTTGTTGTAAAATTTGTATGACAAATTGTATAACAAAGCACTTCCGAGGGCAGTCTTGCTGTCAACCCGTTGGTGCCAAAAATCAGCTTGTTGCACCTCCACCACAAAAGTGCAGATTTTCGTCAAATTAAAGGCCGATACCTTTGCCAACGTCCGCCGCCTCTGTTTCAATACACCCAACTTCCTTGAACAGGAGGTTGGCCCGGGGAGCCGAAACTCTCAACACTTCTTCGGCGCCCTATGTTTAACCTTGGAGAAATTCTGATATGAAAAAAACTCTCGTAGCTCTGGCTGCCCTGGCTGTTGCCGGCGTCGCTTCTGCACAGTCTTCTGTGACCCTGTACGGCGCAATGGATGCTGGCTTGACTGGCACCACCGTTGACGGCGGCGCAAACCGCACCGGCATGCTCAGCTCCGGCTTCGGTTCCAGCAAAATCGGCTTCACCGGCGTCGAAGACCTCGGCGGCGGCTTGAAAGCCAACTTCAAAATTGAAGGCGCTGTGAACGCTGACAACGGCTCTGGCAATGGTGGCCTCAGCACCAACAACCAGCGCTCTGGCCTGGCCACTGTCGCCGGTGCCGCCCAGCCTTTGGCTGGTCAGCAAGGTTTAGTGTTCAACCGTTTCTCCTATGTCGGCCTGTCGGGCGGCTGGGGTGAAGTGCGTTTGGGCCGTGACTACATCAGCACCTTCCTGATTCAAGTTTCGGTTGACCCAATGAACACCAACGGTGTTGCTGACGCTCTGAGCCTGTTGGCACGTGGTGCTTCTTCCACTGGTCAAACCACACTGGCAAATGCTTCCAACGCAATTGGTTACACCACACCCGTGATCGCTGGTGGCTTGACCGCCAACGTTCAAATGTGGTTCGGCGAGAACAATGCCAACGCGGCCAATCCTGACGCTGGCAATGGTTATGCCCTGTCTGCACGTTACGGCAATGGCCCGATCTTCGTTGGTCTGGGTATCCAAACGACCCGTGGTACTGCAGCAGCTGCTGTCGCTGGTGTCTCCCCAGTGACCACCGGCGACTTCACCAGCAGCACCTTGGCTGGTTCGTATGACTTCGGCATGGCTAAAGTAACCTACACCTACAGCCGCGAGACCGTTGACGGCTCTAACGGAGTTGCTGGTACCCAGTTGACCAACTCGACCAATCACCTTGGTCTGGCTGTTCCGTTTGGCGCCACTACTGCTAAAGTCACCTACGGTCGCTCTGTGTACAACACCGGCCTTGCTGGTGCTACCGACATCACGGGTACCTTGATTGCAATTGGCGCAGATTACGCTTTGTCCAAGCGCACTCGCCTCTACGGCACTTGGGCACGCGTCAGCAATGATGGCGCAGCAAATGTCTTCACCACCGGTGGTTTGGGCTCTGTGCCTACCACGGCCAACGGTGCAACCGCTTCTTGGCAGTTGGGCGTGTTCCACGCGTTCTAATCAGCCGGTCGTCTAGCACGACCCTGGTTTAGCAACTCTTAAAAGCCCCCAGTCTTCGGACTGGGGGCTTTTTTCATTTATGAGAGCGTATAAAAAAGAGCGCCAAGTCCGGGGAGCAGCTTGAATCCACTACTTTGCGCCCCTAAAGCGATACGCCATGCGCCACGTTATTCTTGTTCTCAGCATCGCTTGCCTTGCCTTGCTGGGCGGCTGCGCCACACCGCCCCCTGTAGAAGTTGCGGGCACATCGGCAAACCCGGTATTTGACAACGCTTGGTCCCAACCCAACCCGGCAGTCGCTTCCAATGCCGCACAGCCTCAACTGTGGCGGCATTTCCGGCTGCCCAACAAGGCAGCGACTGACTACACCTATGCGCGTCTGGATGGGCGGGACGTGGTGGCCGTCACGTCCAATTCGTCTGCCAGCCTGTTGCGCCGCAAAGTACGCGTTGAACCGCAGGATTTGGATCAGATCCGGTTCTCCTGGAAAGTCCCCGAGTTGATCGCCTTGGCTGATTTGGGAAACCGTGACACCGCCGATTCACCGGTGCGCATCGTGCTGGCTTTTGAGGGTGACCGAAGCCGGTTTTCGGTCAAAAACGCCTTGTTGTCTGAGCTTGCCCACGTCATGACCGGCGAGCCCATGCCCTATGCCACGTTGATGTACGTCTGGTGCAACACGCGCGCGCCGGGGACCGTCATCCCAAGCAGCCGCACCGACCGGATCCGCAAAATCGTGGTCGAATCCGGCGCTGGCAATCTCAACCAATGGCTCAACTACGAACGCAATATCCGAGCGGACTTTGAGAAAGCCTTCGGCGA
Source organism: Rhodoferax sp. (assembly GCA_031365665.1). Taxonomy (GTDB): domain Bacteria; phylum Pseudomonadota; class Gammaproteobacteria; order Burkholderiales; family Burkholderiaceae_C; genus JANYCG01. The sequence continues at coordinate 21,328 of JANLYO010000213.1, read as the reverse complement.
GCCGCCCGGTGCGCTTGTCGCCATTGGCATCATGACCGACACGGACAACACCCGCTCCAACGCGCGCGCCTGGTATGGCCGCATCGACTTGGCCCAAAAGCGGTAAACACGGCTTCAGGTTTTGCTCTATTGACCACGTGAGATAGAGTGAGACACCGCAGGCCCCGATCAACTTGCGGGCCATTGCTGGGGGCCACTAAGCCTGGGCATTGCCTAAGAGTTGGCTTTGCGCTTTCATCATGGAAACCACCGTACCCCGCCTTGATGGGCTCTGTTAGATTACGGGTGTGAATCGCACCGCTCCCCCACTCCGCTAACGCCCATGTTCGCATTCATTTTGCAGCGCCTGATCCAGGCCAGCGTCGTGATGGTGGTGGTGGCGTTTATCGCGTTCATGCTGTTCCAGTATGTGGGCGACCCTGTGGTGTTCTTGCTTGGGCAAGATGCCAAGCCGGATCAAATTGCCCAGTTGCGAGCGGACCTGGGCTTGGATCAGCCGTTTTTTATCCAGTACTGGCACTTCCTGGCCAACGCGATGCAGGGAGAATTTGGTTTGAGCCTGCGCCAAGGGGCCAAGGTGTCGCGCCTGATCGGCGAGCGTTTCCCGGCAACCATGGAGCTGGCTTTGGTCGCTGCGGGGCTTTCATTGGCCGTTGGCATTCCCATGGGCGTGTATGCCGCCCTGAAACGCAACACCTTCATCAGCCATGTCTTCATGACCCTCTCTCTCGTGGGCGTCTCGTTGCCAACCTTCCTGATCGGCATTTTGCTGATTTTGATATTTGCGGTGGGGCTGGGCTGGTTCCCAAGTTTTGGGCGTGGCGAAACCGTCAAGGTGGGCTGGTGGACGAGCGGTTTGCTCAGCGCCGATGGCTGGCACCATATCGTGCTGCCGGCCCTCACGCTGGCCATTTTCCAGCTCACGCTCATCATGCGCCTTGTACGCGCAGAAATGCTGGAAGTGCTGCGCACCGACTACATCAAGTTCGCACGGGCGCGTGGCCTCTCGAACCGGGCCATCCATTTTGGCCATGCGCTCAAAAACACGCTGGTGCCGGTGATGACCATCACAGGCTTGCAGCTCGGCGGTTTGATCGCATTTGCCATCATCACCGAGACGGTGTTCCAGTGGCCCGGCATGGGTTTGCTGTTCATTCAAGCCGTGACGTTTGCCGACATTCCGGTGATGGCCGCCTACCTTTGCCTGATTGCGCTGATCTTCGTGATCATCAATCTGGTGGTGGATTTGCTGTATTTTGCAGTGGACCCACGCCTGCGGGTTGGGAAAGTGGGAGGGCATTGATGATGCAAACCGGTGGAGCCCTTCGCCCGGCGGCCGCGCTGTCGATGTTGTCAGCGAATGGCCGGGCATTCGCCCACATCAGCAAGTTCCACCCGGAACTCACGGCCTTCCGGCGCGACCTGCACGCCCATCCGGAGCTTGGGTTTGAAGAGATCTACACCGCCAAGCGCGTGGCTGAAGGCCTCACATTGTGCGGGGTTGACGCCGTACACACCGGCATCGGCAAGACCGGTGTGGTGGCCACCATTCAAGGGCACAAAAATTCGGGTGGCAAGATGATCGGATTAAGGGCCGACATGGACGCCCTGCCCCTGCCTGAACACAATGATTTCGACTGGAAATCTGCCAAAACCGGTCTGATGCACGCCTGCGGGCATGACGGCCACACCGCCATGTTGATGGGCGCCGCGCGTTATCTGGCGGAAACGCGAAATTTTGACGGTACGGCGGTGTTGATCTTCCAGCCCGGTGAAGAGGGCTACGCGGGCGCCCGCGCGATGATTGAAGACGGCCTGTTTGAGCGGTTCCCGGTTCAATCGGTGTTTGGCATGCACAACTCGCCGGGCCTTCGACCAGGCCTGATTGGTGTGAACGCCGGACCGATGATGGCGGCCTCCGACCGCATCACCATCGAAGTCACCGGTTATGGTGGCCATGGCGCGCACCCCTATCTGGCAGTTGATCCGGTGCTGGTCAGCGCCCACATCATCACCGCCATCCAGAGCATTGTGGCGCGCAACGTCAAGGCGGTGGATAGCGCCGTCATCAGCATTTGCGCCATGCGGGCCGGTGAACTGGGTGCCAGCAGCGTCATTCCAGGCAGCGCCACCTTGGTGGGAACCGTGCGCAGTTTCAACCCGGCAGTGCAAGTGACGCTGGAGCGGCGGTTGAAAGAGCTGTGTATGGCCGTGGCCCAGGGTTTTGGCGCTACTGCCAAGGTGACGTATGAGCGCGGCTACCCCGCCACCGTGAACAGCGCCATTGAATCCGCGTTTGCAGCCGTCGTGGCGAAAAGCCTGGTCGGCGAAGAACGCGTGTTGCGCGGCATGGAGCCGAGCATGGGCGCAGAAGATTTCTCGTTCATGCTTCAGGCCAAACCGGGCGCTTATTTGCGAATTGGGCAGGGCGAACCAGGCATCGACGGCCAACCCGGCAAGGGCAGTTGTTATCTGCACAACAGCCGTTACGATTTCAATGACGACATCCTGCCGTTGGGCTCCGCACTGCATGCCAGTTTAGTTGAGCAAGGGTTGCCGCTCGCGGCCGCCTAAGGGCATATATTCACGTTTTTTAATTTTCCCAACTTTTTTCCAGTTTCGTTTTTCAATAGGAGTCCCCATGATGTTCAAGGCAAAAACACTTCCCGCTCTTTTGGGTTTGACGCTGCTGTCGGCCAGTATGGCCGCATCGGCAGTGACGCTGCGCATCGCCAACCAAGGCGACGCTTTGTCGCTCGATCCGCATTCGCTCAATGAATCGCTGCAGCTTACGGTCCTGAACAACATTTACGAACCTCTGGTTGCGCGCGACCGAGACTACAAACTTTCACCGGCTTTGGCCACAGACTGGAAACAGACTGAACCCACAGTTTGGCGGTTCAATTTGCGCAAGGGCGTGAAGTTTCATGACGGCACGCCTTTCACGGCCGACGATGTCATCTTCAATTACGAACGCGCCAAAGACGCCGGCTCTGACATGAAGACCTACGTCGGCCAGATCAAGGAGATCCGAAAAATCAATGAGCACGCCATTGACTTCGTCACCAATGCGCCGTTCCCCATCCTGCCGGAATTGTTCACAGGATGGCTGATGATGAGCAAAAAGTGGTGTGAAGATAACCAGGCAACCAAACCGGTCGATCGTCGCAAAGGAATTGAAAACGCGGCTTCTTTCCGGGCCAACGGCACTGGCCCGTACCGTGCTCGTGAGCGTCAGCCCAATGTGCGCTCAACGTTCTCACGCAACGGCAACTACTGGGGCAAAGTTGACGGCAATGTGGACGAAGTCGTTTTCACGCCCATTGGAAGTGATGCCACACGTGTGGCGGCCATGCTTTCTGGGGAAATCGATGTGATGGAACCCGTGCCCGTGCAAGACGTGGAACGCCTCAAGAACAGCGCGACTCTAAAGGTTTTGCAAGGGCCAGAGCTGCGCATCATCTTTCTTGGCATGGATCAGAAGCGCGACGAATTGCTGTTTTCCAATGTCAAAGGCAAAAACCCTTTCAAAGACAAACGGGTTCGCCAGGCCTTCTTCCAGGCGATTGACGAAGACGCCATCGTCAAGAATGTCATGCGGGGTGCGGCTGTGCCCAGTGCACAAATGTTTCCGCCGCAAGTCAAAGGCCACGCCCCGGACTTGGCCAAACGCCTGCCGTACGACCAGGAAGGCGCAAAAAAACTCTTGGCTGAGGCTGGGTACCCCAATGGCTTTGAGGTCAAGATGAACTGCCCCAATGACCGTTACGTGAATGATTCTGAAATCTGTCAGGCGGTTGCCAGCCAACTCGCGCGTATCGGCGTGAAAATCAACCTCGAAGCCGAGTCCAAAGGCACGTATTTTCCAAAGATTCTGCGTCGCGACACCAGCTTTTACATGTTGGGGTGGACCTCCAGCACGGTGGATGCCCACAACGTGTTGTACCCGATCATGTCGTCCCCTGGCGATGGTGGTCGCGGCCAATTCAATCTCGGCGCCTACAGCAATCCAAAAGTTGACGAGTTGACTACGAAAGTCGCCTCAGAAACCGACGATAAAAAACGCAACGAAATGATCCGTGAGGCGATTAAGTTGCACCAGGATGACATTGGCCACATCCCCTTGCATCAGCAGGCGCTCAATTGGGCCGCCAAGAAAAACATCGAGTTGGTGCAACTTCCGGGCAATGAAATGCCTTGGCGCTTCATCAAGGTCAACAAATAATTGGCGAACCGTTGATACAAGGTGTCACTACTTCAAGTCAAAAATCTCGTCGTTGAATTTCCCAACCGGCGCGGCACACTGCGCGCCATAGACGACATCTCTTTTGAGATAGCGCCAGGGGAAATTTTGGGCGTTGTCGGTGAGTCCGGCGCGGGCAAATCGCTCACGGGTGCCGCCATCATTGGCCTGCTCGAACCCCCAGGACGGATAGCCGGCGGACAAATCCTGCTGGAAGGCAAACGCATCGACAATCTCGAATTTGACGCGATGCGCCACATCCGGGGGCGGCAGATTGGCGCGATTTTTCAAGACCCGCTGACCTCGTTGAATCCGCTCAATACGGTGGGCCAGCAGTTGACCGAAACGATTTTGGCCCATCTGCCTGTCTCGCCCCGTGAAGCTCGTGACCGCGCAGTCAAACTATTGCAAGATACGGGCATACCGGCCCCAGAACAACGCATTGATCACTACCCACACCAGTTCTCTGGCGGCATGCGCCAGCGTGTCGTCATTGCTTTGGCGTTGGCGGCAGAGCCGAAATTGATTGTGGCTGATGAACCGACGACGGCACTGGACGTTTCGATCCAGGCTCAGATCATTTCTCTGCTCAAAAAAATCTGCAAAGACCATGGTGCCGCCGTCATGCTCATTACCCACGACATGGGCGTGATTGCAGAAACTTGTGACCGCGTGGCTGTGATGTATGCCGGCAGAATAGCTGAAATCGGGCCGGTTCATGAAGTGATCAACCATCCTGTGCATCCCTATACCATGGGCTTGATGGGTGCGATTCCCGACATCACCGAAGACCGGGAGCAATTGAGTCAGATCGACGGCGCCATGCCCCGATTGAATGCCATTCCCGCCGGATGCGCCTTCAATCCGCGCTGCCCGCAAGTGTTCGACAAATGCCGGTCGGTTCGGCCAGAGCTGGTTAACGTCGGGGCCTCACGCGCGGCCTGCTGGTTGCACCAGGAGGTGGCAGCATGAATAACGGACAATTTTCCGACGGGCCACCCCTAGGTTCTCGCAGAGCGGCGGAGCCAAAATTAGCCCCCTCGGGGGGCAGCGCAGCACACGCAGTGGCAAGCGTGGGGGCGCCACTCGTCCAGGCGCACGATCTGGCGATGAGTTTTGATGTCTCGCCACCGTGGCTCAATCGTATGTTGGAGCGCAAACCGCGACTTACATTGCGGGCGGTAGACGGTGTGAGCTTCGAAATCCAAAAAGGCAAAACACTGGCCTTGGTGGGCGAGTCGGGTTGCGGCAAAAGCACGGTGGCCAGACTGCTCGTGGGCCTCTATGAGCCCGCCCGTGGAAACTTCAAATTCGACGGCCAGGACGCTCACACCAGTTATAAAACGCCGCAGGGCCTGCAACTGCGCCGGCGCATCCAGATGATCTTCCAGGATCCTTACGCATCCTTGAACCCGCGCTGGACCGTGAAAGACATCGTTGGCGAACCTTTGACTGAACACGGGCTGGTATCGGCACCCGACGAATTGACTGCCCGTGTGGGTGAGTTGCTCAAATCGGTAGGACTGAGCCCCTTGGATGTCGTCAAATACCCGCACCAGTTTTCGGGCGGCCAACGTCAGCGCATCTCGATCGCTCGTGCCCTGGCCACCCAGCCGGAATTTTTGGTGTGTGACGAGCCCACCTCGGCGCTGGACGTCAGCGTGCAGGCGCAAGTGCTCAACATCATGAAAGATCTCCAGCGCCGCCTGGGGCTGACCTACCTGTTCATTTCACATAACCTGGCCGTGGTGCGCCACGTCAGCGACCAAGTTGGTGTGATGTATCTTGGGCGCCTGGTTGAGCTGGCCGACAAACAAGAGTTGTTCGCCAACCCGCGCCATCCCTACACACGCATGTTGCTGGATGCGATTCCAAAAATCCATGCCATTGGCCGGTCGCGTACGCCGGTTCAGGGTGAAGTCCCCAATCCGCTCAATCCACCGCCTGGCTGCACCTTCAACCCGCGCTGCCCAAGCGCCAACGACCGCTGCCGAACCGAGCGGCCCGAGTTGAAAACCGTTGGCGGCATTCGCATTGCTTGCCACGCAGTCGAAGAGGGTCGAATTTAGCGCCTCCAGGAGAATTCTTGCCGCGCGGTTGGTGACCACTCGGTTGGAAGCCACCGCGTCGGCAAGCCCTTCAATGCGCTTGTTTTATGATGGTCTTCATGACCATCGCAGCCAAACTCGCCTCATTCAAATCCCAAACCGCCAAGGTATGGGCGCTTAGCCTTCCCTATTTCCAGTCCGAAGAACGGTGGCAGGCCCGTGGCCTGCTCGCGGCCATCGTCGCGCTGAATTTGGGGTCGGTTTTCATGCTGGTTCAGATCAACGACTGGAACCGCCTGTTCTATGACGCATTGCAAAACAAGGATGCGGCCGTATTTTGGACGCAGTTGGGACGATTTGCCTATCTGGCATTTGGCTTCATCATCATTGCCGTCTACAAGTTTTACCTCACACAATTGCTCGACATGCGCTGGCGTGCCTGGATGACCTCCCACTATCTGGAGCGTTGGTTATCCAACCATATTTTCTACAAAATGGAGCTCGATCGTTTCGCAAAAGAGAGCCGCAATGACAGCTCTGAAAAAAACAAGACAAGCCCCGACAACCCTGACCAAAGGATTCAGGAAGACATCAATCAGTTCACAAGTTACACCGTGTCACTCACGATGGGGCTGCTCAATGCACTCGTCACGCTGGTGAGTTTTGTCGGAATCCTATGGGGTTTGTCGGGTAATTTTGCATTTGAGGTGGCAGGCTCGTCTTTCAACATCCCCGGATTCATGGTCTGGGCCGCAGTGCTGTATTGCCTGATTGGCAGTTATGTCAGCCATTTGATCGGCAAACCCTTGACGCATTTGAACTTCCAGCAACAGCAGTTGGAGGCTGATTTCCGCCATCACATGGTGCGGGTTCGGGAATACAGTGAATCCATCGCATTGGACAAAGGCGAAACCGTCGAACGCACCCAGCTTGGTTTTCGCTTTGCTGAAGTCTTGACGAACTACTTGAAACTCCTGAAAACCCAAAAGAACCTGACCTGGTTCACCGTAGGTTTTGGCCAGGCTGCTGTGGTTTTTCCCTTTGTCGTGGCAGCACCCCGGTATTTCAGCGGAGCCATTCAACTCGGCCAGTTGATGCAAATTTCAAGCGCATTTGGCCGCGTCCAAGACTCGCTGAGCTGGATTGTCGACAACTACAGCACGCTCGCTGCCTGGCGCGCCACCACCAACCGTTTGACCAGTTTTGAGGAAAGCTTTAAGACCTTGGGCCACGAAAATACCAAACTAATTGCTACTGAATCAATAACACTTGACATCAAGAATCTGCACTTAGGTTTACCGACAGGCGCTGTGCTGCTAAACGACGCCAACCTGCACGCCCAATCTGGAGACAGCATCCTTTTGCAGGGTCCTTCGGGCAGCGGCAAATCCACCCTGTTCCGGGTTTTCGCCGGCATTTGGCCGTTTGCGAGCGGCCAATTGGCACGACCGGCCGATGCCATGTTTATCCCACAGCGGCCCTATTTTCCCAACGGCCCCTTGCGGGATGCACTGGCTTACCCCCTGCCGGCCGCAAATTATTCGGACGCAGAGTTGAAAAAGGCACTTGACGAGGCCCTGCTGCCTCAACTCGCCAGCCTACTTGATGAATCCAACGCATGGGGCCAAAAACTGTCTGGCGGCGAACAACAACGTCTCGCCATCGCCCGTGCATTTCTGAAAAAACCCAGTTGGATATTTGCCGATGAAGCGACCAGCGCTTTGGACAAAGAAGCCGAAGAAACCATTTACAAACGTCTTGTTGGTCTTGTGAAATTAGCGAATGGCGCTATTGTTTCAATAGCCCACAGACCCTCTGTCGCGGCATTTCATGAAAAAACCTGGACACTGGAACGATTGCCTGAGGCCTCCCCCGCCTTGTACCAGATCAAGACCTGAACTTCGCGTGCCCGCGTGCGCGCAACACACATGCTGGGCAATCCCCGCAGCCGTAGCCCCAGTCGTGGCGATGCGAGCGATCACCCAAATAACAGGTGTGGGTGTGCTCGGTGATCAGATTGACCAACTTGTCCGCGCCATCCGTTTGGCCGGAGGCTCCCCCCAGCGAATGTGCGAGTTGCCAGGTCGCCGCTTTGTCGATCCACATCAGCGGCGTCTCGATGAAAAATCTTTTGTCCATCCCCAGGGACAGCGCCAGTTGCATGGCCTTCATGGTGTCGTCCCGGCAATCCGGGTAACCTGAGAAGTCGGTCTCACAGACACCCGTCACGATCACCTGCAAATCACGCCGGTAGGCGACTGCCGCCGCCAGCGTCAAAAACAAAAGGTTGCGCCCCGGTACAAAGGTATTGGGCAGGCCGTTATGCTCCATTTTGAAGGCCGTGTCGCGAGTCAATGATGTCTCGCTTACCTCTCCCAAAACAGCCAAATCCAGCAGATGGTCGTCGCCAAGTTTCTGCGCCCACACTGGGAATTGCGCCCGGATTTCCCGCAGCACATTCAGGCGGGATTCCAGTTCAATGTGGTGGCGCTGCCGGTAGTCAAACGCAATAGTTTCAACACGCTCATATTTTGAGAGCGCAAGCGCCAGGCAGGTCGTCGAGTCCTGCCCACCGGAGAACAAAACCAACGCCGAGGTGTGCATGAAGGGGCTAAATTGTCACGCCGCCATCAATGACCAGCGCCTGCCCCGTCATGAAAGACCCGGCCCGAGAGGCCAGAAACACGGCCGCACCGGCAATTTCATCGGGCTCGCCGATGCGGCGCAAAGGCGTGGTGGCGGTGCGGCGTTTGAGCATTTCGGCATCCTCCCACAAGGCCTTGGCAAAGTCGGTCTTGATGAGCCCCGGCGCAATGCAATTGACACGAATGTTGTGGGGGCCGTATTCGTGCGCCAGGTTCCGTGCAAGCTGCATGTCCGCCGCTTTGGAGATGCCGTAAGCGCCGATCACGGGCGTGCCACGCAAGCCGCCGATGCTCGACACGATGATGATCGAGCCATCTTTTCGCTCGATCATCTGCGGCGCAACAAAGTTGATGAGCCAGTGGTTGGACATCACGTTGTTGTCAAAAATTTTGCGGAACTGCTCGTCTTCAATGCCCGCCATCGGTCCGTAATACGGGTTGCTGGCCGCGTTGCACACCAGCACGTCGATTTTCCCGAACTGGCGATTGGTTTCGTCAATCAAGTGTTTGAGTTGCTCCTTGCTGGAAATATTGGCAGGAATCGAAATGGCCGTGCCAGCCCCGTGCTGCTGGTTGATGACGGCCGCCAGCTCCTCGCAGGGACCCGCTTTGCGCGAAGAAATGACCACCTTGGCCCCCTGCTCGGCCATGCGTTCAGCAATGGCCTTGCCAATGCCTTTGGAAGATCCGGTGATGACGGCGACTTTCCCTGCGAGTGAAAACAGTGACATGGCAGTCTCCCGGTCTCAAACTTTGGCGGTCGATTTCGCCGCAGACAGATCCACCGATTTATCAAGACCATAACGACCGTACTCCAGCCGCGCGATGGTGCGGTTGTGGACTTCATCCGGCCCATCGGCCAGACGCATCGTGCGCATGCTCGCGTAAGCGCGCGCCAGGCCCGCGTCGCTGCTCACACCCGCCGCGCCAAACGCCTGAATCGCATGGTCGATGATGCGCAGCGCCGCCAAAGGCGCGGCCACCTTGATCATGGCAATTTCGGCGCGCGCATGGCGGTTGCCCAGTTTGTCCATCATGTCTGCGGTTTTGAGCGTCAGCAGCCGTGTCATTTCTATGTCAATGCGCGCCTCGGCCACACGTTGTTCCCACACCGATTGTTCGGAAATGCGCTTGCCAAATGCAACACGAGATTGCAGGCGTTTCACCATTTTTTCCAACGCCACTTCGGCTACGCCGATGGTGCGCATGCAGTGGTGAATGCGCCCAGGCCCGAGGCGCCCTTGGGCAATCTCGAAGCCGCGCCCTTCCCCGAGCAGCAAATTCTCCACCGGCACCCGCACGTTCTTCAAGACGACTTCGGCGTGCCCATGTGGCGCATCGTCAAAACCAAACACCGGCAACATCCGCACGATCGTGATGCCGGGTGAATCCAGCGGCACCAGGATTTGCGACTGCTGCGAATGTTTGGGCGCTTCCGGATTGGTTTTACCCATCAGAATGGCAATCTTGCAACGCGGGTCGCCCACGCCGCTGGACCACCATTTGGTGCCGTTGATGACGTAGTGGTCACCATCGCGCTCAATGCGGGTAGCGATATTGGTGGCGTCGCTCGAGGCCACATCGGGTTCGGTCATCAGGAAAGCCGAGCGGATGTCACCCGCTAGCAGGGGCAACAGCCATTTCTTTTTGTGCGCCTCAGAGCCGTACCGTGCAAACACCTCCATGTTGCCGGTATCCGGGGCTGAACAGTTGAATACTTCCGAGGCAAATTTGACGCGCCCCATCTCCTCTGCGCAGACGGCATATTCCAGATTGGTGAGCCCTGCCCCACGGTAGGGGCTGTCTTCGTGCCCTGAGTCCTTGGGCAAAAACAGATTCCACAAACCTTCGGCCTTGGCTTTGGCTTTCAATTCCTCAACAATCGGCACCACCTGCCAGCGGTTTTCGCCAAATGCCGCCATTTGGGCTTCAAACACCGGCACCGCCGGGTGAATATGCGCGTTCATGAACGCTTTGACGCGGTCGCGCCAGTAGATTTGTGTGTCCGAAAGTGTGAAGTTCATGGCTGTCTCGCTGGGTGTGTCTCGCTGGGTATAGATTCTGGATCCAACTTGAGTTTACGATGCAGGTATCATGAAAAACAAAAACCTCAAGGCACTCTTGGTCATCATTGTCGCGGTGGTGATAGCGGCGCTGGTCGCCTGGGCCGGTGCCCAGCCCTACATCACACTGCGCGGTTGGCCGCTCCTGGCCGTCTGCGCAGCCTTGGCTTTCGCCATCCAGTGGGTGGCCTTTGTGCCGGCTTTTCTGCTGCAGACCGAGAAATTTTATGACCTGGCGGGGAGCGCCACCTACCTTTTGCTGCTCGCATTTGTGGCCCGTTTTGGGCCTCCACGCGCCTGGGCAGATGTGCTACTGCTGGCCATGTGTGGCTTGTGGGCGCTTCGGTTGGGCCTGTTTTTGTTTCTGCGCATCCACAAAGATGGCGCTGACGCCCGTTTCACCCAGATCAAACCATCCTTCTTTCGTTTTCTGGTCTCCTGGACGCTGCAAGGCCTGTGGGTGTTTTTGACGCTCTTGCCGGTCTTGATGGTGGTGATCTCGATGAAATGGCACGCCACCACCGCCTGGACGCTTATCGGTGCAGCGATTTGGGCACTTGGATTTTCAATTGAAGTGCTCGCTGACTGGCAAAAGCGCCAATTCCGGGCAGATCCGGCCAACGCCGGCAGGTTCATTCAATCCGGCTTGTGGGCCAAGTCCCGCCACCCGAACTACGTGGGTGAAATCGTGCTGTGGGTCGGCGTCTTCATCATCTGTGTGCCGATGTTGTCGGGTTGGCAATGGGTCGGCGTTCTCTCGCCCCTGTTTGTGACCTTGCTGTTGACCAAGGTCAGCGGCGTGCCGTTGCTGGAGGCCAGTGCCGACAAGCGCTGGGGGCAAGACCCGGCTTACATCGCCTACAAAAACGCAACGCCGGTGTTGTGGCCCGTAGGTGGCAAGGCAAATGCCCGCGCGTCGGCCTGACCTCTACTGGCCCTATTGACCAGGCAAATTTACCAGGCGCTCTCCAGCAATTCCATCAATTGCGCGGCATCGGCAATCGGCCGCGGGTTGGTGCGCACCCACAGGTTGTCTTTCGCACCTTCGGCAATTTTCGCAAACTGCTCGCGCTTCACATCGAGTGCAGACAGGCGAGACGGCAAGCCTAGCGCGGCAATGAGCCCTGCCACCGCCGCTGCTGCGTCGCCGTCCGCACGCCCCATCGCGGCGGCAATACGCGCCTGCTGCGGCCGGGTGGCGTCCAGGTTGTAACGCATCACGTTGGGCAACATCACACACGAGGTGTGACCGTGGCTCATGCCGGTGACAGCGCCCAGCGAGTGGCCCATGCCGTGGCTGGCGCCGTAAGGCACACGCAAAATACCCATACCCGCCAACCAAGCGCCTTGCAGGCACAGCAGCCGCGCTGCCAGATCGTTTGGGTCGGCCTTCACACGCGGCATGGCGCTTACCAAAAGCCCCAGCGCATGCAGCGCGGCAGCTTCAATCAAGGGCGAAGGCGCAACCGAACAAATGCCTTCCACGGCGTGGTCCACCGCGCGGATGCCGGTGGAATGCCACAACCACTCGGGCGTGGGCAACGTGGCCTCTGCATCCAAAATCACCGCTGCGGGGCCAATCTCACGCCCCATGTAACCGTCTTTGACCTTGCGCACCGGGTCAACACAGCCGCCAAAGTTGGAAAATTCGGCTGCGCTGAGCGTCGTCGATACCGCAATCTGCCGAAATGGCAGGGACTTGATCACGGGCGCATGGCGGCTGCCATCCGGGTTCACGCGCAGATGGAAATCACCGAGTTGCGCGGCCTGCGTCAAATCGTGCGCCAAGGCGATCAGCATGACTTTGACGGTATCAATCACCGTGCCGCCACCGACGGAGAGGATCAAATCCGGGTTCACCGCCCGCGCCGCCGCTGCAGCCGCCATCACGCTGTCGCGCGGGGTATGTTCACGGCATTCATCAAAGGTGCCGACGCAGCGCGTACCCAAGGCGGAGCGGATTTTGCTCACCACGTCGGTTTTGCGGTTCAGCGTGCGCCCAGTGACGATAAAAACCCGCTGGGCGCTGCGGCGGTCTGCCTCTTCGATCACCGCCTGCGCGGCTGGTTTTCCCCAAATTACCCGGTCTTGCGCGAGAAATTCATGCAAGCCTGTGTTCATCGCACTGGTCATCACATCACTCCACCGTCACGCTCTTGGCCAAATTGCGGGGCTTATCCACATCCGTCCCGCGCGCGCAGGCGGTGTGGTACGCCAACAGTTGCAGGGGCACCACGTGCAAGAGCGGCGAGAGTTCGCCATAGTGCTCGGGCATGCGGATCACGTGCATGCCTTCGCCGCTCTCGATCTTGCTGCCTGCGTCGGCCAGCACATACAAGACGCCGCCGCGCGCCCGCACTTCGTGCAGGTTGCTTTTGAGCTTTTCCAGCAACACGTCATTCGGGGCGACGGTCACCACCGGCATCTCGCTGGTCACCAGGGCCAGCGGGCCGTGTTTCAACTCCCCGGCAGGGTAAGCCTCGGCGTGGATGTAGCTGATCTCTTTGAGCTTCAAGGCGCCTTCGAGCGCAATCGGGTAATGCAGGCCGCGCCCCAGAAACAGCGCGTTTTCCATCTTGGCGAAATCTTCCGCCCAGGCGATGATTTGCGGCTCCAGCGCCAGCACGGCCGACAACGCTGCGGGCAAGTGGCGCATGGCTTTCAAGTGCCGCGCTTCTTCTGCCGCGCTCAAATGGCCGCGCGTTTTGGCCAGCGCCAGCGTCAACAAGAACAAGCCGGCCAATTGCGCCGTGAAGGCTTTAGTCGACGCCACACAGATCTCGATGCCCGCACGTGTGATGTAGGAGAGTTTGCATTCGCGCACCATCGCGCTGGTGGCCACGTTGCAGACCGTCAGCGTGTGGGCCATGCCCAGGCCCTGGGCGTGGCGCAGCGCGGCCAGTGTGTCGGCGGTTTCGCCGCTTTGGGTGATGGTGACGACCAAAGTCCTGGGGTTGGGCACGGAGTCGCGGTAGCGGTATTCACTGGCCACTTCGACCTGCGTCGGGATTTTGGCGATGCTTTCCAGCCAATATTTGGCCGTGCAGCCGCTGTAATAACTGGTGCCACAGGCCAATATCAACACCGAATCGATGTGTTTGAACACCTGCGCGGCCTGGTCTTGTTTGCCAGCCCCTGCCAGCGCTTCGAACAATTCGGGCACGATGCCTTCCACGCCTTCCAAGGTGTCGCCAATCGCACGCGGTTGTTCGAAAATCTCCTTTTGCATATAGTGCCGGTAGGGCCCCAGTTCCGCGGCGCCGCTGTGCGCCAGCACAGTTTTTACCGGGCGTTGTGCGGCGGCGACGGCCTTGTGCGCCTTGTCGACCAGCCAGTATTTGCCCAGTTGCACATCGACCACGTCGCCTTCATCAAGGTAGACAATCTGATCCGTCACACCCGCCAGGGCCATCGCGTCGGATGCGAGGAAGTGCTCACGCCCGTCTTTGCCCACACCCAGAATCAAGGGCGAGCCCGCGCGTGCGCCAATCAGGCGCTGCGGCTCGTCTTTGCAAAACACCGCAATCGCGTAAGCCCCGTGCAGTTGTTTCACCGCCGCCTTCACGGCTTCAAAAATATCACCGTCGTAAATGCTGTCGATCAGGTGGGCGATGACCTCGGTGTCGGTCTGGCTTTGGAACTGGTAACCCTTGGCCTTGAGTAGAGCGCGCAGCTCGTCGTGGTTTTCGATGATGCCGTTGTGCACCAACGCGACACGCCCAGGGCGCGTCTCATAACTTTGCCCGGAGCCATTCGCCGCCGCGCCAGCGGCCCCCGTAAACACCGACTCCGGCCCGTGACTGAAGTGCGGGTGCGCGTTGTGCACGGCTGGCGCGCCGTGTGTGGCCCAGCGCGTGTGGGCGATGCCCAGCAGGCCCTCCAGATGGGTCTGCTCCACCTGCTCCATCAACTCGGCCACGCGCGAAGTGCTGCGGGCTCTTTTCAGGCCCCCCGCATGCACCGCGACCCCACACGAGTCGTAACCCCGGTACTCCAGCCGCTGCAGGCCCTGCACCAGGATGGGAACAATATTGCGTAACGAAACCGAGCCGACGATGCCACACATAAATTGCGCTCCTAAATTGAGGTGCTGGCAACTGTAGAGGCAGTTTGGAGAAATAGGGTGTTGATTTTTGCCAAATTTTGGTTTTTAATTCCACCAAATTCATGCATTGGCCAATTATTTCAAAATGAACATTATTTCAGAACAAAATTCCTCAAAAATCGATCTCGACGCGGTTGATTTGCAAATTCTCGACCAATTGCAAACCAACGCCGACATGACCAACCAACAGTTGGCCGAGCGCGTCTTCACATCGCCGCCCACCTGCCTGCGCCGCGTCAAACGCCTCAAAGACGCAGGTCTCATCGAGCGGCAGGTGGCGATTCTGAGCGCCGACAAACTCGCACCTTTGCTCGGGCATGGCCTGACCGCCATTGTCGAAATCACCCTGGAGCGGCAAGACACGCGCAGCCTGGAAGCCTTCGAAGGCAGCGTGGTGCGAGATTCCGCTGTGCAGCAGTGTTACCGCGTCTCGCCGGGGCCAGATTTTGTGCTGATCGTCTTCGCCATCGACATGCCCACCTACCTCGCGCTCTGTGAGCGGCTCTTCACCGCAGACGGCAATGTGCGCAACGTGAAGGCGTTTTTCAGCGTGAAGCGGGGGAAGTTTGCACCGGGGTTCCCGGTGCTGGGCAAATCTGCATGATTTCAGTAATTAACATGGGTATTAATTATTTTGGATTTTTGCCGCTCGCCGGAGAAATTTAGGGAAAAATAGGCCTCTAGGCCACGTGAAATGTGAATTTATTGCTACATATTATATAGCAATTCAAATTCAACATCTCACTGCTTCACAAACCCGATCTGCTTGATCATCGCACCCCACTTGTCGTAGGCGCTGCGGATGTCGGCGGCAAGCTCGGCGGGGGTGCCGGGGGAGGTCTCGTACGCGCCCCGCGAGATGGCCTCTTTCACCTGCGCAGAGTTGAGCGCCTGGCCGAGCGCGGCGTTGACTTTGGCGACCAGCTCAGGGGCCATGTCGGCTGGGCCGACGATGGCGATCCAGCTGGTGAGGTCAATGCCGGGCACCCCGCCTTCGCTGATGGTGGGCACATCAGGAATGTAGGGATTGCGTTGTGGCGAAGCGACGCCAAGCATGCGGATTTTGCCGGTTTTGCTGTTGCTGATAGCGGTGGGCGCGGCGTCAAAATAAGCTTGCACGCGGCCTTCAAGCAGGTCGCGCGCGGCGTCGGCCGTGCCTTTGTAGGGCACGTGCACGGTCTCGATGCCGGCGGCTTTGGAGAAGGCTTCGGCGTAAACGTGGCTCGACGTTCCGGTGCCAAAACTGGCGAAGTTGAGCTTGCCGGGGTTGGCTTTGGCCCAGGCGACGAGCTCCCTCACGTTGGTGGCAGGGATGGAGGTGTGCAGCGTCAGCACCAGCGGGCCGCGCGTGGCCATGGTGATGGGTGTGAAGTCTTTGAAAGGGTCATACGGCACGGCGCTCAGCGTGTGCGGATTTTGCGCGAACACGCTGGAGGGCGCATACAACAGCGTGTGGCCGTCTGCGGGCGCTTTCATCACCTCCTGCGCCGAGATCATCATGCTGGCGCCGGGTTTGTTGTCCACGATCACCTGCACGCCAGTCACCTCCGTCAATTTCTGCGCAATGGCCCGGGCCTGGCCGTCCAGTGAGCCGCCCGCTGCCAAACCGACCAGCAGGCGGATCGGTTTGCCCGGCTGGGGGAAGACGGCCTGTGCATGCGCGCCTAATGGCAGACCCGCCGCCAAGGCGAACGCGAGTGCACTGGCACATGTCCAAATAGTCGCATGGCGACGGAAAAATGAGCTTATTTTCATGAGAATATCCTTCAGGACTTGCTATTTTTGACACAGAACTTGCGTATTTTGAACACATCGTCCAAAATATGCAATCAAAATGATTTCTTCAGAAATCTTCAGACACCCAAACAGACAACCCCTTCCCATCTAGGGTATGACCATGAAACACACCACCTTGACACGCACCGATGAGCGAATCTTGATGTCTGACATCTGGGTGCGAGAGGCGGGTGATGGCAAATCGACACGAGCCCAACTGGGAAGCTGGGCCGAACCCGCAAGGGATATCCCGGTCTACCGCGACTGCGACGTGCTGGTGGTGGGTGGCGGGCCCTCGGGCACGGCGGCAGCGGCAGCGGCTGCGAAGATGGGCGCCGACGTGGTGCTGATGGAGCGCTACAACCACCTGGGCGGACTCTCCACAGGCGGCCTGGTGATCTGGATCGACCGCATGACCGACTGGAGCGGGCAACTGGTGATCCGCGGTTTTGCCGAGGAGCTGTTTGACCGCCTGCCGCCCGGCTCGGTGGCGGGGCCACAGCCTGCTGACTGGGGCTCGACCGACAAAGCCCTGGCGGAGCACTGGGCGTTCCGCACCGCGGCCTACCACGGCATCGTGACCTGGTCGCCCACGCTGGACCCGGAGCAACTCAAGCTGCTGTCGCAGGAGATCATGCTCGAGCGCGGCGTGAAACTGGTCTACCACTCGCTGGGCTGCATGCCGATCATGCAGGACGGCAAGGTCGCGGGTGTCACCTTTGAGAGCAAAGAGGGCCGCATGGCCGTGCGCGCCAAGGTGGTGGTTGATGCCACCGGTGACGGCGACCTGTTCGCCCGCGCAGGCGCCGCCTTCACCAACGACATCGAGCAGGCCGACGTGCACCATTGCATGAATACGGCCTGGATGTTCGGTGGTGTCGATATGGACTGCTGGATCGCCTTCCGCCGTGACCAGCCCGAGGCGCACTCCAGCTTTCTGGCGCAGGGCCGCGAGAAACATGGCCTGTTTGACCGGCCCTTTGTGTCGTGGCGCAATGACGTTGCCCTGTTCATGGGGCCGCGCCAGTCCGGGTATTCGGCGCTGGATGTGGATGACCTGACGACAGTTGAAGTGAAGTCGCACCGCGCCATGGCCAACCATCTCGATTTTTACAAGGCGCACGCACCGGGTTTTGAAGACGCTTTCCTGATGCTGTCGGCGCCGCAGATTGGCGTGCGGCATGCGCGCCGACTCACCGGAGTGGACGCAGTGCTGCGCAGCCGCTGGAGCGACGGCGTGCCGCTGCCCACCGAGATTGGCGTCACACCCGCCGTGTCGCCCAAATTCCCGAATATCTCCATCCCCTATGGCGCGCTGGTGCCCGAGACGCTGGATGGCCTGCTGGCCTGTGGCCGCCACATTTCCTGCGACCGCAACTCGCATGGCTTCATGCGCGAGATTCCGCAGTGCTGGATCACCGGGCAGGCGGCGGGCGCGGCGGCGGCACTGGCCGTTGCAGCGGGGGTCCAGCCGAGGGATGTAGATATCGATGCGCTGCAATCGGCCTTGCTCGCACAGGGCGTTTACCTGAGGCCGGCGTCTCCCGCCGCGTCCCTCAAGGAAGCGCCCGTTCGCCCTGAGCGTGTCGAAGGGCTTCGACACGCTCAGCCCGAACGGGTCGGGTCGTAAAAAGTTGGAGCAAGCGCTCATCATGGCCGCCGTTCTGCCCCGTGCGAAGCGCCTGCACGCGCGCGCAGATGCGCGGCCTGACACCGTCAGCGCGCTGGACCGCGGCCTGGCGTTGCTACAGTGTTTTTCGACGGAGCAACGCTGGCTAAGCGCCTCGGAGTTGTCGCGCCTGACCGCCATCCCGCGTCCCACCGTGATCCGGCTTGCGGCGACCCTGGTGGCGCACCGCTGGCTGCAGGGCGAGCCGGGGGGCGAGCGTTATGCATTGGGCGCCGGTGTGGTGTCGCTGGCGCAGTCGTTTTTATCCGGGCTCGACATCCGCGCGGCGGCCCGTGCGCCCATGCAGGCACTGGCCGAAGCCACTGGCGGCTCGGTTTACTTGGCTGTGCGCGACGGCCTGGAGATGGTGCTGATTGAAGCCTGCCGCGCCCGCTCGACCATGCTGTCGGCGCGGCTCGATGTGGGCTCGCGTGTGCCCTTGCCCAATTCAGCGCTGGGCCGCGCCTACCTGGCCGCGCGTGATGCGGACACACGCGCTCAATTGATGGATTCATTGCGCCTGTCGCGCGGCAATGACTGGAACGGCTTGGAGACCGGCCTGAAAAAAGCGCTGACGGACTACGCTCAGAACGGTTTTTGCATCAGCGCGGGCGAGTTCCATGCCGAAATCAATTCTGTGTCGGTCGCCATGACGGGCCCGGATGGCCAGGTCATGTCATTCAACTGTGGCGGACCGGCGTTTTCTTTCAGTGAAACACGCCTGCGCAGCGAAGTGGCACCGGCCTTGCTGCAGATGACACAGCAGATTGCCGCAGATGTTGGCGGCAGGATGACAACATGAGACCGGACCAATGAGACTCAGCGACGAAGAAAAAGCCATGCGCGACGGCGACCAGGGCGCCGCCATTGCCCGCGCGATGGATTTGTTGATCCGTTACGGCGAGGCGCTGGGGGCGGAAGATTTTGTCGAAACACACAATGTCTGCGGCACGGTAACGGCCACGACGCCTTTCATGCGTGATTTCGCACTTGAAAAGTCGCAAGAAATGGGCGGTCGGGGTAGCATGTTTTCGCGCCGGGCCGTCCCCAGCGAAAATGCGGCCCCCTTGGGGGGCAGGGAGCCACACGCAGTGGGCGACCGTGGGGGCAATGATGGCCTGGATGCCGTCTTCAGCGAATTCAACCTCGATAGTGAACAAGTGGTCAGCGTCCCCAAAGTTCGCGCCTTCAGCTCCCATTTGCAGCTGGGTTTCGACCCGCACCACCCGGTGCAGATGGGCGTGAACGAGCAGATGGTGCAGTTTTACAAAAAATCGGAAGCCATGGCCGCGAAGATGGGCGTGCAGATGATGAACACCTGCACGCCCTACCAAGTGGGCAATGTGCCCACACGCGGCGAACACCTGGCCTGGATGGAGTCCAGCGCTGTGGTGTTTGCCAACTCGGTGCTGGGCGCCCGCACCAATACCGAAGGGCGCGAAAGCACCAGCTCGGCGATGCTGACCTGCCGCATTCCCAACTGGGGTTACCACCTCGACGGGCCGCGTCTGGCCACACTGGGCGTCACACTCGACTTGCCGGTGACCAGCGTCGAAGACTGGGGGCTGCTCGGTTACTGGATGGGCGACTGGGTGCAGGACCGCGTGGCGGTGATCAGCGGCGCGGGCCTCACAAGCGCCGTGCCTAACCTGCCACGCCTCAAGCATTTTGGCGCTGCGGCCTCGTCATCGGGCGGTGTCGAGCTGTTCCATCTGGCGGGCGTCACGCCCGAAGCCAATACGCTGGAGCAAGCCACGGGTGGCCGCAAGCTCAAGGAAGTGCGGCGCTACGGCGAGCGCGAGCGGCGCGAGACTTTTGAGCGCATCAACGCCTTTGGCACCGACCGCGATGTGGACTACGTGATGCTCGGCTGCCCCCACTACACCATCGAGCAGATCTGGGAAGCTGCGCAACTGCTTGAGGGCCGGAAAATCCATGAAAACTCGGCGCTGTGGATCTTTACGCCGCGCGCCATCAAGGCGCTGGCGGACCGCAATGGCTATACCAAAATCATTGAGGATGCGGGCGGTTTGATCATGACGGATTCGTGTTCCGCTATGAGCCGCGCCGTGCCCAAAGGCACCAAGGTGGTCGCGCTGGACTCCGCCAAACAGGCGCATTACCTGCCCGCCATTCTGGGTGTGCAGGCCTGGTTTGGCACCACCGCGCAATGCGTGGACGCGGCCTGCACCGGGAAGTGGGTGGCTCAATGAACTCCCGAGCGAAACCCATGCAATTTCCCGACGGGCCGCCCCTAGGGAAATTAGCCCCCTCGGGGGGCAGCGCAGCACACGAAGTGGCAAGCGTGGGGGTCATAACCCTCAAGGGAAGATGCGTGGTTCCAGGCGTGGTTGAAGCCGAGGCGCTGGTGACCCGCGACCCGATCTCCGGCTGGGGCGGTGTGGACCCGCGCACTGGCACGGTGGTCGAGATGCGGCATGAGCTGCGGGGCCAATGCTTCACCGGCAAGGTGCTGGTGTTTCCGGGCGCCAAAGGCTCGTCCGGCTGGTCGGCGCAGTTCCATATAGCGCGGGTCATGGGCACCGGCCCGGCGGCCTGGCTCTTTAACCAGATGTCCACCAAGATCGCGCTGGGTGCGGTGGTCAGCCACGCACCTGCCATGACAGATTTTGACCAGGACCCGCTCCAGGTGATCAAAACCGGCGACTGGGTCAAGGTGGATGCCACCAACGGCATCGTCACCGTTACCCGGCGCAACGAATCGTGAAATCGACATGACAACACACAGAAAACTACGCAGCAATTTCCCCAGAGGGTC
>JANLYO010000203.1:0-6366 GCA_031365665.1 Rhodoferax sp. | reverse complement strand
TTTTGCTCGTGGCAATGCACGCAGGCCAGGTTGATGCGGCCCAGGCGTTTGGCAAACAGCGCTGTGCCGTTTTCAAGATGCGCCGACCAAGGACGCATTTGTTCCCGTGCAGGCTGGACCTTGATCGGCAAACCTTTGGCTTCCTGATGCAACAAGGCGCTGAGCGACAACACGTCGTCATCGTCGAGCCGAGCGCCCAGCCGCCCGGCGCGCGTGCGGCAGGCGACGATCTGGTCTTCCAGGTTGATGAGCTGCTTGCCATCCGGCGTGAGCCGGGGAAAAACGGGCACGGCCTGACGCAGACTGGCAGGGGTGTTGTGGCAACTTTGGCAACTGGCGCCGCCTGTGGTGTCGACCCATTGCTGCTTGCCTTTGTCCAGCCACAAAGAGACCGGGCTGTCTTGTTCGTCAGCCTGGAGCTTCAACAGGCCGGGCGTTAAAAACGCTTTGCCGCTGAGTTTGGAATCCTCAGGCCAAGGCTGCGCTTGGACGGTTTGGCTTGCGCAAGTGAACAGGCCAATCGCTGCCAGAAGCCGCAAAAAAAAAGGAATGCCAGCGCTCATTTTTCCAGCAAAAGGATGCTCTGCACGCTGCCCCGTGCACCCGCATCATCAAGCCAATCGACCGCGACCGAGCCGCCCTCGGCCGGCACCGTGACCGGAAACGCCACAAACGGGTTGCTCGAAATGCCGGTGCCCGGTTCCATGTCCAAAATCAGTTTGCCATTGAGCGTGACGCGGATCTGCGTGATCACATTGCGCTTCACCGGCACACCCGAGTCGTCCACGCGAAAGCCGGTTTCCATCGGATGGCCCACGATCCAACGTGCCTCGACCGTATTGCCGGGGCGGATGCTGCCCACAAACGTGAGCCGAGAGGGGATTTGGGTGGCCATATCAATAGGTCAAAGGTTTTTGCGCCGGGCCGCCCCCAGCAAAAATGCGGCCCCCTCGGGGGGCAGGGAGCCACACGAAGTGGGCGACCGTGGGGGCAAGTTGTTGCGCCGGGCCGCCCCGAGCAAAAATGCGGCCCCCTCGGGGGGGCAGGGAGTTACACGAAGTGAACGACCGTGAGGGCAACATATCAGCTTCCGTCGAAGCAGGCGCTGGACGTGATGATGGTGGGCTTGCTCGCGCCGCGTTTGCTGCCGTCGGTCAGGGTCACGACCACCCACGCGTCTTGGGTGCCAGCCAGGCGCAGGCGGGTGCTGAAGTTGTAGCTGGCCTGCGGCTCCGGCAAGCGAAGTTTGAGTGCGCGGGTGTTGGGGTTTTCGGGCAAGAAGATTTCGATCAGTTCTATTTTTTGACCGGCAGGCGCAGTGATGCTGACCTGCAAGGGCACGGCGGCGCCGGTATCTGCAAGACGCGGGAAATCCATCACCACACCTTCACTTTTGAGCTTCATGCCTTCGAGCTCGGGCTGGCGCATGTGCACGATGAATTCCTGCGCGAGCACACCCACGGGTGTTCCCAGAAGCGGCAGGGCGGCCAGCGCCAGACAGGCGCGCCGCGTTGCAACAGCGCTTGGTGTGCCGGGATCAGCGCTAGGGGCAGAGTTGGACATGGGCTGGGCCGTGGGGTTCATCAGTGACTCGGATTGTCTTCGCAAAAGCATCGCTTCCAAACACTCTACCGCAAGGTCTGCAGGGCCGCCACGACGTGGGTGATCTGCTCTTCGCTCAGCATGGATTGAGCCCGCACGAAGGCATTGGTTCCCTGTGTGGTGCCAAAGGGCGGCATGAGCGTGTCGGGTTTCAGCACACGCGCATCAACGATCCACTGGCGCAAGGCGTGGGCGTCGTAACGGCTGCCGATCTTGTCAAACGAAGGGCCAAAAGTGCTGGGTAAATCGCGCTGGCCGGGCAGGGCGTGGCAGGCAATGCAGTTGCCCAGCGTGCCGGTGGTAATGATGCGAAAACCCTGCTCGGGCAGGCCTTGCGCCCACACCGCTGGGCCCGCCGCCGCGTTACAGAGCAGAGCGGTGGCCGCCAAGGCGGTGGAAATCGATGTACAAAAACGCATGGGCCGGATTGTGGCACTGCCCGCGTGCGCGTGCACGCTGCGTCAAGCTTGCGCCTGCACGCCGCTTCAACTCTGCTGTTCAGCCCTGCTCCCACAGGTCGCCTGCCAGCAAGCCGGTGGGGCGCTTCAGGCGTTCGGCCGCATCGGCGTCATCGAGCAATGTGGCTAGCCACCAGTCGGTGGTGACACGCGCCACCAGCGCGTGGTGCGCTGCCTGCAACTCCCGTGTCACACTCTCGCGCGGAATGATCTCTGCAGCGCGGCCAGTCTGCCCGGCGAACGTCATGTGGTCGGCGTCTTTCAGCACCAGGTGCGCCTTGCGCCCGGCGGGCAGCGCGCCAAACACGCGGAACCGGCGCTCGGCCGTGTTGCCCACGCCCACCACGTCGCTGTCGAGCGTGCCGGTGATCGACAGCACCGGCCGCTCCACCGGCTCAAACGAGCGGCGCGCCTCCATCTGCAAGGGTATGGCGGGCGAGAATGCGATGAACGCCGCCAGGCGCGGCTCGGTCAGTCCGCCAAACCCGGGGAAGCGTTGCCCGGCCATCGCCAGCGTGGTTTGCGCGCCAAACGAATGGCCGCTCATGCCCACCTGATTCGGCCGTGCGTTGGCCCAGCGCCCATCACGCGCGTTACGCGCGCCATGCCTGCGCGCCAGCACGGTCAGCGCAAACTCCACATCGCGCATGCGCACCACGAATTGCTCAGCATTGGCCACCGACTGCAGCGCGCGCTGGTCGGTGAAGGTTGTGGTTACAGCGCGCACCGCGTCAAGGTCGCTGCCCCGGTGCTGCAGGTGCAACACCACAAAACCTGCCGCTGCCCAGGCCTCGCCCCACACTGCGCCGCCGTCGGTGGTGCCGCCCAGCCCGTGCGAAAAAATCACCACCGGCCGCTCGCCCGGCCATGCCGCAGCGTCAGGCCATCGGACTTTGACGGGAATCTCGCGGCTGCGCGCGGTGTCCACCCAGGTTTCGTTGACAACCTCCGCGCCCGCGCTCTGCGCCTGCACATACAGCGGCACACCTGGCAGGGCGCTGGCAAGCAGGGCCTGGACGCAGGCGCGGCGCTGGAGGGTCATGGCTTGGATTATCGGGTTTGTGGACGTGATTGCCAATTCATGTTGCTATAAAAAGTATATCTAAGTATTGAATATTTACGTGACCTAGGGGTCAATTTTTCGTAAACTTTTGGTTGAAAAGCCATTTTGATATAAAAGTTAATATGAGAGTTAATTTCTTTGAAGGCGCTATAGATGCACCTGAAGCAAATCGCCGCATGCCACAGGACTTGTCCGTTGTGTTGTTTCAAAAGGCGCCCCAAGAATCAATCGCTTGGGGAATACATGTCGCCGCTGCTACATGTGGGTGCAGGTGAGGGTTTTAGGTCGCAAATTGCGACTTCAAGTGGGATAGTGTCTTGGGTTTGATTGGCGAGACTTGCAGGCTTTTTTTTTCAGGGAGAAGCCAATGATTGAACTGCACGCCCTGGTGGACTACGAAAACGTCCAGCCGACGCTCAAAGAGCTTGAACGGCTCGCGCCGGGTTTTACGGATGTATGGCTGTTCCATGGGCCGCACCAGCTCCATCAAGCGACGCAATTTGCAGAAGACCATGACAAGGTGACGTGCGTGCCGCGTTCCGGTGCGGGGCCCAACGCGCTGGACTTTCACCTCTCGTTTTATCTGGGTTATGTGGCGGCCCGGTGCCCGGCCGCTGCTGGGCGCTGCGTGCTCAACATATACAGCCCAGCCCCCACCAACAGTGCGATGCCCGCAAACGCCAGCGCGTTGGGCACCTCGCCCCACAGCCACCAGCCCAGCAGCAGCGCAAACAGCAGGCCGGTGTAGCGGAACGGCGCGATCAGGCTCATCTCGCCGGCGCGCATGGCGCCGATCAGCAGAAAGTAGCCGCCGCTGAGCAAGACGCTGGCTCCGGCCAACATCAGCAAGTGCCGGGCGGTGGGCGCCTGCCAGCCCTGGAACGCGCCGAGCACGCCCGAGAGCAGGCTGACGGCCAGCACCGTCGAGAGTGTGATCAGCAAAGAGGGGATGCTGCGCGGAATCACGCGGGTCATCAGGTCACGCCCGGCGTGCAGCAGAGTGCCAGCCAGGCACACCAGCGCCCAGGCGTTGAAACCGTCTGCGGTGGGTTGCACGATCAGCACCACACCCGCAAAACCCAGCGCAATCGCCAGCCAGCGCGACAGGCCTACCTGCTCTCGAAAGAGGAGCACGGCCATCAGCGTGATGAAAAGCGGCGTGGCCATGTTGATCGCCGTGGCGTTGCCAAGCGGCATATGGAAAAGCGCGCTGAGGTAGATCAGCGAGGCGCTGGCGTCGAGCGCCGCACGGCCCAGGAGGCGCAAGTTGAGCAACTGCGCAAGGGGCGACGCGATGGCATCGCCTGCGGTTTCAGTCCCAGCTTCGGACGCAGGGGCGCGGCGAAGGGTGCCTGTTGCGGCACAAACGACCAGCATCAATACGCTGGCAAACAGGCCGCGGATGAAGATGAGCTGCAAGGCGGGCAGATCGGCGCTGACGAGTTTGACCAAGGCATCGTTGCCAATGAAAAGCGCCATCGCAATCGACATGCCGATGATGCCGCGCCGGTTGTCGGCGGCGCTCATGGTGCGCCGATTGCACCGTCGTCCGCCACAGCCGCCCGTGCACGCAGTGGATGCAAACGGGGAAGTGGCGTAGGAGGCATGGAGAAAGTCTAACCGACGGCCTGCGGGTGCTGAAGCCAGAATCTCCTGCATTTTTTTTCCCGCTCGGTCAAGGCCGTTTCATCAAGGCCGTATCACTAGGGAGGCCTAAACGCTATTTTTTTGATAGCTTATTATGTCAGCCAGGTGGGGGTTTGTGGCATAATGGGAGCATGACACTGCCCGACCGATCCATCAAACTCACCGGTGCCTCCAACTTCCGTGACCTGGGCGGTTATGTGGGCCACGGCGGCCGCGCGCTGAAGTGGCGCAAGATTTTCCGCTCTGACCATCTGGGTGAACTCAGTGCATCCGATGTCGATGCGCTGAGGGCTTTTAATCTGACGAGGGTGTGTGACTTTCGCGGGGTTGACGAGCGAGCGGCTCACCCCTGCGCCTTGCCCGGCCCGGCGGTGCACGCCTTGTCGATTGAGCCGACCGTGGTGCAGGCGATTCAGGAATTCGTGGCGCGCAATCAGGGCATGGCCGCCGCCGATGCCGTGCGCCTGATGCAGGACACCTACCGCGCCTTTGTCACCGACAACTCGGCGCGTTTTGCCGAACTGTTTGGGCATCTGCTGCATGACGATTCGCCTCTGGTGTTCCACTGCACAGCGGGCAAAGACCGCACCGGGTTTGCGGCGGCGTTGATTTTGTCGGCTCTGGGTGTTCCGCGTGACGTGGTGATGCAGGACTATCTCTTGACGAATGATCTGTACCGCGCGCCCTCACTCGTGGGCGGGGCCGCGCCGCCCGACGTGCGTGACGCAATCCGCCGCGTGCAGCCAGACTACCTGCAAGCGTCACTCGATGTGGTCGACCGCGACTTCGGCGGTATGGCGAATTACCTGGAGAAGACTCTTGGCCTGGGCACTTCGGAACGCAAAAGACTTGAATATTTATTTTTAACTTAATTAAAAAGTAAAAATTGGCCTCCAAGCCACGTAATTCATCTATAATTTGCTATTTAATTTGGAATTAATAATGATTATTATATAATCATTAATTTATTCAAAATAATAAATTTAGAAAAAATTTTATTCAACAAAACGTTTAAAAAATCGCCCCAAAAAGCGGCCACCCCGGCCTCAATAACTCAGCCGCTCCGGCTTGATCTCCTGCAAGATCGTGGTCGCAATTTCTTCAATCGATTTGGTCGTTGTCGATAGCCAGCGGATGCCGGCGCGGCGCATCATGGCTTCGGCTTCGTTCACCTCCATGCGGCAATTCTCCAGGGCGGCATAACGCGAATTGGGCCTGCGTTCATTGCGGATTTCCGAGAGCCGTTCGGGCTGGATCGTGAGGCCGAATATTTTTGACTTGTGCGGCACCAATGCGGGTGGCAACTGCTGGCGTTCGAAGTCTTCCGGGATCAGCGGGTAGTTCGAGGCCTTCAAGCCATATTGCATGGCCAGGTAGAGCGAAGTCGGCGTCTTGCCACTGCGGCTCACGCCCACCAGGATCACGTCTGATTGCTCCAGGTCGCGGTTGCTCTGCCCGTCGTCATGCGCCAGCGAGAAGTTGATGGCCTCAATGCGGTCGTGGTACTGCTTGCTTTTGCTCACGTCGCTGAAGCGGCCAATGCGATGGCTGGACTTCAATTGCAGCTCGGTCTCCAAGGGATGCACGAAGGTGCCA
>JANLYO010000200.1:0-2300 GCA_031365665.1 Rhodoferax sp. | reverse complement strand
GAAGTCCTGAGGACTTGGGCGTTGTAGCTCACAGCGTCCTCCTTCTTTGTTTCGCTCTTGCTGACGAGGCAAGTTCTTTCGCGGTCACCGATGCTGGTGCAGCTATTGTCGAGTTGATGGCCTGCGGTCCGAATCCCAATTCGCGCTGGCCCCAATCGAGCTGCGCACGTCCAGGCAACAGATACTCGTCCACCGCCTGAAAAATTGGAACTAGCGGGACCAGCAGGCCCTCCTCGATACGCTCTGTGGCTTCCACATACCGGACATCAGACGGATCAAAGGTCAGCAGCAGGCGGGGGGTAGCAGAAACCGGTCTCGGTCCAGACAATGCGGAGCGCAGACTGTCAGAGAAGCCCGCCACAGCACCCCTTTGGAGGCCGTATTGCGACTCTAGTTGCGAACAGATCCGCACCACCAGCAAATCCTGCGCGGTGTACTGCTTTGCCACGCGCACCTTAGTGTTGCGGCCGGCATAGGTCGGTATGGCATCTAGCAGACCGCGCATCTGGTCGCGCGTGTATCCTGTGATTGCCAAAAGGTCGGCCATGGTCAAGGATCGACTGATCATCTGCGCCCCCGTTACACACTTCTGCGTATTCTATGCGCAGATATGGGTATTCGTTACGCAAAGTTGCGTTTTCAATACTCAGGGTTTGCACTGGGTACGCCAAGAAATAATGCCACGCATTCATTCGGGTTGCTGGCAAGTTAAGCCGCGTCGAGCCGAAATCTGACAGTCGCCACATCTTGCTGTGGCCAGCCCTTAGATCACTAGCCTTGTCCGCAAAAATGCGCCCAACTACCCAAATCACTCCTCAAACCACCTTCTGCTCCCGCAACGCCGCAATCCCCGCCCCATCAAACCCCAACTCCCGCAACACCTCATCCGTATGCTGCCCCAGAGTCGGCGCGGGCATGCGGAACTCTGCTGGCGTGGCAGACATATCCACCGGGTGCGGCGCCAGCGGGTAGGGCTGGTGCATGCCGGGGAAGCTGCGCAGCGGCAACAGGTCTGCCGCCTTGATCTGGGCGTCTTGCAGCGTCTCGCGCGGGGTGTAGATGGGGCCTGATGGAATCTTGGCTTGGGCCAGGGCGTCCAGCGCTTGCTCGCGAGTCACGCTGGCGCACCATTCGCCCACCACGCGGCTGATCTCGGTGCTGTGCTCGCCGCGCGCCATGTCGTCGGCAAAACGCGGGTCGGTCTTCATGCCGGGTTGGCCGATCAGGTCGCAGACGCGCCGGAACATCGCGTCGCCAATAGTCTGTATCAAGAGCCAGCCGGTTTTGGTTTTGAAGGCGTCGCTGGGGGACGTGGCAAAGCCCCGGTTGCCCTGGGGAACGCGGTCGGGCGCGTGCACATGCTGTTCGATCAAGAGGCCGTTGGTCTGGATCACGGCGCTGCGCAACAGCGAGCCTTCGACCAGCTGGCCTTTGCCTTGTGGCCCGGCTTTGTCGCGCGCCCACAAGGCGGCCAGCGCGCCCATGGCGCAGGCCTGCGCGGTCGAAAAGTCGATGTAGGTGGCGATGGCGCGGCGCGGCGCGTCGGGCGTGCCGGTCATGTACATGGCGCCGCTCATGGCCTGGCCCACGCCGTCAAAACCGGGGCGCCGGCTCCAGGGGCCGACAGTGCCGTAGGCGTTCACGGTGACCAGCACGCAGCGCGGGTTCAGCGCGCTGACGGTCTCGTAGTCCAGCCCCAGTTGTTTGAGCGTGGGCGTGGGCAAGTTGGCCACCACCACATCGGCGGTCTTGATCAATTGGCGCACGATCTCGCGGCCCTTGACAGACGCCAAATCGAGCGTGAGGCAACGCTTGTTGCGGTTGATCTGCAGAAACATGCCGCCTTCGCCGGACTCGGCCACGGGCAACACGCAACGGTCTTCGCCGCCTTCGGGGCGTTCGACGCGGATCACGTCGGCACCCATGTCAGCCAGCAGCGCAGCGGCGTAAGGCCCGGCGATGAAGCGGCCAAAATCTAGAACACGAAATCCGGTGAGCAAGCCCATACCACTCCAGTCGATTCAAAAATTCAAACCCGCACGACGCGCCCGGGGTTCATCAAATTGGTCGGGTCCAGCGCCAGCTTGATGGCCCGCATCATGTTCAGCGCCACCGCCGATTTGTGCTGGACCAGTTTGTCAACCTTCATGCTGCCCACGCCATGCTCAGCCGAGATCGATCCGCCAAATTGATCCACCGAGTCAAACACAACCGCATTCACCTCGTCTTCGCGCTCCAGCACAAAACGCATGGCGTCACCACCTACTGGCGCCTGCACGTTGTAGTGCAGGTTGCCGTCG